>JAFTUH010000046.1 GCA_017466375.1 Clostridia bacterium | reverse complement strand
TGCTCTGACCGGTGTCAGCGTCACGACAATGGTAGCAGCCGACGTATCTCAGGATATCACGATCACGATGTACAACGCTGACGGCAGCGTATACGGCGTAATCGTAGACAGTGTTGAGAGCTACGCAGCACGTAAGAGCGCGGAAAGCCCGCTGTTTGAGGCTGTTATGAAGTTCGGTATTGCTGCTCGCAACATGTTCACCTAATTAATCCCCGGATGTATTTCCGACGGGGGAAAACCCCGTCGGGGATACCTCCCCCTAAAACGTAAGACACCCAAGTTTCGGCTTGGGGCATGCGCCTGAGAAATCTCGGGCGTATGTCCGAATCCGATACATATATTATAAAGAAGAAAAGGAGGCTCCCATGCCGGAATTGCAAATACTGGTCGCCACGATGCACCAGCGTGATCTCCGTCTTGCCGAGGAGATGAACATCCGCTGTGACGCGATCATCGCCAATCAGAGCGATACGTCCTCCTTTCTCACCGAAGAGACGGCGCACGGCTCGCTCACGATGATCACTACGCCGACGCGCGGTGTCGGTCTGAACCGCAATATCGCGCTCCTTGCCGCCGATGCGGAGATCCTTCTGTTCGCCGATGACGATATCACCTACTACGACGGCACAGCCGAGGCAGTCAAGGCAGCTTTCCGCGATCTGCCCGATGCGGACGCGATCATTTTCAGCACCGATCTCTCCAAAGGCGGCGAAATTTACGAAAAGCGTCATCTCCCCATCAAAAGACGGCACGTATGGAACGCGCTGAAATTCGGCACGTACGCCCTCGCCGTGCGCCGAAAAGCTGTCCTGCGCACGAATATCTCGTTCAATCAGCTGTTCGGCGGCGGCTGTCTCTACGGCTCGGGGGAGGATTCTCTGTTCATCCTCGACTGCCTGCGCCGCGGACTGAAGATCTATACGCACAGCCATGTGCTCGGCGTTTGCCGCAAAGATTCCTCCTCGTGGTTTACGGGATTCGGAGAGAAATATTTCTTCGATAAAGGCGCCTTCTTCGCCTTCGCTTTCCCGAAGATGAAGTGGGCAGTCAGCCTTTTCTTCGCCGTACGGATGTGCCTGCGCAAGAAAACCCAGCTATCGCTTCCGAAAATGCTCCGCATGATGCGGCTCGGTCGGCGTGCGGCAAAAGAACTGCGCGGCTACAAGGACGTTTGCCATGACTGATACGGCTGTTCTGTTTCTGTCGCACCTGATCCCGCGGGAAATGTACGGGGAGGTCAATGCCCTCTCCCGCGGTAATATGCAGGATGCCGCGAACGCGCTTCAGTGGCATCTCGCCGAGGGTTTTGCGCATCACCTGCACGGTCGGTACGATATGATCAACCTGCTCCCGATCGCGTCGTACCCGCAGTATTACAAAAAAGCGCTTGTGAAGCCGTCTGCCTTTGACGCGGGCCTGCACACCGACGCGGTGAACATCGGTTTCTGCAATGTCAAATACATTCGCCGCGGCAGTATAAAACGCAATCTGTACCGCGCCGTACGCCGCTGGTGTGAAGAGAACGCCGACAAACAGCGCGTGATCCTCGTGTACACGCTCCATGGGATCATGCTCGACGTGCTTTGCCGAATCAAAAAAACGCACACGGATCTGACCGTATGCGCCATCGTGGCGGATCTGCCCGATATGGTGAATCTCTCCGCGAAGGGCAGCTTTCTGCGCCGTGCGGTAAGCCGATTCACCGCCTCCGTTTCGTACAAGAATCTCCATGCCGTGGACAAATTCGTCTATCTCACGCGGCAAATGGCAGACTACATCGGCGCAGACAAGCCGTTCTGTGTCATGGAGGGGATTGCCCCCGACGCGGACACGGGATCATCGCCCAAAACGGAGGACGGGGTGAAAACCGTCCTGTACACGGGCACTCTCCATCGGAAATTCGGCGTGGTCCACCTGCTCGACGCGTTCTCACGCATGGATGATCCGACCTACCGACTCGTGATCTGCGGCGTCGGTGACAGCGAGGACGTTATCCGCGAGGCGGCAAAGCGGGATCCGCGCATCGTATTCAAGGGGAAATGCGCCAGGGACGAGGTTCTCCGTCTGCAAAGGGCGGCGACGGTGCTCGTCAATCCGCGCATGAATAACGAGGCGTTTACAAAATACAGCTTCCCCTCAAAAAATCTCGAATATCTCTCCTCGGGCGTGCCGCTTGTCGCGTTCAAGCTGGACGGCATCCCCGATGAGTACGATCCGTACATCCGCTACGCTGCCGATGACACGCCCGAGACGCTCGCGGAAACGATCCGCACCGTCTGTGAATGGACAGAGGAGGAGCGCCGCGCCTTCGGCGAACATGCCGCGCGGTTCGTGGCGAAGAACAAAAACAAAATCGCGCAGACAAAGCGCATACTGGAATTTCTGGGGTTTGATCTGTAATCCCCGGAGGACGGGAGGAAACGGTGAAAAAGCTGCTCGTAATCTATCAGAAAATGACGCTCGGCGGCAGTACGACGAGTCTCCTTTCCTTCCTTGACTGCATTGACCGGAGCCTCTACGAAATCGATCTGATCCTCTCGGGAGACGCGGGCGAGATGCTCGACAAAATCCCCGCGGACGTGCACAGACTGCCTGCCGCGATCCCGCCGTCGTCCAAGATCATGAAGCTCATTCGCTCCCTGTTTCACAAGGAGTTTTACAGACTGCTTTTCTACCGCCTGTTCCGAACGAAAAAGCGGTACACGATCACCCAGCTGAACGCGTACAATGCAGTCAGCTACGCACGCAAACTGCCGGAGGAATACGATGTCGCTGTCAGCTACGTCGAGTTCTTCCCGAACGCGTATCTGCTCTCCGACTGCGTGAAGGCAAAGCGGAAAATCGCGTGGATCCACACCGATTACGCCGCCTCGGGGCTGGATGTTTGTATAGATGCGCCGTATTTCAAGAAGGCGGACAAAATCGTGCTCGTATCCGAGGCGTGCCGCAAGAGCTTCTGCGATGTATTTCCGACGCTCGCGCCCAAAGCCGCTGCTGTCGAGAATATGCTGAGCCGATCGCTGCTCCAAAGCCGCGCCGCCGAATATACGGTGGACAGACACGGCGATCACGTGCATTTTCTGACCGTCTGCCGGATTGATATCCGCACAAAGGGGCTGGACCGCCTGGTCAGAATCGCCGCACGGCTGAAAGCCGAGGGACACCGATTCACATGGACTGTCGTCGGTAACGGGGAAATGGCAAAGTTCACCCGTCTGATCGATGAATCCGGCGTCTCCGACTGCGTTCTTGCCGTTGGCGCCGCATCGAATCCGTACCCGTATTTTTCTGCCGCGGACTGCTTCGTGCTTCCCTCCCGCTACGAGGGCAAGCCTATGGTCATCCCCG
This sequence comes from Clostridia bacterium, assembly GCA_017466375.1. Taxonomy (GTDB): domain Bacteria; phylum Bacillota; class Clostridia; order Oscillospirales; family CAG-272; genus SIG701. Next base: position 14,108 of record JAFTUH010000046.1, on the reverse strand, counting down.
AGGCACAGATGCTTACGCTCCCGTGCATTGTGACGGCATACGCTTCCGCCGCGGAGCAGATCCGGGACGGCGTGGACGGCATCATCGCCGAAAACGGCACGGACGCGCTTACGGATGCGATCCGATCGGTACTGACCGATCCGTCCCGACTGAAGGCTTTCGCCCAATCGCTCGCAGGAAAGCCGTTTGATTACAAAACAACCATCGAAACGATACACAAAGACATTCTCGGATAAGACACCGTTGTTTGCAAATTTTTGGAGGACACATGATGAACGAAAGGAACGTCATAACGGAAAGGGATACGGTATTTGGCACGATTGCGATTATTGCGCTCGCAGTATGCTCTCTGCTGGCAGGATTTCTGCCGCATAATGCCGTCCTTGCGCTTGCAGTTGCGGCGATCTCCTTCCTCCTCGTGTGGAAGGATGAGCTACATCTCGTCTTTCCGTTTATCATTTTCTATAACGACTGGTACGGCATGGTCTTCGGTATGTCCGTACAACGCCTCTTCTCGCTTCTTCTGATCTTCCTCTTCTTCGTCAGACGAAGCCGCAGCCGGTCTGTCGCGCTGAAATATCTCGCGCCGCTGGCTGTGTATTTCCTGTACTGCCTCTTCGTCATGAGCGGATACGATACGCAAAGCGCCATCTTCTCCTTTTTGGACGTACTCTGCTGTGTGATCCTCGTATCCGTCTTTCTCCTGAAGGATCCGTTCAATCTGAAACGCTTCTTCACCGCGTACGCCGTCGCCGCCCTCTGCGCGCTCGTTACAGGCGTCATGCACAAAAATCTGATGATCTACGGCATCCTCAGCCGCTTCCTTGCAACGTTCGAGGATCCGAACTACATGGGCTTCTTCTATACGGTCGCCATCTTCGCCATGGTTTCGCTGAAGCTTTTCAAGCCGTGGATCCGCGCTGTTCTGACCGTCTTTTTCTACGTGGCGGTTTTCGCCTCCGCAAGTCTCTCCGCCGTTATCGTAAACGTCGTTTTGTGGCTGATCTACATCACGCTCACGCAGCGGATGCGCCCCTCTACGCTGATTCTCTGCCTCGGCGGACTTGCGCTCTGTCTGGGACTGTATTCGTACGGAATCGCCCATCCCGAGGACAACATTATCGGGCAGATCAGCGGACGCATTCACGAGACGCTCACGGATCTCAAATCAGGCGACCTCTCCGGTGCCTCCACGAAGCGCACCGAGTTTGCTGCCGAGCACTTGGCGTATTTTATGAATCTGCCCTTCCTGCAAAAGCTGTTCGGGGGCACCGCGGTGAACACCTCCGTGATCGATCCCGTCTTTGAAGCGGCGGCGCACAACGAGTACGTGGATATGCTTCTGAACGTCGGTGTCGTCGGCACGGTCGTACTGCTCTGGTTTTTCCTCAAATCGCTGCGGTCCTATTTCGTCTCGCTGATCCGCACCAAAAACGAGCACTGCCTGTGCCTCGTGATGCTGAAATGCATCTGGCTCCTCTACGGACTGACGCTGACGGTCTTTATGGATGACCGTTTCATGCTTCTGTTCTTCCTGTAAGCAGAAAGGATACGGTATGCTGAAAAGAATCCGCCGCCTGTACAGGCTGAAAATCACGAAAAAATCCTTTGCCGCCCACGCGGTCGCGGACGCATCCACGGTATTCATGCCGGGTGCGAGATGCGAAAACGACGGCAATCGGGAAAACATCCGAATCGGCGCGCACTGTACCGTTGGTGCCGCCCTCGTCTCCCGCTTCGGCGGCGTGATCACGGTCGGGGAGAACACCTATATCGGTCCGGACACCTCTTTGCAGGCAAAGGAGTCGATCACTGTCGGCAAGAACGTGATCATTGCGAACAACGTCCTGATTCTGGACAACAACAATCACCCGACCTCCCCCGAGGCACGGCTGGAAATGAGCGCATGCGCCGATTTTCTGCACGATCCGCTGTGGTCGTGGAAGGACGCGGACAGCGCGCCTGTCGTCATTGAGGACAACGTATGGATCGGCAGAGACGCGCGCGTGCTGAAGGGCGTCACGGTCGGGAAAGGCTCCATCGTCGCGCTCGGCGCCGTCGTCACGCACGATGTGCCGCCGTACACCGTTGTCGCAGGCAATCCCGCACGGGTGGTGAAAACTCTTACGCCGCCGGAGTCTGACGCATGAAAAAAATCAGCTTTCGCGGGGCGGCGTGGGACTCCGTTTTCCTGACGCTTGCCAAAATCCTCACGATGGCGTTCGGCATCGTGCTCTCAAAAATCATGTCGGTGGGACTGTCGCTGGAAGAATACGGCACGTATTCAGCAGCGAATATCGTAACGTCGATCGGCACGTCTTTGATCCTGCTCGGGCTCGGCGATGCCGTGAACTATTATTTCAACAAAAAAGCGGAGAACGAATCCCCCGAGGATAGATTCCGTATCGTAAATACGGTATTCTTTCTGGAGATCGCGGCAGGCGTGATCCTCGCCGCTGCCATCACGCTCGGACGCTCCCTCATCGTTGACTATTTTGAAAATCCCGCGCTCTTTTCGCTGATTCCGGTTGTATCGCTGCTCCCCGTTTTTGCAAATCTGGTGTATTTTTATCAGATGCTATACGTTTCCGCGGGCAAAGCCAAGCAGATGTCGCTGTACAACCTCGGCATGATGATTCTGAAAATCGTCTCCGCGTACGTATCGGTGTACGTGCTGAAGAATATTTTCTGGATCTACGTCGTGCTCGTTCTCTTGGATGCCTTGCAGATTCTCGTATTCAAGCTTACGCTCAGACGGGTGGGGATCTCAGTCAATCCGTTTCGCATCTCTCCCGCGCACATCCGTCCGATTCTGGCGTACAGCCTGCCGATGGGCGTTTACGCGATGACAAGCGTGCTGACGCGCGACATTGACAAGCTGATTATCGGGCGTCTTGCCGGCACGGAAAATCTCGCTATCTATACGAATTGCTCGAAACTTTTGCCGTTTGATTTTCTCGCCGTCTCCTTTGCGACGGTGCTGATCCCATACATTGTGCAGTATGTGACCGAGAACAACCGCTCGATGACGGTGAAGCTGTTTTCCTCCTATATCAAAATCGGCTACTACAGCGTATGGATCCTCGCCGCCGCGGTACTGATCGCGCCCGCAAGCATGGTCTCCTTTTTGTACGCGGATGCGTACACGGTCGGCACGCCGATCTTCATCCTGTACGTTCTCGACAGCATGCTCCGCTTTGCTTCCATGCACCTGATCCTCACTGCGGCAGGCAAATCCGCCTCCTTGATGCTCTACTCGCTGATCTCCCTCGTGGCGAACACGGTGCTCAACATCGTCCTCTACTACGCCATCGGCATGATCGGGCCCGCTGTGGCGACGCTGGTCGTGGCTGTACTGTACACATTCCTCGTTCTCCGCAAAACGATCGCCGTCATCGGCGGCACGTGGCGTGAGGTTTTCGATCTCAGAGAGATCGCCGTGTTCGTCCTCTCCCTCGCGATTTTGTGGACGGGCGGATTCCTTTTGAACGGATTTCTTCTGACGCTCGGCGTGCACAAGTACGTCTCGATGATCCTGTGCGCGGCGCTGTTCGGCATCGCGGCGTTGGTGATACACCGAAAGAAAATCTTCGGCGTTCTGAAGGAGATCAACACATTCAAACGATAAAAAAAGCACCCCGAAGGGTGCTTTTTCTTATGTATCTGCCGTTTCCAGCTCCACCACGTTCATGGCGGGCGGGGTGAATGCGGTATTCACCGTAACCGGCTCGACAAACGTGGGCACGACCGATTTGATTGCTTCCTTGACCGCGCTCGCCTCCGGATTATCCTGATCCGCTTCCACAGCGGCAAGCAACACGGCGATCTTTTCGTCCACCTCGGCTCTCGTATACGGCGTATCCTTCTCGACGAAAATCATCTTATTATCCGTCTCAATCAGCGTCTCGCCCTTCATGAGAAGCTCCTCATACAGCTTCTCGCCCGGGCGCAGACCGATCTCCTTGATCTCGATATCGACGTCGGGCGTATAGCCCATCAGGCGGATCATATTGACAGCAAGATCGTAAATCTTCACGGGGTGACCCATATCCAGAACGAACAGCTCGCCCTTTTCCGCCTTGGCGCCCGCAAGCATCACAAGCTGGCTCGCCTCGGGGATCGTCATGAAGTAGCGGATGATACGCTTGTCCGTGATCGTGACAGGACCGCCGGCATTGATCTGCCGCTTGAACAGCGGGATCACGCTGCCGTTGGAACCGAGCACGTTGCCGAAACGAACGGCGGCAAAGCTCGTCTTACTGTCGTGGCGGCACTGGACGATCATCTCACAGACGCGCTTCGTTGCGCCCATAACGTTCGTCGGATTGACTGCCTTATCGGTGGAGATGAGGATAAATTTCTTCACCCCGTACTTCTCCGCCACGTTCGCCGTATTGTACGTTCCGACGACGTTATTCTTGACCGCCTCGCCCGCGCTGTGCTCCATCAGCGGCACGTGCTTATGCGCTGCCGCATGGAAGACGATCTCGGGACGGTAATGCTTGAAGATGCACTCCAGCCGCTCGACGTCGCGCACGGAGCCGATCTCCACGGAGAGATCCAGCGCACGCCCGTACTTACGGATGAGCTCCTGCTCGATTTCGTACGCGTTGTTCTCGTAGATATCGAAAATGATAAGCTTTTTGGGAGAGCATTTTGCGATCTGACGGCAAAGCTCGCTGCCGATGGAGCCGCCGCCGCCCGTAATCAGCACGGTTTTTCCCGAATAGCAGCTGAATTCTGCCTGATCGCCTACGTTCAGAGGCTTACGGAACAGCAGATCCTCGATCACGAAATCGCGGACGATGCGCTTTTTCGACGGCATCTCGCCGCCGTCCTCGCGGAAGGGTGAATCGTACGTTTTCACCTTACATCCAAGAGACGCATACCGATTCCACAAATCCTCCGCACGCTCATTCGTCAGTCCGCCGACGGTGAAAATGATCTCAGCAAGACCGTATTTCCTCACGATTTTCTCCGCGTCCTCCTCGCTGTAGACGGGCAGTCCCGCCACGCGGTTGCCGATCTTATTCGTATCGACGTCGAGGAAGCAGACGGGGCGGCAGTGGAGACGGGGCGAATTGGCAAGCTCATTGGCGAGGTATGCACCGAGCTGTCCCGCGCCGACGATGCCGACGGGGATTTTCGCCGACTGATCCGCCGTACTCTTATGGTAACGCTTATAGATCAGGCGATACGTAAAGCGGGCAAACAGTCCGAGCAGCAGCGACAGCGCCGCCACCGTAACGCCGTGCCAGATACCGATATAGAAATCGGAAACGAACGCCGTAATCACAAACCGGCAGAAGATGCAGGAAACGACACAGCCGACAAAATCGGCAACGATCATCCGCATATACGCGACAGTATTTGTATAGCGCCACACCGTGCTGTACACGCACATCAGCAGTCTGACGGCAAAGATGCACAGAAACAGGCACAGGGAATTGCCGAGATAGATTTCCACGTCGTGCACGGGCGTGCTGTAAGAGACCTCATCGGAAAGGATATAATACAGGAAATCGACGACGGCAAAGCAGCACATATCAAACAGCGCAAGTATTGTTCTGCGGTAGCGGCCTTTGAACAAAAATCCGCCAAATCGTTTTTTCGTCACGGATTCTCCCTCCCTTTCCTTTTTTTGTTATCACCGAGATCGTACGCCAGACCGACCATAGCAAGCTCACGGTTGTAGCCCTCCACGGTACTGCCGTCCAGCCGATCGATTTCCGCCGCGATCACACGGATCTTATCCCGTCTGCCGAACACGGCGGTGATCCAGCGGACTACCCAGAATACCGGCAGTAAAAACGGCGCTTTCGTAAGCACGGGATACCGTTTTTTCATCTCACCGATCGGCAGAAACAGATGATGCAGGATCTTCTTCCGCTTCGCCGCACCGACGGACTTCTCCCGTGCGCTCGTCTTTGCCGCCGCCGCGGCATCCTTTTTCTCCCGCAGACCGTACGCACCGCTTTCGACGATACGCTCCGTAATGTGATTCGTAATCTCCGTCGGCGCTGCGTGCTCAAACCACACGGACAGCGTTGCGACGATATTCTCATGAAACGCGCGCAGGCAGAGCTTATCCAGCTCCTCCCCGATGTATTCGCGGTCCATATCGGTATACCGATCCGCATACCGCCACAGATCGACGAGATGCTTCACGCCGATGCCGCCGTCACGGTAATGCTTGGTCAGATGCGTGAATATGTACAGATATTCATCCTCCCGCCGCATGGTGTAGCAAAACGGCGCCGTCCCCCGCACTGCCTTCCCCCACGGATCCTTATAATATTCGTAATAATCGTCATTGTACGACGGGATGAGCCGTTTATGAAGCTCGACGCAGATATTCGGCTTCTTATGCCAAACGAGCTCATGATCCGACTCCACGCCCTCCGTAAATCCGAGCGAGAGCATGATCGGCTTGATCTGCCCGTACTGCTCCTCACGGATAAGAATGTCGAGATCGCTCATCAGCCGCATCTCCGAGGACGGGTACAGATTCTTGATTGCCGAGCCCTTCAGGGGCATATGGTCGATTCCGTTTTTGGAGAAAGCCTCCGTAATCGCGGAAAGCGCGCTGCACTGGAGCTGATCCCCCATAGCGAGCTTCAGCGTTTTCATCCGCATCTCCTCCGCCGCCGTCAGATCGGTCTCGGAGAGATACAGTCCCTGATAGACAAGCGGCACGATCTGATGCGCTTTGGCGAGTGCGTACAACTCCGCAATCGGCATCTCCCGTGCAAGCGAGGCTGCCTCGCCCGTCAGAGCCGCTTTAATACAGGCAAAAAGATCTCTGTGAAGGGATTTCATACGCACTCCTTTTTCAGAATAAGATCAGGCAGGAAAACTGCTCAGTTACAATTATTATAGCAAAACTGTGTCCTAAAGTCAATCGGATTGAGCAATTTTGACCCGAGAATATGTACGTTTTATGAAGAAATTTGTATAAATGCGTGCAAAAAACTGCAAAGAACCGAAGTGACGTCATACATTCCTCTTGTTTTTCGGGAAAGAGTGTGCTATACTTAAGGAAGAAACCACGCAAATAACTCGCCTTATGAAAGGGATCTGTATGAAGAAACCGGCTCTTGTCACACGAATGACCGCCATGCTTTTGCTCCTGCTCATGCTTCTGCCTGCGCTTGCCGCCTGCGGAGAGGATTCTCCTGCGCTCACACCGGGCGAGGGGGCAAATCCCGTTCTTTCGGGAAATGAAATCGACGCGGACGAATACCCGCTGCTGGGCGGCATTCCGACCTTGTACATCGATCTTGCCGGCAACCGTTCGATCGGAGAGCTCACGAAGGAGGAGTACGTCGGCGGATCGGCAACCCTCGTCGGCGCGGATGCGGCGGACAATCTCGTATCCGTCCCGCTGGAGATGAAGGGGCGCGGCAACTACTCCTGGTATGACATGGAGAAAAAGCAGTACGCGATCAAGTTTGAGGAGAAGCAGCGCGTACTCGGCATGGGATCGGCGCGCAAATGGGTACTGATCTCGAACTACAGCGACAAATCGTTTCTGCGCAATTTTCTGACCTTGAATCTGGCGAAGGACATCGGTATGCCCTACACCACGGCATGCCGGTATGTAAATCTCGTCGTGAACGGGGAGTATCACGGACTGTATCTCTTGACGGAGAAGATCGAGGTGCACGCCGACCGCGTGGATATCGACACGGCAAACGGCGACGTGCTGATGGAGATCGATCTGCCCGGACGGCACTACAACGAATGCGACTACTGCATCGACATCGATGCGACGCTGCCTGTTCCGATGCACATCCGTATCTGCGAGCCGGAGCTTGAGGACTACGGCGAAGAGGTGATGGCGGCTGCGCACGAAACGGCGACGAAGCTCACAACGGCAATGATTCCGGGGCTGAACCGCGGTCTTGGCAAGCTCTCGGAGATCATTGACGTGCAGTCGTTTGTGGACTGGTACATTGTCAATGAATTTGTGCGCAACGGCGACTCCGCGTTCTGGACGAGCTGCTACTGCTACATTGAGGACGGCATTCTCCACATGGGTCCGGTGTGGGACTATGACACCTGCATGGGCAATCAGAACAATTCCGCCTACTTTGCGCCGGAGGGATTCTACATCAGCGAGCAGCAGAGAGCGTACTGGTACTACCGCCTGATGCGCAATAATGATTTCAAGGCGCTGGTGAAAGAGAGATGGACTGAGCTGCGCGACGCCGGTATCTTCGATGATATGTTTGCCTCGATCGACGAGACGGCGGCGTACATTGATGAATCGATCGCGCTGGACAACGAAAGATGGCCGGGCGGACCGCTTCGCACCGATCTGCGCGGGAACAAATCCTGCTACAGTGCAGAGGAGGAAACGCAGTACATCAAAAAATGGGTGAAAACGCGTCTCGCATGGCTGGACAAACAGTGGTACATCAAGCATTAACAAAAGAAAGCTGAACGAATTTCGTTCAGCTTTTGTTTATTTCCGCAACAGACGCACGGCGGCGTCCACGTCCTCTTCTGCCAAAACGGCAAGATCGGCGGCACGGGCGCGCAGCTTCTCTGCGGCATCCGTATCCGCGAGAATCCGACGGAGCATATCCGCGATCTGCGACGCGTCGGGAGAGAAGCGGGAAAGCGTATTCTCCGGCATGCCGAGATAGGACATCAGCGCGTCGATTTTCGGGTCGTACGAGATCGCCGCGGACGGCACCGCCGATGCCGTAGCGAAAATCAGTGCGTGCAGACGCATGGCAAGCACGGCGCGCGCACTGCCGATCTCGTCAAAGATCTCCTCCGACGTTCTCGCCGAAGAGAGCGCCGTCTCCACGCCCGCCTCCGACAGTCTGCGGACAAGGCGCGCGGAAATTGCCGCATCGTATTTCGGCTGCATCGGCAGAATCACTGCGGTGAGCGCGCGCTCGCGGCACACCTGTGTCAACGCGCAAACAACAGCGTCCTCCAAAGCGGCAGAATTCCCCTCCTCCGCCGATTTTCCGGCAAGCTCACGGAGGGACACGACGATCTTCGCCTGCTTTTCATACGCAGTGCGTCCGGACAGGCGGTAGACCGGATCGGCGCTCACGCGGATTTTTCCGCTGTCGATGCCCATACGGCAAAGCTCCTCACGGGAGGTGTCCTCACGGACGCTGATATAATCCGCCTCCGTACAGGCACGGGCGGCAAGCCTCCGCCCGGATTCGCTCCCGATCGGTCCGATTCCGTTTGCATAGATCATGACAGGCACGCCGAGCCGATGCGCCGCACGGACAACGGATGCATAATACGCAAGGGATTTTTTACTCGTTGCATCCTGGAACAGACTGCCGCCGCCGCTGATGAGCAGCTTTGCGTGACGGAGAGCGCGCCAGACGGCAATCATGTGGAAGCGGCTGACCGCTTTTACACCGACAGCGGGCGACACGCCGCGCCGGGAAAGTGCCGCAATTTTCGTAACACCGCGCGCCTTCAGTCCGTCTGCAATCGAGGAGAGCAGCGCGTCATCGCCGGCGTTATGGAATCCGTAATAGCCGGAGATCACGACGTCACCCCACTTCGGAACGTGCTCCGCGATCACACGGCGGTACGTCTCCTCCGCGTCGGTGCACATCCGTGCGACGGAGTATTTCTCGGCGATCACGGCGCGGTTGTACTCACCCATCCCGCGGCGGGCGGCGGCATCCTTTTCGAGCACGGTAATCACGCACTGCGCGATCTCCTCCGCCGAGCCGAGCGCACGTCCGCGGCAGCAGAAATTCGTCTCGACCGCCTCCTCCATCATCGCGGGAACGAACACGCCGAGATGACCCTGCGCTCCGCTGAGAACGACGGGCAGACGAGCCGCCATCGCCTCCATCGCAGCACGGGATACGCCGACAAACACATCCGCCAGAGGAAGAATTTTCGGAATATCCCCACGGGGGCCGAGCACGGATATACGTCCGCCGCCAAGGGATTCGTCCATACGGGCGGCACTCTCGCGGATCTCGTCGAGCACGTCACCGCCGCCGACGATCACAAGGCGGGCATCGGGACGGGCGGAAACGATCGCGGGCATCGCTTCAATGAGGCGGAAGGCGTGCCACGCGCACTCTTTATCGAGGCGGGTGACGGTGAGGATCCGCTCCCCCGCGGGAAGATCGGGCAGCGGATCGGCAGCATCGCCGAAAGCGTCCGTATCGATGCCGTTGACGGTGACGCGGATCTTTTCGGGATCGGTGCCGTAATACCGCATAAGATAGTCGCGGATATCGTCGGAAACGGCAAGCGTTCTCTCGCCCGTACGGGTAAGCGCACGCCAATACCACACGGGATTGAACGTCCCGTGGAACGTAGTCACAAAGGGAATATCGAATCTGCGCGCGAGCTTCTGTCCGAGAAAGGCGGGGATTCTCGCGTGGGCATGGATGATATCGTAGGAATTTTTGCAAATCTCCTCGGCAACGGCTCGATATGCCCGCGCAAGGGAGCCCGGCTTTTTCGTATACAGCGGCACATCGATATGCCGTGCACCCGAAGCGATCAGCGGCTCGACAAAAAGACCTCCGCCCGAGGCGACGGTGACGCTGTGTCCGCGCGCGATCAGGGCACGGGTGAGTTCAAGGATATGCGTTTCCGCCCCTCCGATTCCGAGGGACATGGTGAGCATGAGGATGTGCATGGAGGGGTTCCTTTCTTTGTTTTATCTTCTTTTTCTACTGTCTGCGTACGATGGGGGTACGATGCAGGAGGGGCAAATCGCGTAGCCCCTCCTGCACCTCCTCCGCGCCAAAGGGGAGAGGGAGAGCCCTCTCCCCTTGGATCCCCACACCTCATAGCTTTCTTTTAGTGGTAACTGTATGCCAACATACCACTTCAGCTTCAGCCTTAAAGGAGAGTCATGATCGAAATTTAATGCGTCCATAGCGTAAACGCTATCGTAAAGGACGCTCCTTCGGAGCGGGGAGATAGCTTGGATTTATACGTACGATTTCCTATCGGAAACAGCACGCGTGGACGGTAGTTTGGATACGGCTAAACATTACCGCGATTCTGCAAACTCCCCCGCTGTCAGTGCAGGAAGGGGATGCGAGGTTTCCGGTTTTGCCGGAGGCAAAATTGTGTGCTCTTGCACACAAAGGAAATCCTCGTCGCGAATGGCGGCGTCCTCCTTGACGCCATTCGCACAAAACGCAGCGGCAACGCTTTAGTGAAAGTGGTGGATAAGATACAGTTACCGCTGTACCCCAGGGGAGTGGGGTGCAGGAGGGGCTGCGCGATTCGCCCCTCCTGCGTTTTCCCGCGCCCACGCCTCAATCTCATCCGTGCGGAGCTTATCCGTCACATACGCACGGCGGAGAAGATCGCCGGGCAAAAATCCGTCATATTTTTCATACACCGGCGTCTCCGTCGGGGCAACGAGGGATGCGGCATCGATCCCCGCACGCGCGATCTGACCGCGCATCGTGCGAAGGAGTGCCTCGCCGTCGCCGCGCTCCTGGCGGAACGTGATATAGTAGCACCCGTCAAACTCAATCTTCGACAGGCGGAACGTCTCCTTGAACTGACCGAGATACCGCCTGAGCGTGCGGAACGATCTCGTCCCAAGCCACGGAAAGATCGCCCACGTCTGCCCGCCGAGGTGCAGAATCGGCTTCTCAAGCATACCCGTCCGCTGGGCAATCTCGCGCGCCTGCTTCAGCCGTGCCAGCGCCTGCTCCTTCAGGTACGGATACTCCGTATCCTCGAGAAGTACCTGCCGCATCCGCAAAAGAACGCGCGTGTGCACCTCGCCCGAATCGCCGGGCCATGCGATCTCCATCTTTCCCTTGACGGCGTGGACGTAGATCAGTTTACGCCGAAGATCGACCTCCTCGACCTCCCACACCCGACCGGCAAGCGCAAATCGATCCCCCACGGGCGGTGCACTCGTGATCGTACCGATCTCATCGGAGCCGGCACGGACGGTGTAATCCTCGCTGTCCTTAAACACGGCGAAGAATTTGAACGATGCCGTCAGCCGCTCACCGAGAAGCCCGACCATCAGTTCCCTCTCCTCCGTCATCTCGAGATACTGATCCTTCACCATCGAGAGAAGGAGCAGTTTATAGTCATCCTTCTCCACGTGGGAGAAGGGCGGCAGGGACAAAACGCGCTCGCCAAGCTCCCGCGGTGTCATCGCACCGTCGGCGGTGAGGATCGAAAGCGTCTGCTGGAAAAGGAGGCTGTACGGGCACTTTCTCATAATCGGCGGCTCGATAAAGCGATCCTCCGTATAGAGCTGGACGATAGCGATCGCTTTGAGAAGCTCCCACGGGATCATCTGCGGGAGAGGCGTGTTCGGGAGAGGCTCCTCCTCGCGGAAGACCATCACCATCTCCGGCGGATCGCCGCGGCGTCCGCTTCGACCGAGCCTTTGCAGAAAGGACGAGACGCTGTTCGGCGATCCGCTCTGCACGACTCGTTCCAGTTTGCCGATATCGATACCCAGCTCCATCGTGACCGTCGCACAGGTGACCGCCTCGGCTTCCTCGTCATCCTTCATTTTCGCCTCGGCCTCCTCACGGAGCGATGCGGACAGATTGCCGTGGTGGATGAGGAAGATATCCCGCTCATGCCGTCTTTCGGCGATCTGGCGGAGGGAGGCGGTGATATACTCCGTCTCCTCGCGGGAGTTGGAGAACACGAGGGCTTTTCTGCCCTTCGTGGCGTCGTAGATATATTCATACCCCGGATCGGGCAGGATCTCTCCCGTTTCGGAAAACATCGTCGGCGGAAGAACGGCGGGACCGAGCTTTTTCGGATCGCTCTTATCCCCCGACGGTGCGGCGATAAAGAAATGCTCCATGCCGATGCGCCAGCGGAGCTTTTCCCTCTCCAAAGCAGGGACGTATGTTTCCCGACCGCTGCCTGCGCCGAGCCACGCTGCCGCCGCGGACGTATCCCCGATCGTAGCGGAAAGACCGATGCGGCGGGGCGAATGCCCGATCTTTTTTGACAGGCGTGCGATCAGGCAGAGGATCTGATTGCCGCGATCCGTCCCCGTGAGGGTATGGATCTCGTCGATGACAATATAGCGGAGGGCGGAAAACAGGCGCGAAAGATCGTTCCCGCGGCGCATGAGCATGCTCTCCAGCGACTCGGGTGTGATCTGCAGAATCCCGCGCGGATCACGGAGGAGCTTTTCCTTATGCGATCTGGCAACGTCTCCGTGCCAATGCGTGACGGGAATGCCCGCCTCCTCCGTCAGCTCCGTGATACGCGAAAACTGATCGTTGATGAGGCTTTTCAAGGGCGCGATATAGAGGACGGCAACGCCGGAGGCGTCCTCCTCGTAAATCTCGGACAGGATCGGGAAAAAAGCCGCCTCCGTCTTGCCCGACGCGGTGGAGGACGGGATCAGGAGATTGTATTCCGTATCAAAAATCACGCTCGCGGCGATCTCTTGCACCGCATGGAGCGAGTGCCAGCCGCGGCGGTAGATGAATTCGCGCACAAACGGCGCAAAGCGGTCATAGATACTCATATCAGAAATCCAAATCGTCGAGAGAAACGGCAGGCGGCGGCGTCACGGGGGCATCGGGCACATCCGCAGGGGCATCCGTGACCACCTCGGCGGAGAGATTCTCCCCCTTCGGCGCGCTCTCGACCGTTTGTGCGACGATATTCTCAAACGGCACGTTCGGATTCTGATACATCAGATCGAGCAGGGTGACGAAATCGCGGATGATCTCACGCGGCGTGATCATCTCGTCCGCAAGGGCGCGGGACAGCTCCTCTTTGAGAAAAATCTCGCGCTGGGCGTCCGTCAGCGCCTCGGGCGTGCCGTAATACTGCGCATGAAGCGCGGTAAGGCGCACCAGCAGGGCAAACAGCTCGTTATCGGACAGTCTTCTGAGACGGATGACGGGGGACATCGTGTTTTTCAGCTCCAGAGCGGGATTGACCGATGCAAACCGACCGTCCGTCAGGCGGGAGCGCAGTGCCTCATAGCTGAACAGGCCGCGCCTTGTATCCTCTAAAAATCGCGGTGTACCGCCGAGGACGATCATGAGTCCCTCGCACGCACCCTGCAGGGTATCGTTATACATGGAGAGGATTTTTTCATAGTTCGCCTCACGGCTGACGCGGTTGACGATCTT
>JAFTUH010000045.1 GCA_017466375.1 Clostridia bacterium | reverse complement strand
GAGCTACGCAGCACGTAAGAGCGCAGAAAGCCCGCTGTTTGAGGCTGTTATGAAGTTCGGCGTTTCTGCTCGCAACATGTTCACTCCGTAATTTCCCCGGTAAACTTCCGGCGGGCGAATGCCCGCCGGATTTTTTTGTCTCTGCGAAGCAACGAAATGCAATTTTTTTGTAAAACAACAAAGATTTTCCTTTTTTATCAGGGACATCCTAACCATTTCCGTCACTGCATCGGAAAATCTACACAAAATCCCTTGACACTCTTTGAGAACTCATGTATAATATATTATGAATAGTCGGCTCATTCTGTTGTATAAGTTTGATAAAACCTGTAAAGAATCGCCCGCCTTACTGTTTTATGGCGGTTTCTGTTGCAGATAGTTCTCCTTACATAAGGTAACTATAAATACGAAGAAAGGAGGATATTCCAATGTACGTAGCACCTAGCTTTGAGCTCGTTCTCTTCGCTGTTGAGGACGTTATGACCACCTCTGCTGAGGAGACCACCATGCCCGAGAACATGACCTGCATTAGCTAATTCAGGTTCGGGTCATATCCCCGCCGGGTTTTCCGTCGGGGATACATCTCAAAAAACGTAGGACACCCAAGCTTCGGCTTGGGACATATGCCTGATTTTTCAGACATGTGTCCCAGTCCGAAACACATTATTGACTGTTTCAGTATGTTCGGCCAATAAAAATGAAAAAGGAGCCCCCCTATGAACAAGAAGATAATTGCCGTACTGATGGCGGCGCTGCTGATTGCGGTCGCTGTTGTCTCCAGTTGTGCCCACACGCCCGATCAGCAGAATGCTGCAGACGCGCTGAACGAGCTCGGTTTGTTCCTCGGCAAGGGCGGCGATGCGGGCTATGCTCTTGACGATCCGCTGAACCGTATGGAGGGCGTTACGCTCCTCGTTCGTATGATCGGCAAGGAGACGGAGGCGAAGAACAAGAATTACACCGTTCCGTTCACCGATGTGAATACGACGGAGAACAGTTGGGCGAAGCCGTATGTCGGATATGCGTACCAGAACGGTATCACCAACGGTTACGGAGACGATATTTTCGGCGCAACGGATGCGATGACGGACTATATGTTCCTCACGCTTACCCTGCGCGCACTCGGCTATTCCGATAAAGGAACAAATCCGCAGTTTACGTGGGATAATCCGTATGAGCTCGCTGAGTCCGTCGGTCTGATCCCGCAGGCGAAGGCGG
Organism: Clostridia bacterium; assembly: GCA_017466375.1. Taxonomy (GTDB): domain Bacteria; phylum Bacillota; class Clostridia; order Oscillospirales; family CAG-272; genus SIG701. Next base: position 24,759 of record JAFTUH010000045.1, on the reverse strand, counting down.
ATAAGAATTTCCTGCGCGGCGATGCTGTCAATATCTTTTGGAATGCCATGGAGGCAAAGCTCGCGGGTAAGAGCACGAAGCTTGTCGATACGCTGATTCAGGCAGGCGTTTTCTCCCGCGATAAGTACGAGGTTGCTAAGGATATCTACAGAAACGGACGCGGCGCGGTCTCTGGAACGGGCAGTACTGCCGACATAACGAATCCTCCCGTGACGAATCCCCCTGTAACGAATCCTCCCGCGACGAACCCGCCTGTGACGGATCCGCCGTATATTCCGCCGGTTACAACGGTGCCGGATTCGTCCGAAACGACTGTCCCCGATGACGAGACGGATATAGGCGATATTGAAATGCCCGAGAATATGACTCCTATCAGTTAACGGAATATGACGGGTGTTTTAGATTTGCAGAAGAATCTCTACCGCGTTGCGGATCTTACCGTGGAGATGGAAACCTTCGGACGGACGCTCGCACAGGCGCAGCCGTACCGTACGGACAGTTCCTCCCCGGCGGATATCGTGATCCGGTCCGCGTGGCAGGGCCTTAAGGAAAAGCAGCCGCACCTCTCTCCCGAGGAGTGCGAATACCTCACTACCGGCTGGTCCTTCTACAATCAGCTGCTCGATTTTGACGGTATGATGCTTCATGCCTCCGCCGTCGTGATGGACGGTCGCGCATATCTGTTCTCCGCACCTTGCGGTACCGGTAAATCAACGCATACGTCGATCTGGCAGCGCGTGTTCGGCGATAAGGTCATCATGCTGAACGACGATAAGCCTGCGCTCCGCCGTATCGATGGTACGTGGTACGCGTACGGCACGCCGTGGAGCGGTAAATATGATTACAATACGAATATGAGAGCGCCGATTGCGGGCATCTGCCTGCTGGCACGCGGTACGGTCAATAAGATCGCGCCGTTTGGCGGCGTTCCTGCGGTCTGCGCACTGATGGAACAGACCTCCCGCTCGAGAAACGGCGGTCCGAACTGGGCGAAGATTGCCGCGCAGCTCGACGTGCTGATGCGGGACGTTCCCGTGTGGCTCATGGAGTGCAATATGGATGACGAGGCCGCGATCCTTTCCCATAAGGTCATGTCCGGCAAAGCAGAATAACTCCCATCGAAAGGATATACATAATGAAACTGAAAAACGGATTTGTGCTCCGAGAGGTGGCAGGCTCCACTGTCGTTGTTCCGACGGATGCGGCTCTCAACCTGAACGGTATGATCACGCTGAATGAAACCGGCAAGATCCTCTGGACGGCTCTCACCGACGGCGCGGATACAGATGCGCTTGTGGCAGCTCTGCTTGCCAAATACGAGGTCGATGAAGCAACCGCACGCGAAGGCGTCAATGCGTTCGTGGACGGACTGAGAAAGCATGGCTTCCTCGAAGAGTAAGAAAACCGAGCTCGATCTTCTGATGCCGATGATCCGGGAGCAGCTCGCCGACGGTCAGAACGTGACGTTCACGCCGTCCGGTGTCAGTATGCTTCCGATGCTCCGCCCGAACCGGGATACGGTGACGCTCTCGCCGCTGCCGAAGGGACGGCTCAAAAAATATGATCTGCCGCTGTACCGCCGCGATAACGGACGGTACGTGCTGCATCGGATCGTAGGCGTCGGCGAAACGTATACCTGCCTCGGCGATAACCATATCGGACGGGAGACCGGTGTCCGGCACGATCAGATGATCGCTGTCGTGACTTCGTTCAACCGTGACGGGAGAGAGATCCCCGTGAGCGCGCTCTCCTACCGCGTCTACTGCCGGTTCTGGTACGCTACGAGAATCGTGCGGCGTGTGTGGCGCGCTGTACGCAGACGTGTTCGCAAGCTCGTCGGCAAACGGTAAAAAAGTACATAACGTGTGCGCGATGCGTACGCGATGCTTAAATTACAACTACGAAAGGGACTATTATGAACGATCAGAACACAAACCAAGCGTTTGATGTTGATATGATAGAAATCGACTTGCTCGATCTTGCCCGGCTTCTGTGGAAGAAGCTGTGGCTCATCGTCATATCCATGATTCTTTGCGGCTCGATTGCATTCTCTGCGGCGATGTTCTCCGTGGAGGCAACTTACACCTCTACCGCAATGATGTACGTAAACAACAGCTCGGTCTCCGTCGGAGGTACGTCGATCACGTTCTCCTCCTCTCAGCTTTCCGCGGCGAAGAGCCTGCTTGACGTCTACGTCATCATCCTGCAGTCCAGAACGACGCTCGAGATGGTGCAGGTGAAGGCAGCGGACGATCTCAGCCGGGAATATTCCGTCGGTGAGCTGCGCGGTATCGTGCAGGCAAGCTCTGTCAACAATACGGAGATCTTCAGCATTTCGGCAACGTGCGGCAATGCAAGCGACGCGGAGGTCATCGTCGATACGATCGTTGATATCCTCCCCGACCGTATTGCGGATATCGTGGACGGCAGCTCCGTTCGTCTCGTCGATGCGGCTGTTCTGCCGACCGTAAGCGCAACGCCCTCCAACAACCGCTACGCGCTGATCGGTGCCGTGATCGGTGCCATCATCGGCGGCGCGATCATCATCATCCAGGATCTCATGAATACGACGGTCCGCGATGAGGAATACCTGAAGCAGAGATACAACATCCCGATCCTTGCAATCGTTCCCGATGCATACAACAGCTCCAAGAAGGCCTACTATAAGAGCGGTTATAAGTATGCGTATAAGGGATACTACGGTCGGTCCGGCATCGGCTATTACGCAAGAGCATACGAAAACAAGGCCGAAGACGATAAGACGGGAAGCGGTGAGAACGGATGAAGTGGTTTAAGAAGGATAAAGCGGCAGCAGGTTCCGCCGCAAGTAAGAATCAGAGAGAAAAACTGAATGAGGCGTTCGATCAGGAGCTCAGCTCCACGATCGGTAAAAAGCGCTCCTTCGCTATGGCGGAGGCACACAAGCGTCTCCGTACCAATATCATGTTCAGCTACGCCGATGAGGGCAAGTGCCACGTCATCGGTCTGACCAGCGCGATGGCGCACGAGGGTAAATCCACGACGTCCATCAACCTCGCATACGACCTTATGAAGGCGGGCAAGAAGGTTATCCTCATCGACGCGGATATGCGTCTGTCCCGCATGGCTAAGGTGCTCGAGGTCAACCGTGCCCCCGGCCTCTCCAACGTGCTCGTCGGTAAGAGCAGCCTCCAGACTGTCATCCAGCGCGTTGAACTGCTGGAGGGACTGAAGATGATCACGTGCGGCGATATTCCGCCGAACCCCACGGAGCTCCTTGCATCCAAGCGCTTTGCCGCTGTTCTGGATGCGCTCAAGGGTGTGTATGAGTACGTCATCATCGACTTGCCGCCGGTTACGGAGGTTTCCGATGCGCTGATCGTGTCGAAGCTTACGGACGGTATTCTGATCGTTGTCCGTCAGGACTTCGTCGATAAGCGTCTTCTGGACGATACCGTGCATCAGCTCGGTCTCAGCGAGGCACGCATCGTCGGTCTCGTTCTGACGTGCGCACAGCGTAAGAGCAAATACGGTAAGTACAAATACTCCAAGAATCTCAGCAAGAGCCGCGGCGGATACGGCGGATACGGCTACTATAAGTCCGGTCCGTACGGCTACTATCGCGGTCGCTCCTCCGGCAGCGATTCGTATTGGCAGGAGGCAACGACGTACGAGCAGGCAGCGCAGGAGGCTGCCGAGGCGGAAGCCGCTGCACAGAACGAGCAGACAACGACGGGTAATCCTTCCGAGAAATCCTCCGCTAAGGATACCTGATCATGCCGCTGTATGACGGCGGCCGCATCGATTTCCATACGCACGTCCTGCCGTGCGTGGATGACGGCAGTCAATCTGTCCATGAGAGCGTGCAGATGGTGCGCACATTGGCTGCGTCCGGTGTGACCGGTATCGTTCTGACTCCGCATTTTTATCCGTCGATCGATTCCCCCGAGGCGTTTACGGCGCGCAGAACGGCTGCTCTCGCTAAGCTGAAGGAAGCGCTCGCTTCTGCCGATTTCGCCGTGCCGACGCTGATCCCCGGCGCCGAAATCGAGTATTTTGAGGGCGTCTCGGTCATCATGGAGCATCCCGAACTGCGGATCGGCCGCTCCGGCTGTGTTTTGCTTGAGATGCCGATGGGACGGTGGAGCTCGTATGTTGTGGATGATATAGTCGATCTTTGCGCGTCCGGCTATTGCCGCGTCATCCTTGCGCACGTCGAACGGTATCTGTTCGATCAGACGAGGAGCACGGTGAACGCACTTCTGGAAAACGGCGTGCTGATGCAGTCCAATGCATCCTTCTTCACCGACAGACGGACGTCGGGCAAGGCGATCCGTGCGCTGAAGAAAGGGCTCATCCATCTCCTGGGGACGGATGCGCACAATATGACCGTGCGTCCGCCGAATCTCGGAGAGGCTTGCAGCGTCATCGAAGAGCGCGCAGGAAAGGAGATCGCACAGGAAATTATGCAGGGCGCACGGTATCTTTTGCGTGCCGATCTTGCCGCGGGTGTCCCGCATGGACAGACCGCAGACCTGTGATCTACATATACTATGAAAAAGCTGTATATTATTCTGGCAATCATCTGTGCTGTATGCGTCATCGTCTGCATCGCTCTGAATGCATGGTATCAGACCCTGCTGGAGGACAACGGGCAGGCGCTCGAAAGCAAGCGCGATGAAATCAAGGAGTTCCTTCCGGCTGATACGGATCCGGTTGAGACAGATCCGCCTGTGACGGATCCGTCTGACACGGTCGATCCCGAAACGGAGCCGCCTGTGACTGTCCCCGATACGGACGCGCCGGATACCGATGAGACGGATACGGATGCGCCCGATACAACCGAGCCTGTGCCTTCGGAAGCGGTGCCGCTGCTCAATTTTGAGAAGCTGTGGCAGACGAATCCCGAAATCATCGCGTGGCTTGAAATCGAGGACACCTACATCGATTATCCCGTGCTGCAAAGCCCGACGAACGATAAAAAATATCTGAACCGGGCGTACGATGATACGTGGTACGTGGGCGGCGCACTCTTCACCGAGGCGACGTACAACAGTACCGATTTCAACGATCCCGTAACGGTGATCTACGGACATACGATGCCGTGGAGTATCCTGTTCGGTTCGCTGCAGCAGAATTATTCCGACTCTGCCGCTTTCCGGCGGAATTCGGATATCACGCTGTATCTGCCCGACGAAACGCGGCACTATACTGTGTTTGCCGCTGTTCCGTTCAGCAAGATGCACGTGATGCACACGTACGATTTTTCGGAGCGATACCTGTTCAATACGTTCTTTAAGCAGGTTGGCAAGATCCGTGAAATCGGCGCCAATTTCAACCGCGAGGCGTTCCCCGAGTGGGGCGATCGCGTGCTGATCCTCTCCGTCTGTCTGAATGAAGATACGACAAGACGGTATCTGGTCATGGCAGTACTCCATGAAGATCTTGCGGATAACACGCATGATGCTTCATAATTTACAATATATTTTTCAGTACTGATTTTTTGGAAGGGAGATATCTCTATGAAAACCATTCGCATTTTCGCATTCCTTCTCGTGGCAGTTATGCTCTTTACTGTCAGCGCGATGGCAACCCAGTTCGTACCCAGCATCGAAGCAAAGAACGACCCGAAGCTTGAGGGCTACGAGATTCCCGAAGGCCACGAAGGCCACGGCGAAGAGCTGATTATCACCCCCCTCGATCACCTCTTTGATGACGATATCGAGCTGCATGACGATATCGAAGAGTCTTTGAAAGAGGCATACGAGGAACTGAAGGATGAGCTGATCCACCACCTCGTTGAGAAGTTCGACGAGCACTGGGAGCGCATCACCGGCGGTGCTCCGGTTGAGCAGGCAATAATCACGCATCTGTTCGACGTTCGTTTCCGCTGTGAGCTCGGTAAGGGCGGCGATCAGGGTGCAACCACCGTTCGCGCAAACACCGATACCGGCGTGAAGCTTCTGAACGCTACCGTTGGCGGCGTTACCTACAACTTCGTTGACGAAAACGGCGCAGCTTACAACCTCGACGTTCTTGAGGCACTGACCGCAGCTGCTGAGGTGCAGGGCGTGGAGATCACGTTCCAGGTTGAGATTCTTGGTCTGGGTTCTGAGGATGAGTTCTTCGTTGTATACCGCTGCTCTGAGAAGGAGCACTGGGCAGACGTTGACGAGGATCACTACAAGATGGTCGATGACAACATCCTCGAGGTAACCGGTAAGACGATGGCTGCATACGCAATCGTTGAGGACAGCGGCAAGGCTCCCGAACCGGGCCCGGGCGATCCCGACTCCCCGCAGACCAATGTTCCCGCATACTTCTTCCCCGCAGTGATCGGTGCCGTTCTGTTTGCAGGTGCAGCGATCGTTTGCGTGAGAAAAGCAACCAAGAAGAACGCTGCATAATCAGCGTCGCTTTGCGGTCAAAATAACCGAAAAAGGAAGCGGAACCTATGATAGCCAAAAAACCGGCCAAGATTTTTTGGACCGTTCTGATCGTTGCCGTTCTCGCTGTTTCCTTGTTTCTGATTACCGGTCTTGTTGAAAAGATCGTGAACCGATTGCATGAAGAACCGCAGTCCCCCGGCTATTCCAGTTCGGGGGATTTGAGCGTTTTCTTCGACGGGAAACAGTATAAGCGCAACGATACGTTGGAGACTATTCTCGTTATGGGTATCGACTCGATCGAGACGCCGGACGGCTCTCGTGAAGATTCGGCTCAGGCGGATTTTGTCGCGCTCATTATTTTGGATAAGCTGAATAAATCGTTCCGCATTCTGCATATTAACCGCGATACGATGACGGAGATCCAGCGCTCGGATGCGTTGGGCACGGCGTCGAATACGTTTACGGGACAGCTTGCGCTGGCGCATACGTTCGGAAAGACGGACGAGCTGCGGTGCCGGAATATGGTGGCCGCTGTGGAAAATCTGCTCTATTTCCCGAAGAATACGTCGATCGATCATTATTTCTCTCTCACGATGGATGCGATTCCGATGATCGCTGACGGCGTGGGCGGTGTGACCGTCACTTTGGAGAATGATTTTCCGCTGCTCGGTGAGGAGTACGTCAAGGGCGCAACGGTAACGCTTACGGGCGAGGATGCGCTGACGTTCGTCCGCTACCGCAACAACGATGCGACCGGCAGCAACATGGAGCGTATGGAGCGGCAGAGACTGTTCATCGCGGGTCTGTTTGCGAAGTATACGCAGAACTCGTTTGACGATACGCTGGATATGGTGGAGGAGGTTACGGATTATTTCGTCTCCGACTGCACGGTCAGCCAGATCTCGAATCTGGTGGACAGACTCCAGACGTATACGGATAACGGGGTGCAGGCACTGCCCGGTGAGGCAAAGCTTGGACGTGAGTACGTTGAGTTCTACGTCGATGAGGAGGCACTCCAACGCCTGATTGTGGAATGCTTCTACATCCCCGTGCCAACTGCTCAGTAATTGCATACGAAAACCTGTCGTGATCGGCGGCAGGTTTTTTGCGTGGAATTTTCGCACAACCGCTGCGGACGGGGGCTTGCTCCCGCCGCATCTATGAAAATACGCACGGACGGGCGGATATGGAATCCGCCCCTACGGGTGTGAACGGTTTTTCCCATCTCGGTAGGGGCGTTTCGCCTTTCGGTCGAACTCTCGCCCTACGAGAAAACCGTGCCACACCCGACATACCGTGTGTTTGCTTCCGTTTGTGTCTCTCGCGTAGAATCTGCCTCTCTCCCGTCAAAATTTGCAAACCCCCTTGACAAATCCTACATTATATGGTATCATTATAACACTTTAGCAAGGTAAAGTGAGAAAATCCCTTGCGAAGACAATTTTAACTTGCAATATTGCAGGAAAGAGGACTACTATGAAACGTTTTACCAGAATCACAGCACTTGTACTGGCAGTGCTCATGGCAGCATTTGTATTCGCTGCTTGCGGCAAAAAGAGCGACTGGGCTACAGTTGAGGAAAAGGGATACTTCGTCTGCGGTATCACCGTGTACGCACCCATGAACTATTTCGATGATGACGGCAACCTTACCGGCTTCGACACCGAGTTTGCAACCGCTGTTGCCGAGAAGCTCGGTCTTGAGGCAAAGTTCCAGGTCATCTCCTGGCCGAACAAGTACATGGAGCTGAACTCCGGTGCGATCGATCTCATCTGGAACGGCTTCACCTACGGTAACGAGAGCGACGGCAAATCCCGTACCGAGTACGTTGATTTCACCTACGCATACCTTGAGAACCGCCAGGTCGTTATCACCAAGGCTGACCGCGTCGCTGAGCTGAATACCGCTGAGGCATTCGCAGGCAAGAAGGCTGTCGCTGAGGGCGGCTCCTCCGGTGAGGGTGTCGCAGTTGAGCTTTCCGGTGCCGAGGAAAACGTAACGACGTTCACCTCCCAGTCGGCAGCTCTGATGGAGCTCGTTGCAGGCAACGCTGATTTCGCCGTTATCGACTATCAGATGGCAAAGGCTATGGTCGGCACGGGCGACTACGCCGTTCTCGCAATCAATGAGGCTGTACAGCCCGAGAGCGAGGTCTACGCAATCGGCGCACGCAAGGGCAGCGATCTGACCGCAAAGATCAACGAGGCAATCAAGGCACTCTCCGAGGACGGCACGCTTGCAGAACTGGCTGAGAAGTACGATCTGACGAACGATCTGATCCCGAATATCGGCGCTGAGGCTTAATGGGCTTTCTTGATGTCACGCAAAAACTGTTTGAAGGTTTTGGCGTAAGCTGTCTGTTATTTATTCTGACGCTCGTTTTCTCGCTTCCGCTCGGTCTGGTGATCTCCTTTGGCTCGATGTCGAAGTTCAAGCCGCTTTCGTGGATCGTCCGTACGTTTGTGTGGATCATCCGCGGAACGCCGCTGATGCTGCAGCTGTTCGTGGTCTTCTACGTGCCCGGACTGCTCTTCAACATCCAGCTCTTTTCCGGAGATAACGGCCGATTTACGGCGGCGCTGGTGGCGTTCGTCATCAACTATGCCTGCTATTTTTCCGAGATTTACCGCGGCGGTATCGAGGGGATCCCGAAAGGGCAGTACGAGGCCGCTGAGGTGCTCGGCATGACGGCGGTGGAGACGTTCTTTACCGTGATCCTCATGCAGGTCGTCAAGCGCATTCTTGCGCCGATCTCCAACGAGGTCATCACGCTCGTGAAGGATACCTCTCTTGCACGCGTTATCGCGGTGGCGGAGATCTTCTTCGTCAACGAGATGGATTACCTCGCGTACGGTATCGTCTGGCCGCTGTTCTATATTGCCGTGTTCTTCCTTGTCTTCGTCGGCGCGCTGACCCTCTTCTTCGGTTGGTGCGAAAAGAAGCTCAGCTACTACAGAGTGTGAGGTGACGGTATGGCATTTTTGGAAGTAACAGGGCTGAAAAAGCGCTTTGGCAATACATCCGTTCTGCACGGCGTCGATTTTACGATGGAAAAGGGCGAGGTACTCGCCATCATCGGCTCGTCGGGCGGCGGTAAAACGACCTTGCTCCGCTGTCTCAATTTCCTTGAGATGGCGAATGAGGGAACGATCCGCATGGAAGGCGGCTTCACGTTTCATGCGGCAAAGCAGTATACGCCTGCCGAGATCCGTGAGATGCGGCTGAAGATGGGGCTGGTGTTCCAGTCGTTCAATCTGTTCCCGCAGTATACGGCTTTGGAGAACGTGTACATACCGATGCAGCTGCGTGCGAAGGAGGCTTTGCGCGCGGAGTATCCGTTCGGACACGCGCGCCGCGAGGCGATCGGCAACGCCAAGGTGCGGAATATGGCACAGGCGGAAAAGCTGCTCGCCGAGGTCGGTCTTGCCGACAAGATGGGGAATTATCCGTATCAGCTTTCGGGCGGTCAGCAGCAGCGCGTAGCCATCGCGCGGGCGCTGGCGATGCAGCCGGATATCCTCTGCTTTGATGAGCCGACGAGCGCGCTCGATCCTGCTCTGACGGGTGAGGTGCTCCGTGTCATCCGATCGTTGAAGGATGCCGAGAACGGGCGCACGATGATCGTCGTGACGCACGAGATGGAATTCGCCGCACACGTGGCGGATAAGGTGATCTTCATGGCGGACGGCGTGATCGAGGAGATGGGTACACCCGAGGAAGTATTCGGGAATCCGAAGAGCGAGAAATGCCGCGCCTTTCTGCACGGCGAAAAAGTATAAGAAAACGGATCGGGGTGAAAGCTCCGATCCTTTTTTGCGGTAGGGGAGAAGATAAAGCAGAAGGTGTGGCGCGCTGCACACCTCCACAATTATTGCAACGCAATTCCCCAAATATGTTCTTTTCTCGCTCATACTTTTGACATAATTATCCTTTATAATGAAGATAGTTTATCAGATGAATCAAGGAGACCGCCTATGCGCATCGGAAACGCCACATTCCCCCTCGGTACCGCCCTCGCTCCCATGGCAGGATTCACGGATGCATCCATGCGCCTGTTGTGCCGATCGCTGGGGTGCGAGCTCACCGTCACGGAGATGGTCTCCGCCGCTGCGCTCTGCTACCGCGATCTGAAAACGGCGCGCCTTGCCAGACTGCCTGCGGACGATTTCCCGTGCGCCGTCCAGCTGTTCGGACACGATCCCGAGGAGATGCGCCGTGCCGCCGCCATGATCGCCTCGGGGGAATACGAGGGCGCGTGCAGTGCGTGTGCTCCCGCCGCGATCGATCTCAACATGGGCTGCCCCGTCAAAAAAATCGTCTCCGCCGGGGACGGATCGGCGCTCATGCGTACCCCAAGCCTTGCCGGGGAGATCGTGCGAGCCGCCGTCGAGGGTGCCGCACCGTACAGCGTTCCTGTCACGGTGAAGATCCGCGCCGGTTGGGACGAATCGTCGAAAAATGCTGTCGAGATCGCGAAAATCGCCGTCGAAGCGGGCGCGTCCGCGATCACGGTCCATGCGCGTACCCGTGCGCAAATGTACGCACCGAGCGCCGATTGGTCTGTCATCACCGCCGTTCGTGACGCCCTGCCGAAGGAGATTCCCGTCATCGGCAACGGGGACGTCACATGTGCCGACGATTATTTCCGCATGAAAGAGCAGTGCGGCTGTGACGGTATCGCCGTCGGACGAGCCGCCCTCGGCGATCCGTGGATTTTCGCCGAGATCCGTGCCCGGAGCAAAGGGGAGCCGTTCCTGCCGCCCGATGAAGCGGAGAGGCGGCGCACCGCCTACGCCCTTGCCGAAGCGATCGTCGAAGCGGAGGGCGAGGGTGCCGCCGCACGCGAATGCCGCGGTCGGATCGCGCATTTTCTCAAAGGGATGCGCGGGGCAGCCGAGGCGCGTGCCCGATTGATGAAAGTCGAAACCTTAGCCGAAATCAAGGAGATTTTGGGCGTATAATTTACAAAACGGAGAGGAGGGAGAGCGTGGAGAGCATCCGAAACGGAGATCTTGCGCTGGCAAAACGCGCGATCACGGATGACGCCGCCTTCGGCGAGATCGTCGATCGGTTCGGCGGTCTTGTGTATACGGTCGCGTACCGATCCGCGCAAAACGCAGACGACGCAAACGACATCGCGCAGGAATCCTTCCTCAAAATCTGGCGTTCGCTGTCCTCCTTCCGCGGGGATTGTGCGCTGTCTACGTGGATCACACGGATCGCGATCTCCTGCGCGTGTGATTTCGCACGGTCGAAAAAGCGGCGTGCTGTCACCTCCCTCATCACCGAGGACGCAGACGGCGAGGAGCACGCGATCGACGTGCCCGTTACCGACGTATCCGCTCTGCCGGAGGAGGCGTCCCTGCGCGCGGAGGAAATTGCCGCGGTCCGTGAGGCGATCGCCGCCTTGCCTGAGGAGCACCGCCTGATCGTTACAATGCGCGACATCGGCGGCATGACGTACGCTGAGATTGCCGACGCGCTCTCACTGGAGCTGGGAACGGTCAAAAGCCGCCTGTTCCGTGCACGCGCCGCCGTAAAAGAATTTTTGATCCGGCGGAACTTTTTTGCGCATGCGCCGTCCAATGATACAGAAACGTGAAATTTTGAAGCAAAGATGGATTTGATGTATGAGTACTAATCAAGAACGAAGCGCGGATTGCCGTGTGGAGGAGGAAATCCTCACCGCCGAGGAGGCGGAGCTTTGTGCGCTGATGAAGGCGAGCGCGTATGCACCGCCGGCGGAGCTCAAAGCGCAGGTGATGCGCCGTATCCGTCAGGAGAAAGCACTGGCGGCTCGCCGCCGCTCTCTTAAGCGGATCACAGCCGCTGTCTGTGCCGCTGTGATTCTCGTGCCGGCGCTTCTTATTCTCGTGCCGATGCTTCATAGCGGAAACGGCGCCGTTGCCGATTCAGATTTGGAGGCAGGCGGATTCTACGGCACGCCGGAAGCCGCCGGTGAAGCTTTATCCGCGGCGAAGGATTTGTGCGCTGCTGTGCCGAACGGTGCGGATGAGGCGGATGCAGAGGATAACGTCACCTCCGCCTCGCCGATGTACACAGCGCCGACGAAGGATACCGTCTGCGACGGCGTCGGGGATGCAGTTGATCTGCCCTGTGAGGAGGCACCGGGAAATTCCGGTACGGGGGGATCGGGCGTGATGGCGGAATATGAGTCGGAGACCGAGACGCAGGAGCCCGCGTTTTATGAGACACTCCGCGAGATCGTCGGGGCGGAAGCGTTTGACGAATGGCTCGCGCAGTACGACGGCGCGCCCGATTACGCCGAGCAGGCCGCGTACGACTATTTCGGTCTGACAGAGTAAAATGACCCACGGAGAACGCCGTTTTCCGTGGGATTTTTTTGTCCGCAGGCATACACATCGCCGCTTCGGATATACTGAAAACAGAGATGCGGAAAAAATTCCGCGGACTGTCTGCTGCCTATTGCATCGGGGCGGAAAATGTGATATAATACAAATAGCAAATGGATACAGAGGATATTCCCATGAGAAAAACAAAGATCGTATGTACGCTCGGACCTGCCTGTGCGTCTGAAGCCGTGATGAAGGAAATGCTTGAGTCGGGCATGAACGTTGCCCGCGTCAATATGTCGCACGGCTCCCATGAGCTGCATCGCAAAACAATCGCCGCATTCCGCCGTGTGCGCGATTCTCTGAAGCTGCCCGCCGCTGTCATGATCGACACGAAGGGTCCGGAGATCCGACTCGGTACATTCAAAAATAAAAAAGTCACGCTCAAGGCGGGGGCGGTCTTCACCCTTACAACGAAGGAGATCGAGGGCGATGAGAGCGCGGTTTTTGTGACGTACCGCGATCTTCCGCACTGTGTGACGGTCGGAAACCGAATCCTGCTTGACGACGGGCGCATCACGCTGACAGTCGAGAGCACAAGCGAAACGGATATCACCTGCCGCGTCATCGATGGCGGTGAGATCTCCGACCGCAAGGGTGTCAACGTGCCGCACGTCCGGCTTGATATGCCATACCTTTCCGACGCGGACGAGGCAGATCTCCGCTTTGCCGTGGAGGAGGACGTTGATTTTATCGCGGCATCGTTCGTGCGGACGGGGGACGACGTGCTCGCCGTGCGCAATTATCTCGACTATTACGGCGGTCACAATATCAAGATCATCGCCAAAATTGAGAACGAAGAGGGCGTTGAACATTTTGACGAGATTCTCCAAATTTCGGACGGCATTATGGTCGCGCGCGGAGACATGGGCGTGGAGATCGATTTCGAAAAGCTGCCCGGACTACAGAAGAAATTCATCCGTCGCTGCTACCGCGCCGGTAAGATGGTCATCACCGCGACGCAGATGCTGGAATCCATGATTACGAACACGACGCCGACGCGTGCGGAGATCACGGACGTAGCGAACGCGGTCTTTGACGGTACGTCGGCGATCATGCTGTCGGGAGAGACCGCGGTCGGCAATACGCCTGCCTTGGTTATCCGCGTGATGGCAAAGATCGCGGAGCAGGCGGAGAAAGACGCGTTTGAGATGGGACTGCATGAGGAAACGCAGTACGAAAACGATGAGACGGATACGACGAACGCGATCTGCGATGCCGCCTGCACGACGGCACGGGATATCGGCGCGTCCGCAGTCATCACGATGACGGAAAGCGGATACACGGCGCGCCGGGTGTCGAAATTCCGTCCGCATATGGCGATCATTGCACCGACGCCGGAGGTCAAGACATTCCACCAGCTCGCGCTTTCGTGGGGTGTGTATCCCGTGATGGCGCTGTATCAGGCGGAGGAGGACGCGATGTTCCGCCATGCTACCGACTGCGCCAAGATGGCAGGATTGCTCCAAAAGGGTGAACGCGTTGTCATTACGGCGGGCGGACGCAGCGCGACGGCGCTCCGGATTCAGATCGTTTAATTTTATTCACATAAAGGAGAGGGACTATGTTTTTCGGTAAAGAATCGTACACGCTCACCGTGGAGGGTATGATGTGCAAGCACTGCGCTGCCCGCGTCACTGCCGCTGTGGAGAAGACGAAGGGCGCGAAGGCCTCGGTGAATCTGGAGGAGAAGACGGTGACGGTCACCTGCCCGAAGGGAACGGATATCCAAGGCGTGATCGACACGCTGACGGCAGAAGGGTACAAAGCCGCACTGAAATAATGAAAAGGGAGGGGGAAACCCCTCCTTTTGCTTTCCCCTTGCCGCGGAGGAGGTTTTAGGAGGGGCTGCGCGATGCGCCCCTCCTAACTCTCTTCTGCATTTTTTTGGAAAAGTTTACATTTTTCCCTTGCATTTTTATGACGGAATTGCTATAATATTCCACAGATATTATTAGGCAATACTGCCTTAACAATTCTGTATTAAAGAGGCGATCTTTACGAAAAAGGTAACGGTGTATATGCCGACCTATATGGAAAAATTCCGCTGTAAATGTGACGCTTGCCGTGCCGTCTGCTGCCGCGGATGGCGGATCCATCTCACGAAAACGGAGTATTTGCGGCTGACGGCGCTTGCGTGCTCGGATTCCCTCCGCGCACGGATTGAACGGAGCCTTACCGTGTTCGACGCCCCGAGCGAGGACGCGTTCGCGTACATTGCCCACGGGGAGGACGGGCGCTGTCCGATGCTGGACGGGAACGGTCTCTGCACGCTCCAGACGGAGTGCGGGGACACCATCCAGCCCGCCGTGTGCCGGCTGTATCCGCGTGCCGTCCGCGCGGGCGATCCGTGTGAAATTGTGGCGGCGACGAGCTGTGAGGCAACGGTGGAGCTTCTCATGAAGGAGCCGTTCCCGCTCCCGTTTACGGAGATCACGGGGGAGATCTCGTCCGAGATCCCGTCGCATGAGATCGAGCATGAGGACGAGCGCGCATGGCGTCAAGCGTGCCTCTCCTTTTTCGGGGAGGCGGAGACACCGCTGCCCGTCCGCATCCGTGAGATCGGGGATTTTCTCGGCGCGCCGCCGTGTGATATGACGGATCATGCTATGCTGACGCTGGCGCAGAGGCTCCTGCTCGCCTTCGGTCGGGAGGGGAACAGCATCTCCGATCTCACCGCACAGGCGATGGATGCACTCGCGATGCGTGACGGCGTTACGGAGGAGTCGCTGTCGCTTTTCCGGGGGAAGGTCGCCGCTTTCCGGGTGCGTTTTCCCGAGGCGGATCGGTGGTACGCCAATCTTCTCTCCAATCATTTTTTCTTTATGAAGTTTCCCCCGCGTGATCTGTCGCATGCGGAGTCGTTTTTTGTCTTGCGCGGGGTCAGTGCGATCCTGTTTGTGCTGACGGTGTGCCACACGGACAAAATCCCGACCGAGGAGGCGTTCGCAGATGCCGCCGCCGCCACCTTCCGCCGGATCGAGCACAGCGGGTTTTACGAGATCGCACCGCACCTGCACGCCGAGGAGTGACGGATTTTTCCGTATCCGCTTGCAATTTTTCGCCGTATCTGTTATACTGAATGGGAGATGTTTACGAATATCGCTTGTGGAGGACAGCATGTCGAAGAATGAATTGTTTGCACAGTTTTGTGTGTACGGCGAAGGTGTTGGCGCGGTCACTCTCGCCCTCACTGCCGCACAGCACGGGGCGGATACCGTTCTGATTTTGCACGGTGAGCCGGAGGCGTCCTTCGCGGATTGGGATACAGTCGAAAACGAGCGCAATCTTCGCGTCCTTTACGGAACGGCGGAGGATTTGCACATGGAGGATTGCCGGATCCTTTCCGTCACTGCAGCCGAGAACGAGGTGAACGCGCAGGCGTTTGCGCAGTGCAGAAGCGGTGATTTCCTTGGTGCCGTTGCCCTGCCGGATATGGACACGCTCAGCGAACAGCTTCTGCCCGAGAGGGAGGAATATGCACGGCTGATCTCGTGCTTTACGGACGGGGAGGGAACACTGTACGGTGTTTTGTGCGACTGCGTGTGTGATCCTGCGGTTGTCAATCTGTACCGTGCGGACAGCGCCGACACGGAGCTTGCGAAGGCGGTCGGTACCGCTGCGGCGATCGGCGTGAAGTACGGGATCCTGCCGCACATCGTTTTTGCGGATCATATGGAGGAGCTGCAGCAGACGCTGCTCTATGACGGGGCGTTTCTGCCGCATATCCGCCGCACTGTCAGTGAGGAGGCGCGCACGGCGGAGCTGAGCTGTGACGACGCGGTCTCGGGGGATATTCTGAATCTCCGTACGGGCATCGATACGAACAGCCCGATCTACGGCGAAGGCGATCAGGGGTTCACGATGGCGGCGGGCGCGACGGTGGAGTATCACATGGACGAGGCGGTGGACGTCACCCGCGCGCGGATCGTGTTTGATGCGGACGGAGATGCGCTTGCCAAGGTATATGCACTGGAGATCGAAGCGGACGGCGCGTGGGAGGGCATCCTCTTTGAAAATGAGAATCGGCGCCGCCTTGTTACCGCCGCAATCTGCCGCCCGATCACGGGCATCCGCCTGACCGTCATGGAGACGTGTGGCGCACAGAACGTGCATATTTTTGCTTTTGATTTTGAATAGGATACGGCGGGGAGGGACTTTTTACAAAAAGTCCCTCCCCGTACCCCTCCCCAAAAACCTTTGGGGCAAAAAAAGGATTTCGTCTGTCCTCATATTCAAAGTTTTGGTCGAGCTTTTTAAAAAGCTCGCGGGGGATGGGGCAGCGCCCCATGTGGTGGCGTTTCTTTTTGTTAGCTTTTTCTTTGCGCTAACGGTGTCAAAGAAAAAGCGGCAAGCGGTACGGCTGAAGAAATGTAGATAGCTAACATAAAAACGTGCAGCGGAATCGTGTGATTCCCACTGCACGTTATCTTTTTCGCTATACACAAGCCTATATAAAGTATAAAGGTTTTTGCGGGGGTACGGGGGAGCTTTTTTCAAAAAGCTTCCCCGATGTTCTCCCGTCAGTCTTTCTTCTCGTCCTTCGGCCTTGTGATCTTGTTCAGAAGCACGGTTGCGCCGATCAGTACGCCCATGACGATGATGATGCAGAGCATACCGACACCCATATACTGCAGATTCGTAACAAAATTCATCGGTTCAAACATTTGTGATGCCCTCCGCTTACATAAAGAAGTTCAGAATCAGACCGCCGGCGATGACGGACGCGATCTGACCGGATACGTTAACGCCGATCGAGTGCATGAGGAGGAAGTTCTGCGGATCCTCCTTCAGACCCATCTTGTGCACGACACGACCCGACATCGGGAACGCGGAAATACCTGCCGCACCGATCATCGGGTTGATCTTTTCTTTCATAAAGAGGTTCAAGAGCTTCGCAAACAGCACGCCGCCTGCGGTATCAAAGATGAACGCAACAAGACCGAGACCGAGGATCAGCAGGGTGTTCGGTACGAGGAACTCGTTCCATACCATGCGCGTTGCGATCGTGATGCCGAGGAAGATCGTGATGAGGTTGGCGAGCACCTTCTGTGCCGTTTCGGAGAGGGAATCCAGCACGCCGCACTCACGGATCAGGTTACCGAACATGAGGAAGCCGACGAGGGAAACGGAGTCCGGTGCGACAAGACCTGCGACCACGGTAATGATGATCGGGAAGAGGATGCGCGTCGTCTTGGAAACGGCGGCAGGCTTGTACGGCATACGGATTTTGCGCTCCTCCTTCGTAGTGAGAAGCTTGATAACCGGCGGCTGAATGATCGGTACAAGCGCCATATACGAATACGCGGCGACCATGATCGCGCCGAGATAGGTGGAGTTCAGCTTATTGGCAACGACGATGGAGGTCGGACCGTCAGCGGCGCCGATGATGGCGATGGATGCTGCGTCATTGATATCAAAGAATACGGACGCGAGGCAGAGCGTAAAGAAAATACCGAACTGTGCTGCCGCGCCGAAGATCATCAGCTTCGGGTTGGAGAGGAGCGGACCGAAGTCGATCATCGCGCCGATACCGATGAAGAGGATCAGCGGGAACAGCTCGTTGGAGATGCCTGCTTCAAACAGCGTGGTGAGTGCGCCCTCCGTGACGGAGAGACCCTCCTCGCCGGCGGCAAGAAGCTCGTTGTATTTCTGTACGGTGATTTCCGCGCCGTTTTGGAAATAGCGGGTGACCGCGCCGGACAGCGGAAGGTTCACAAGGATTGCACCGAATCCCATGGGGAGAAGGAGCGTCGGCTCCATGTCTTTTTTGATCGCGAGGTAGATCAGTATGCCGCCGATCACCCACATGACGATCATCTGCCAGTTGATCTGGAGTATGGTTTCCCAAAGAATGCTCATGGTTTTTGTCCCTTCTGAAAAATTTTATAGTCCCGATTCCAAAAGAAAAAGACCTCTACTGCAACGAGTAAAAGTCTTGCCGTGAATGCAGTACCGGGCTTTCGCCGGGATGACGATACTGCCGCGGTCGCCCGCCGGCTACTCCCTTTTGATTCTTCAACAGTATATCATATTTTTCCCGATTATGCAAGAGAGATGCGGAAAAAATGTGAAAAACTTCTTATATTCACACGAATTCTGTCAAAGGGGAGGGGGCGGATATGGAATCCGCCCCTACGGGGATGCGTGGGATCGCGGTTTCCTCACGATTTCGGGCGCGGCTTCAATTTCTCCTTCGTTCCGTCCGGGCGTTGGATATATGTATTCTCCAAAATTCCCCGGAGGGACGCGCGGTATTCTTTGATGTACTCCTGCCGCAGCGCGTCGCGTTCGGCGATTTCCTCCTCCGTCAAGGGACGCTCCTTTGCGATGTGGGCAAGCTCGTTGATTCTGTTGAGCAGCTTCGGATCCATTTTTGAAACCTCGTTTCGTGGATTTGTTTGTATTATTGTACCACACCGTCGTCCGAATTGCAATCCTGCGTGAATTTCTCTTGCAAAATTTCCCGTGCGGTGCTATAATGTAGGAGATGAAGGAATATTTTGGAGGAAAAAGATGAAGATTGCACTGATTGCACACGATAAAAAGAAAGACGATATGATAAAGCTGGCGATCCGCTTTAAGGAGATCCTCGCCCGGCATGATTTGGTTGCCACGGGCACGACCGGCACGCTCGTCATGGGCGAGACGGGACTGCACATCACCAGAATGAAGAGCGGTCCGCTTGGGGGAGACCAGCAGATCGGCTCGATGATTGCAGAGGGAAACCTTGACCTTGTGATCTTCCTGCGTGATCCGCTGACGGCACAGCCGCACGAGCCGGACGTATCGGCACTGCTTCGCCTGTGCGACGTAAACTCGATCCCGCTTGCGACGAATGTGCGCTCCGCGGAGATCATCCTGTCGGCACTCGAGGACGATCGGATATAAAAGGAAGAAGCGGCAGAAGATCTCTGCCGTTTTTTGTTATAATGAGGCGGTGATGGTATGGGAAATGAGCAAAGAAAAACAATGAGGTTAAAAGGAGCGGATTATAATCGGAACGGCGCGGTTTTTGTGACGATATGTACCAAAGAAAGACAGTGCATTCTTTCTCGTGTTGTAGGGACCGGCGTCCCCGACGGTCCGCTTGTTGAATTAACCGGATACGGAGAAATTGCAGATAAATATATTCGACAATTAAGCGATTTTTATGAAGACCTTTCGGTTAAGGGTTACGTAATCATGCCGAATCATATTCATATAATGTTATGGATCAAAGGCGATGGAAACGGACCGTCGGGGACGCCGGTCCCTACAGCGCAAAATACAATTCCTGCGCGATTTTTATCCACTTTCAAAAGATTCTGCAATAAATAATATGGGATGAATATATGGCAGAACCGGTCTTACGACCATATTATAAGAGATCGGCAGGATTATGAGGAACACTTGAGATACATCCGCGAAAATCCGATCCGATGGTGCTTCGATGAACTGTATACGGAGAAAACTTGCGATAAAGCGGAACGATAAATAAAGTTTTGAAGAGGATAAGTACATGGATGATATGGTTAAACACATAGAGGGGGTTACTGATAAAGATGCATTTTTGCACTTTATCCAAAAACTTATTGACGATTATCGGGGGAATCTTCAAGAGTGGGAAAATAAATCTATTGATGAATATTTAGGTGCAATAAGGTCATGGATTGAAGATTTCTCAGTTTCTGAGTTTAATAATATTGATTGGAATAAGATAGAGTATTCAACAATAGCGAAAATCCTGTATATGGGAAAAATATATGAGTAAAATAAATTCTCGCTATGAAAAATAACCCCGACAGACAAAAATCTGTCGGGGTTTTGTATCAGATCAACTTTTCGATCTTTTTCTCCACGGCTTTCGCTTCGGCATCGGTGATAAATCCGATCTCCATATGGAAGGAGAACGTCTCGTGTCCGCCGAGCTCTCGCATATAGCCGTGCTCCTTGGCGTGCTTGTAGCCGAGATGTTCGCTCGTGGCGGGGAGGATCATGCCCATCGCGTCCTCGGTGGGCGTGCGGGAGATCCAGCGGATGCCGATCGGGAGCGCGTCCACGGGATGATTGACGTAGCAGGCGCCCTCGCCCTCGATATACTGCATCGTGTGACCGCGTCCGTTCTCGTCGGGATTGTACTTCATGGTGAAGCAGATCTCGGGCGCGTATGCCTCGTCGGGATTGCCGACCTCGTCCATGCGGGCGATATTTTTGTCGAGGATATCCATGTATCCGCGCAGTTTTGCCTGCTCCTCAGCGGGCAGGCTGTCCGGCACGATCTTGTGCATCTTGATATGCTCCGCATCGCGCGGCACGCTGTAGATCAGGCGGGCGCCGTCGAACGGGCGGAAGTTGATATGGCAGAGATACGCGTACTCCATCGGCTCAGCGCGGCAGTTTTCCACGTTGACGTTCACGCGGACGGTGGATGCGCCCTCGTACAGGCGGCATTCGGGGGAGAAGTTGTACTTCTTCACAAACGCGATATCGCAGGCGAGTGTGCCGCCGACGCTGACGTAGGTGCCGCTCTCGTCGGTGTCGCAGTCGATATATGCTTCGGTATATTCGCCGTTCGGGATCTCGCCGTGCTGGGGATGGCTCTCATCGGGCGCACCGACGGAGGCAAGACCGCAGTGGTAGAGGAATCCGCCGTACGTTTCGAGGAAGATCTTCGGCTTTTTCGGCTCGGCGATGGTGGTTTTCATTTTGAGATCCTTACCGCCGAAGCAGAAATCCCAGAGCTGCTGGCCCTGATACGGCAGAATGACGAAATAGCCGCGATCATTTGAGACGCGGAGTGCTTCCACGCCGGAGGGATAGCGGAACGCATGCACGGTGAGGGTGCCCTCGGTGAGGAGGAGCGTTTCGCGCTCGGGGAAGTGGGATTTTTGTAAATATAGTCTCATGGGGGATGCTCCTTTTTTGTTTTTCTTATACTACTATCTGCTGACTGCAGGCTTGCACAAAACGCTGCGGATGTAGCGGTGGAGGCGTTAAACGTGGAACGCCTCCACACCACCGCCACGATCAGGGGGAGTGCTCGCCGCCTCCCCCTAATAACCCTCTCCGGCATAGCGTTCTTTTAGCCAAAGAATGGGGACAACATACCACTTTAGCTTCAGCTTCGGAGGAGAGTTATGATCGAAGTGCAATGCTTCCATAGCAAAAACGCTATCGTAAAAGATACTCCGCTTCGCGTCGTGCTTTGTTTCTGCGAACACAGCGAAAACGCTGTCGTGCAAAATGCGAATTGCGAGGGGATAGTACGTGCGAATTATGTTCGCAAGCAGTATGCGGAGATGCAGTTTGATACGGGAGAACGCGGCGCAATCTTGCAAACTCTCTGTCTGTCGGTGCAGACGGGAGATTCAAAACGCAGCGGTAACGCTTTAGCGGAAGTGGTATGATTTCGTACAATTACCGCCGAGCCCCAAGGGTAAGGGGTGCAGGGGAGAGGGAATGCCCCTCTCCCCTTGCCGCGGAGGTGGTGCAGGAGGGGCTACGCGCCTTGCCCCTCCTGCGTTTTTTTCGCAAAGTTACTCTATTAGGGGGCAAAAGGGGGCATAAAGCCCCCTTCGTCTTATTTTATAGCGCGATCCAGATACTCGAGCGATACTTTCACCATCTCGTCGCCGAGCTCCTTGTTCGCCTCCGCGGAGCTCTGCGTGAACCAGTGATACCTGTCGCCCAGTCTCTCCAGCTTCACGGCCTCGGGATACAGCGACATCAGAATCGAGCACTCGTACTTGCCCGCGTGATCGTAGCCGGTCGCACGCTGTGCCTCGGGCGCCATCGCCGGGATCACTTTGATCCAGCTGAACGGATCGTCTCCGCCGCCGAGATTTGCGTAGTAATCGGAGTAGCTTTCGCTGCCCCACCAGCCCTGTCCCATCGTCTTTTCAAGATAGCGCATCGTGGCGCGCTTTGCCGCCTTCATGTACGAAAGCGTCATGGGCATCAGATTGCCCTCCTCAAACTGGTGATGGATCACGACGTAGATGTTGCGCAGTCCCGCGCCGAGCATGCTCATGAATACGTTGTACACGTACTCCTCGAACACGACCTCGTCCACGTGTACCGTGCCGGAGGTGTCATCGCCAACCGCCCACGAAGACGGGCTGTAGCTGATCGACGGCGCGATGATGATCTCGCGCTTCTCGGCGAGTTTTTCCACAAGACCCTGCGCGATCAGCGTGTCACAGCCGTAGGAGCACTGCGGACCGTGATACTCCACCGTACCGCCGACGATGACGACGGGGGTGCGGTTTTCTTTAGCCGCCTCGATCTCGCGGGGGAAGATTTTATCCAGAAACATAATTGCCTCCTTATTCGGCGTAGCCAAGGGTGGTGTAGTAGGCGAGATTCACCTGACGGTTGTCAAGTCTGCCGTACTGCACAACGATCGGCACATTGGACGAAAGCTTCATGGCGTACTGCGTCTCCAGCGGCACGATGAATCCGGACATATCGTCGGGATTGTTCATGCGGAAGCAGCGCACGCGATCCGCACCGACGTGCCAGGTGATATCCTTATAGCTGTCGCGGTCGGTGAAGTAGATTTTCACGTTGATAACGGCATCCGTATCGGTGTCGTTTACGACGATCACAGATTCGTGACCTTTCATTTCGCCCTCACCCGGCGGCGGAAGCTCGCAGTCGGGGATGATCCAGTATTTCTTACCGATAACCTCAGAAGTCAAGCTCGATCAGTCCCTTCTTCAGATAGTCGGACATGACCTCGCAGCCGTCCTTCTTGATGATTGCGCCGGTCTCCCATCTCGTGCCGAACGTCGGGCCGGAGATGAACGTATCGATCTGGAATGCCATGTTCTCCTGCAGGATGTAGTCGGAGGAGGTCTCCATCCACGGAGCCTCGACCTCGATCATACCGGTACCGTGGCACGGTCCGTAGACGTAGTTGTCCTTGAATCCTGCGTCGATGAACTTCTGATAGAACTCTTTCGGGATCTTGTTTGCCGGGATGCCTGCCTTCAATTCGCGCTCGGTCCACTTGTGCATCTCGTAGCAGAAATCTATGTATCTTCTTCTCTCGGCATCCAGCTTGCCCATGATGACGGGCAGACCGAGTGCGGGGGAGTAGCCGTCGATCTTTGCGGAGAGGTTCAGCTGCACGACGTTGCCCTTTTCGATCTTACGGTAGGAGGAACGGCTGATCGCGTGGCGGGTGGATGCCTCGCTGAAGACGTACATCGGGAGACCCTCGTACTCTGCGCCGTTCTCGTAGATGACTCTCTGTGCGATACCGACCATTTCGAGCTCGGTCACGCCGGGACGGAGGTTTTTGATGACCTCATCGGTAGCGAGGTTGACGATACGGAAGCCTTCGCGGATGCAGGCGATCTCGTTTTCGCTCTTGATCTGGCGAAGTTCGACCATGATGTCGTTGCAGACGACGATCTCCGCCTCGGGATAGTACTCCTTCAGACCGTCGAGGATCGGGAGCGTGCACTCCACGTAGCTGCCGAGACCGATCTTGATTTTCTTGCCGGTAACGCCGATGCTCTTGAACGCGTCAACGAACGTGTCGGGCTTCAGTTCGGGATAGGAGGGGTCAGCGCTCTCGCGGAACTCCTTGAGGGTGAAGATGTTGTCGATCTTACCGAAGTCCTTTGCGAAGATATTGCACTCGGGACCGACAAGCAGAGCAGCCTCGCCGGTTGCGGAGATTGCCACGCCGGCTCTCTCAAACAGCGGCCAGAATCCGCTGAAGTAGCGTGCGTTTGCGTAGTCGGATTCGGTGGAAACGACGAGCATGAGGTCGAGACCTCTTTCGCGGACGAGCTTCGCGGCTTTCGCGATTCTCTCCTTGTACTCATAATCCGGGATACAGATGCGGTTTGCCATAACTGATTCTCCTTTGTTTTTTGATTTACACCGTGCACCGGTGCTTTCTTACAGTTATATTATACAATATCTTTGCGCTTTTGTATTTACCGTATTGTAAATATTTTTTGCACGATCATAAGTATTTTTACTATTGCGCAAGAGGGGAATGTGTGGTATACTGTAAACAG
>JAFTUH010000044.1 GCA_017466375.1 Clostridia bacterium | reverse complement strand
TTCGATCTCGCTGCCGTCTGCGTCAAGCACTTTGACGTCCAGCGCGAGCGACTGCAGTTCTTTCACGAGAACCTTGAAGGATTCGGGTACGCCCGGCGTCGGGATGTTCTGACCCTTGACGATTGCCTCGTAGGTCTTTACACGTCCGGTGACGTCGTCGGACTTCACGGTCAGGATCTCCTGCAGCGTGTAAGCCGCGCCGTATGCCTCCAGTGCCCAAACCTCCATCTCGCCGAAACGCTGACCGCCGAATTGTGCCTTACCGCCAAGCGGCTGCTGGGTGACAAGGGAGTACGGACCGGTGGAACGGGCGTGGATCTTATCATCAACGAGGTGATGGAGCTTCAGATAGTACATGATACCGACAGTAACGGGGTTGTCAAACGGCTCACCCGTACGTCCGTCGTAGAGGATCGTCTTACCGTCAACGATCATGGTTTTCTCCTCGCCCGTGACGGGATCGACTTCGGTGAAGGTATCCTTGCCCTGCGTGTTCTCGTTGGGCATGACCTCACGAGCCATACCGGCGAGCTTCATGCAGGCGGTGATATCCTGCTCCTCAGCACCGTCGAAGACAGGCGTCATGATCTTCCAGCCGAGCTTGCGCGCAGCGATACCGAGGTGAACCTCAAGCACCTGACCGATGTTCATTCGGGAAGGAACGCCCAGCGGGTTCAGAACGATGTCAAGCGGCGTGCCGTCGGGAAGGAAGGGCATATCCTCCGGCGGGAGAATGCGGGATACGACACCCTTGTTACCGTGGCGACCTGCCATCTTATCGCCGACAGAGATTTTTCTCTTCTGTGCGATATAGACGCGGACGACCTGATTGACTCCGGGTGGCAGTTCATCGGAATTGTCGCGGGAGAACACCTTGACGTCCACAACGATACCGGATTCGCCGTGCGGCAGACGCAGGGAAGTGTCGCGAACCTCGCGAGCCTTCTCACCGAAGATAGCGCGGAGCAGTCTCTCCTCAGCGGTCAGTTCGGTCTCACCCTTCGGCGTGACCTTACCGACGAGGATATCGCCCGGGCGTACCTCGGTACCCTTTTTGATGATACCGTCGGCGTTCAGATCCTTCAGTGCATCTTCACCCACGTTCGGGATCTCGCGCGTGATCTCCTCCGGACCGAGCTTCGTGTCGCGTGCTTCGTGCGTGTATTCTTCAATATGAATAGAGGTATAAACGTCATCGCGTACGAGTCTTTCGTTCAGAAGAACGGCGTCCTCGTAGTTGTAACCTTCCCACGTCATAAATCCGATAAGAGCATTCTTACCGAGCGCGATTTCGCCGCCGTCCGTTGCGGGACCGTCAGCGATGACCTCGCCCTTCTCGACGCGGTCGCCCACATTGATGATCGGGCGCTGGTTGACGCACATGCCCTGGTTGCTTCTCTTGAATTTGATGAGGTGGTAGGTGTCCTTCACGCCGTCGTCGCGGCGGATGGTGATTTCGTCAGCGGATACAGCCTCGGCGGTACCGGCATTCTCAGCGAGAACAACGACACCGGAGTCGATAGCGGCCTTGTACTCGATACCTGTGCCGACGATGGGAGACTCGGTGGTCAGAAGCGGGACAGCCTGCTTCTGCATGTTCGAACCCATGAGTGCGCGGGAGTTGTCATCGTTCTCAAGGAACGGAATGTGTGCGGTTGCAACGGAGACCACCATCTTCGGCGATACGTCCATGAAATCGACCTGATCGTTTGCGATCTCGATGATTTCGGATTTCGAACGGGCGGTAACCTTGCGGTTGATGAAGCGGTTGTTCTCGTCGAGCGGCTCGTTTGCCTGTGCGACAACATAGTTGTCTTCGACGTCAGCGGTCATATAAACGACCTCGCCGGTGACAACGCCCGTCTCACGGTCAACGCGGCGGTACGGTGCTTCGATGAAGCCGTACTTGTTGATGCGCGCGTAGGTGGACAGGTAGGAAATCAGACCGATGTTCGGACCTTCAGGTGTCTCGATCGGGCACATACGGCCGTAGTGCGTGTAGTGAACGTCACGGACATCGAACGATGCGCGGTCACGGGAGATACCGCCCGGGCCGAGTGCGGAAAGACGTCTCTTGTGCGTCAGCTCTGCCAGCGGGTTGGACTGATCCATGAACTGGGAGAGCGGGGAAGAACCGAAGAACTCACGGATCGCGGTGACGACGGGACGGATGTTGATCAGCGTCTGCGGCGTCAGCGTTTCGTTGTCCTGAATGGTCATGCGCTCCTTGACGATCTTGTCCATACGTGCAAGACCGATGCGGAACTGATTCTGCAGAAGCTCACCGACGCAGCGGAGGCGGCGGTTGCCGAGATGGTCGATATCGTCCGTCGATCCGACATCATGGGACAGAGCGAGCAGATAGTTAATAGAGGAAAGAATGTCGTCGGGGGTGATGTGCTTCGGGGAGAGCTCCGCGATGCGGCGGCGTACCAGCTCCTTCAGTTCCTCCACATCGTCACCGGCAGCTTCCTTGATCTCAAGAAGAACCTGCGTGCGGACCTTTTCATCGATACCGCAGTCGGTCAGATCGTAGCCGAGGATGTACTTCGGCTCGATCGTGTTGTTGGAGAATACCTTGACGATCGTACCGTTCTCCATCTGGAGGGAGACCTCGTTGATGGCGGCATGCTCGATGGCCATAGCGTCTTCCTTAGTAAGGGTGACGCCTGCATCAAAGAGGATTTCGCCTGTCAGCGGGCTGACGGCAGGCTCAGCGAGGGTGTGACCGGCAATACGGTAGCCCAGCGCGAGCTTCTTATCATATTTATAACGGCCGACCGGATAGAGATCGTATCTCTTGGGGTCGAAGAACAGACCGTTGATGAGCTGTTCTGCGCCCTCGACCACGGCGGGCTCGCCGGGACGGAGCTTCTTGTAGATCTCCTTCAGCGCCTCGTCACGGATGGAGGACTTGTTCTCGATTGCGAGATTCTCGCACTCATCCTTCTCAAGCGTAGCGATCAGCTTCGGCTCGTGTCCGAAGACGGCCTCGATCTCGTCAGGCGTCTGGATACCCAGCGCACGGATGAGCACCGTAATGGGAAGCTTGCGGTTTTTGTCGATACGGACGTAGAATACATCATTCGCATCCGTCTCGTACTCGAGCCATGCACCGCGGTACGGGATGACCGTAGCGGCGAACATGCGCTTGCCCGTCTTGTCGATCTGCATATCGTAGTAGACACCGGGCGAGCGGACGATCTGGGAGACAACAACGCGCTCCGCACCGTTGATGACAAACGTACCGTTATCGGTCATCAGCGGGAAATCGCCCATGAAGATTTCAGACTGCTTGACCTCACCGGTCAGCTTGTTGGAGAGGCGTACCTCTACCTTGAGGGGGGCGGCGTAGTTTACGTCGCGATCCTTGCATTCCGCAACGGGGTACTTGGGCTTCGAATCAAGAGAATAAGATACAAAATCGATGAAGAGATTGCCAGAGTAGTCCGTGATGGGGGACACGTCTCTGAGCACCTCCATAAGACCCTCTTCGAGAAACCACTTGTAGGATTTCTTCTGAACCTCAATGAGGTTCGGCATCTCGAGAGCCTCGTCGATCTTGGAAAAGCTCATTCTGATGTTCTTGCCGACTTTCTGGGGCTTTACCATTCCAATATCACTCCGTTCTTTTGGGTACCTGATAGGGAAAACCTATAAAATTCGCACTAAAAGGCGATTTTATTACAGTGTACTATTTTATCACTGAAAAGGCGCAATGTCAACAATATTTTTGAAAATCAATACCAAAAAGCGGAAGTTTACATTTCCGTGTATGAAAGTTTACAATATTCTTACATGTAAACAATTTGTAAATTATAAGCACCGACACCCGTTTTTTCGGGGATCGGTGCTCGCTTTATGTATTCAGAATATCCTTGTATGCCTTGAATGCGTTGGGAATCGCATAGGCATGCATATCGTCCGCCCAGACGAATCCGGGGAAATCCGGCGCCTGCTCGCACGTCACGAGATACGCACGGATGTGCCACTCGATGTGCGAGAAGATGTGCTTGGCGGGCTGCAGCTCGCGTTCGATCGCTGCATCAGGGAGCATCTTGTGCAGCAGTGCCTCTGCATCCGTTTCCTCTTCAACTGTCCACGGCTGCCACATGTTTTTCAGCAGTCCGGACGGCGGACGCTTTTGCAGAAGCCACCCTTTCGGTGATCGGACGAGCAAAGCGGTGACGGGCTGGATGCGCCGCGGTTTTTTCGGGGATTTGGCGGGCAGGGATGCTGCCGTACCGGCGCCAAATGCACTGCAGAGATCGGCAAGCGGACAGCTCTCGCACTTTGGCTCCCCCGGTACACAGATCAGCGCGCCGAGCTCCATCAGAGCCTGATTGAAATCGCCCGCTTTGTCCTGCGGCATTTCCTCCGTGACGCGCTCCGTCACACGCGACTTTGTTACCCCGAGCGTAATATCCGCACGGTCATTGTACAGACGGGAAAACACGCGCATTACGTTTCCGTCCACGGCAGGCGCGGGGATACCGAAGCTGATTGATGCGATCGCCCCCGCGGTGTACGGCCCGATGCCCGGAAGCGCGAGAAGTGCACCGTGATCTGCCGGAAGTTCTCCGCCGTACGTTTCGCAGATGACTTCCGCCGCCCGTTTCAGATTGTCTGCGCGGGAGTAGTAGCCGAGCCCCTCCCACAGCTTGTGCAGGCGATCCGTGTCACACGCCGCCAGATCGGCAACGGTCGGCAGCTCGCGGATGAATCGGTCATAGTAGGGGAGTACCGCCGTCATGCGCGTCTGCTGGAGCATGATCTCACTGATCCAGATGTGATACGGCGTCGGATCCTCGCGGAAGGGAAGGGATCGGCGGTTTTCGTAGAACCATGTGAGCAGAGGGTTCGCGATCGACAGCATGGCGTACTCCTTTCGTTTTTTATAAGTATAACGCAAAAAGGGCGAAAAGTCAATCACGGAAATTTCTGCAATCCTGTTGCATTTTTTCACGGGTGTGATATAATGGATAGGTAAAATACGGAGTTATTCCGAAATTAAGGAGATCATCATGCAGTTCATCATTGAAAACGAATCTTTGAAGGTAACGGTCGATTCCGTCGGATGCGAGGTTGTTTCCATCATCGGCAAGAATGACGACACGGAGTATCTGTGGATCGGCGATCCCGAGTACTGGGCACAGCACGCACCGTCCATGTTCCCGATCTGCGGCAGACTGACCGACGGCAAATGCACCTATGAGGGCAAAACATACGAGATCGGCTGTCACGGCTTCGCACGCAAGATGGAGTTCACGCTTGCTGAGAAGACGCCGACGTCCATCGCTATGACCCTCACCGCTGACGAGACGACCCTCGCGCAGTATCCGTTCAACTTTGCGTTCACCATCACGCATACCCTTGAAGGCACCACCGTCCGCACCGATTTCAAGGTGGAGAACAAGGGCGAGAACACCATGCCGTACGCAGTCGGCGGTCACCCCGGCTTCAATGTTCCCTTCGGCGGGGCAGGTGAGTTTACCGACTACTATCTCGAGTTTGAGAGCGAGTGCGACGTCAAGGAGATCGTCTGCGAGCAGTGCTTCATTACAGAGGCGCTTCGTCCGCTGGCAATGGAGGGCAGAAAGATCCGCCGCCTCAGCCACGATATGTTCGATAACGATGCGGTCATCATCACCGATATGGCGAAGGCAGTTTCGCTGAAATCCACCGCGACGGACAAGAGCGTCACACTCCGCTACGACGGCATGAATTACGTAAGCCTCTGGCACAAGCCGCTTGTTGCAGCACCGTACGTCTGCATCGAGCCGTGGACGAGCATCCCGGACTATTTCGGCAAGAGCACCGATATCATGGAGAAGCGCGATCTCTTCCACCTCGCAGCAGGTGCAACGGCGAACCACAGCTATTCCATCACGATCGGACTGTAATCTGAATATAAGTGCACAAAAAAACACCGCAGAACGTCTCTGCGGTGTTTTATATTGGTCATTTTCCCAAAGACGGGATCAGCGTGTCCACAATATACGCGATCGCACATTCGTCATTTCGGCAGATTATTCGGTCCGCAATCATTTTGAGCGAGTCTCCCGCGTTGCCGACAGCACAGCCGATGTCCGCCTCTTTGATCATCGTGAGATCGTTGTCGAAATCCCCCACCGCGATAAATGTGTGCACATCGGGAAGAAGCGTCCGCATATGTCTGAGGCACGCGCCTTTTCCGCTTTCTTTGGTGAGAAGCTCGACGGTAGGCGGTGCACAGCGATTCACGTCGCATCGGTCGCCGCAAACCTCTTTCAGATAAGCGATCAGTGCGAAGGCGTTTTCCTCCGATCCGCAGGCGAAGATGAACTTGTACGTCGTTTCCGGTGTCAGCAGCACGCTGTAATCCGTACTGTTTTCTCTGCGGTGCCAGCTGACGGTTGTCTTTTCAAAATACCGTTCCACGAAGGAGATATTCGGGAATTTCTCAAGCAGTGCCGGCAGGATCTGTGCTACGCTGTCATCCAGCGGCATCCGCAGAAGAGGCACGCCGTCCTCATCGCTCAGAAGTGTGCCGTTGATCGTTGCGGCCGGTGCATTGCATCGGAACGGGAGCGTGGGCAGATATCCCGGTGTTCGCCCCGTACAGATGGTGAACCGACCGCCCTCGGCCTGAAAACGGCGGATCGCGTCGAGATTTGCCTCGGGCAACGCACCGCCGACAGTCAGCGTGCCGTCAATGTCGCTTGCGATCAGATATCCCGAATACTTTCCCATAATTACCTCACAAGTTTACAGCCGCCCCGAAAAAGGACGGCTGTTTTTATTATCTTTCCTCGCGGAAATACGGAATGCCGAGACCGGCGGGCGGCTGATTCTCCCGCTTTTTGCTGACGCTTGTGACGATCAGCACGATCGTGGTAACCGCGTACGGCAGGATCTCCAGAAGCTTCGTTACGCTCATGTCAAACTGGATGCCGAGCAGGGTGGGGATTCGGTTGCCCGCGAGGTACAAAAGACCAAACAGGGCAGAGCCGATGATGCTGATATTCGGACGCCAAAGGGTGAAGATTACGAGAGCCACGGACAGCCATCCGAGCTTTTCAATACTCTTATACGCGTCGCACGAGCCGGACCAGCACATGATGTAAAACAGTCCGCCGAGTGCAGCAATGCCGCTTCCGACGCAGGTAGCAACGTATTTGTACCCTGTGACGTTGATGCCGACCGCGTCAGCCGTTGCGGGATTCTCGCCGACCGAGCGGAGATGAAGTCCGACGCGAGTACGGTTGAGAACGTATGCGGCAGCAAGCGCGATAACGATGGCCAAAACCACCATAAAGCCGTTATAGACGAGCGCACTTCCGCTTTCACCGAAGGGATAGCGGAAATACTTCAGCGCGTAGAGGTAGGACTGCGTTGCTTCCTTGGCGGAGGACATATCCGACATGATAAACTTCGTCGTACCAACGCCGAACGTGGTCATAGCAAGACCGGTTACGTTCTGGTTCGCTTTCAGCGTGACGGTCAAGAAGCAGTAGATGACACCCATGATCGCGCCGCCCGCAAAGGAGGCGAGAATGGCGATGATCACGAGAAGAACGGGCGGAACGGCGGCACCGCTCATCAGCTTGAGCGCAAGACAGCCGCAGGCGCCTCCGATGCACATGATGCCGGGGATACCGAGGTTCAGGTGTCCCGCTTTTTCCGTGAGGATCTCACCGGTACAGCCGTACAGGAAGGTCATACCGAGGGCGAAGGCAGTCAGAAAATAGTCAAGAAACGATGCGAAAAACTGTTCCATTACGCTTTACCTCCCTTGTGAATATTCTGACGGAATTTCGGCTTGTATCCGATAAAGAATTCGCAGCCGATCACGAAGAACAGCACGATGCCGACGACCATTGAGGGGAAGGCGGAATCGATATCAAAGTTCGTGGTGATCTGCGCGGCACCCTGATCCAGAAACGTGATGAATGCCGAGGTGCCGATCATGATGAGGGGGTTGAATTTTGCCATCCAGGAAACCATGATCGCCGTGAAGCCCATGCCGCCGACAGTCGTTGTCGCGATGGAGTGATCGAGTGCACCGACGATCAAAAAACCTGCTACGCCGCAGAGTGCGCCGGAGAGCAGCATCGTGCGAATGATCACCTTATTGACGTTGATGCCGATGTAGCGTGCTGTGTTTTCACTTTCGCCGACAACGGAGATCTCATATCCCTGCTTCGTGTACTGCAGGTAGATATAAAGGAGCACGGTGAGCACCAATACGGCAATGATCAGAAGCAGATAGTCGTGACCGATAGCGGGAAGATGCCCGACGGAAAGCTCACCCAGAACGCTCGAGCCGCTCGGCGTCCACAGAAGCAGGAAATAGGCGACAAGACCGGTCGCCACGTAGTTCATCATCAGTGTAAAGAGCGTTTCGTTGGTTTGCCATTTCGCTTTGAAAATGGCGGGAATGCATCCCCAGATCGCGCCGACGGTGACGGAGGCGATAAACATGAGGATTAAAAGAACACCGTTCGGGACCTTGTTGCCGAGATAGATCATAACGGCAACGGCGGAAAGAGCACCGATCAGCGTCTGTCCCTCAGCGCCGATGTTCCAGAATCGCATGCGGAAGGCAGGGGTAACTGCCAAGGAAATGCAGAGAAGAACCGCGGCGTCCTTGGCAAATTTCCAAAGGCGGCGGGAGGAACCGAAGGATCCGTCAAACATCGTGTCGATGAATTCAAACGGATTTGCGTGAATCATCAGAACGGAGAGCAGGGAGCAGAACAACAGTGCCGCGACCACAGCGAGTACGCGGATCAGCAGAGATTTCCAAAGAGGCAAAGCGTCACGCTTGACTACGTGAACCAAGGGCTCGCTCACCGGTTTGTTAGCCGTTTTCATTGCCGGACTCCTCCTTTACTTCCGTTTTCGTCATCAGAAGACCGATCTCTTCCTTGGTGGTGGTGCGTCCGTCCAGAATACCCGTGACGCGACCTGCGCAAAGCACGAGAATGCGGTCGCAGATCTCCACGAGCACGTCCAGATCCTCTCCGACGAAGACGACGGCGACGCCGTTTTCCTTCTGCTTTGTGAGAAGACTGTAGATCGTGTAGGACGAGTTGATGTCAAGACCGCGGACGGGGTAAGCCGCCATCAGAACGGTAGGCGATGCGGCGATCTCGCGGCCGACGAGCACCTTCTGTACGTTACCGCCGGAAAGACGGCGGACGGGGGTGTGCGTGTTGGGCGTGGATACTTCAAGCTCGGCTACGATGCGGTTTGCCAGATCTCGCGGCTTTTTGCGGTCAACGAACATGGAGTGTCCCTTGCGGTAGGAGCGGAGCATCATGTTGTCGACAATGTCCATGTTTCCGACAAGTCCCATACCGAGACGGTCCTCGGGTACGAAGGAGAGTCGGACGCCCAATTCACGGATGGCAACCGGATCCTTATCGCGCAGGTTTTCGGCGGTTCCGGTTTTTGGATTGTTGTAAATGATCTCGCCCGTCGTGGGGTGAGAAAGACCGGCAATGGATTCGAGAAGCTCCTTCTGACCGCTTCCGGCGATACCCGCGATGCCGAGGATCTCACCGGAACGCGCGACGAAGGAAATATTGTCCAGAACCTTGATGCCCTCTGGGTTCGTCAGAGACAGTCCTTTGACTTCCAATCGGTCGGTTACGTTTTTCGGCTCGGGGCGGTCAATATTCAGCTCCACCTTTTTGCCGACCATCATTTCGGTAAGCTCGGCAGGAGAGGTCGATGCCGTTTCGACGGTGGCGATGTGCTCGCCCTTGCGGAGAACGGCAACACGGTCGGAGATGGACATGACCTCATGCAGCTTATGCGTAATGATAAGGATGGATTTTCCATCCTCGCGCATGCGGCTGAGGATTTCAAAAAGCCTGTCCGTTTCCTGCGGTGTCAGAACCGCGGAGGGCTCGTCCAAAATCAGAATGTCCGCACCGCGGTAGAGGACCTTCAGGATCTCGACCGTTTGCTTTTCCGAAACGGACATCTCGTAGATCTTCTTTTTCGGATCCACGTGGAAACCGTATTTGTCTGCGATCTCTCCTACGCGGCGGTTGACCTCTTTGATGTTGTAAGACTTGCCGTCATTCACACCGAGAACGATGTTCTCGGCGGCAGTGAAGATGTCTACCAGCTTGAAGTGCTGATGGATCATGCCAATGCCGTGATGAAAGGCATCCTTCGGCGAGCGGATGATCGCTTCCTCGCCGTCCACAAAGATGGAACCGTGATCGGGGTAGTAGATGCCTGCGATCATGTTCATGAGCGTCGTTTTTCCGCAACCGTTCTCGCCGAGGATCGCAAGGATCTCGCCGCGGTAAACGGTCAAGTCGACGTTCTTGTTTGCCGCAAGACTGCCGAAATACTTGGAGACTTGTTTCATCTCCAGAGCAACCTGTTTGTTCATGAAGCTCCTCCAATACAAAGTATGCTTTACAGATCTTAAGCACCTCCCCGACAGCCGTCGGAGAGTAGCTTAAACGCTGTAAAAACCGCGACAAGCGGAGCGTGTATGCTCCGCCTGTCATGGTTGCGGTATATTGGGATCAGAATTTGGTGTTCAGAAGGGTGATTCCGTCGATCTGAATATCGAAGTACGGAGCACTGCGGTATTCGGACTCGTGGAAGTAACCGTCCTTGATAGCCTCGGTATCGGGCGTGAATGTCTCGTCGGTGTCAACGTCAGCCATGTAAGAGGTGAGCGTCTCGCCGTCCTTGGTGAAGGTAGCGGTGTTGAATACCTTGAGGGAGCCGTCCTGAAGAGCAGCCTTAACCTCAGCGAGCTTCTCAACGGTGCCTGCAGCAGCAGCCTGCGTGTTTACATCGGAGAGAGCAACGGAGCCGGTAGCGAGAGTGCCGGTCCAGTCAGCAGCGATTGCCTTGCCTGCCATTGCCTGCTCGCAGATGTATACGAAGTAAGGCGTCCAGTCGATCTTGGAGGATACGATGAAGGTGTTCGGGCAGGAAGCAACGGTGCTGCCGTTGTAGGAAACGTTCGGAACGTTCTTCTCCTCACAAACGGAGGGAGCGCCCATGGAGTCAGCATGCTGGCTGATCAGTACGCAGTTGTTGTTGATGAGTGCGGTAGCAGCGTCCTTCTCCTTGATCTCATCGTACCACTCGCCGGTGAACTGTACGTCCATCGTGACGGACGGGCATACGGACTTAGCGCCGAGGTAGAAGGAGGTGTAGCCGGAGATAACTTCAGCATAGGTGAATGCGCCGACGTAGCCCATCTTAGCCTCTTCAGCGGTGATGGTGCCAGCCTCGATCATCTCGTTGAGCTTCATGCCTGCGGCAACGCCTGCAAGGTAACGACCCTCGTAGATAGAAGCGAATGCGTTGTGGAAGTTGTCAAGCTTTTCGGTGTGAGCCATCGTACCGGTTGCGTGGCAGAATTCAACGTCGGTGAATTCCTTAGCAGCCTTCAGAAGGTAGGTCTCGTGACCGAAGCTGTTTGCGAAGATGACGTCGCAGCCCTGGTCAACCAGGTCAGCAGCAGCCTCGTATACAGCGTTGGACTCCGGGATATCTCTCATCATAATAACCTGAGAGTCGGAGAGACCGAGCTGCTCTTTCGCGCGGTTTACAGCCTCAATGAAGTTGAGGTCGTAGGTGGACGTTTCGGAGTGGAGCAGGATGACGCCAAGCTTGAAATCAGCGTCGGACTTGTTGCAGGATGCCATAGAAACAGCGAGAGCTGCAACCATGAGCACTGCAAGGCACAGGGACAGGATTTTCTTGAACATGGGATTTTCCTCCTCAAAATGAGTTGTAATATTTATTTACAAAAGCCGGAGCCTTTATAAATCGAAAGTGAAAACGACTCAAGAGCCAATCAGCAGAAAACGACGCCGCCCTCTTCCGTCATGGATGCGATCCGCGCGAGCGATTCCACGCGAACGCCCGTGTCACGCACGATCTGTCCGCCGTTCTGGTACGCCTTTTCAATGACGATACCCGCACCGACAACGGTGGCCCCCGCATCTTTAATTAAGGAAAGCAAAGCGAGCAGGGCACTGCCCTTAGCGAGAAAATCGTCAATGATCAGTACGCGGTCATCAGCGTGCAGAAACTGCTTGGAGACGACGATGTCGTATGTTTTCTGATGTGTGTAGGAGTACACGGACGAGGTGTATACGTCCGCGAAAATATTGTTGGTGTGCGTTTTTTTTGCGAACACGACCGGCACGCCAAAGTGTGCCGCAGTAAGGCAGGCGATGCCGATGCCGGAGGCTTCGATCGTCAGAACCTTCGTGATGCCGCAGTCCTTGAAAAGGCGATAAAATTCTTTGCCGAGCTCGGAGAGAAACGGCACGTCAATCTGATGATTCAGAAAGCTGTCCACCTTCAGTACATTTCCGGCGCCCACTTTGCCGTCTTTCAAGATTCGCTTTTCCAAAAGCTCCATAAAATCCTCCGTGATCGACAGGAATTAATAATTATTTCCATTATACACAATTTTTCATCAAATTACAAGAGGTATGAGAAAATTATGAACGAATTTTTGATAGATTTTTTCGTCCGGATCAGTTTTGTTTTTGGACACTTTTATATTCATCATAAAATTTGTAGTAAGGACATCCCCTTGTACTGCTCTGCATAAACCGCAAAAATTCATCCTCATCGAGATCCATGCGGCATTCGTAGATGTCGTCCTCGTCGTTGTAGTCGTAGTAGACGCACGTTTCGCACGCGGTTTCTTTCGTCTTTTTCATAGCCTGTCCTTTCCGATTTTCTTTCCGTTCAGCCATGCGCCGGCAAGATTTTCGCCGTTGTAGACCAGCTTCAGCGAGAAGAACGGCTCGTCCGTGTCGAGAAGATCGAGAAAAATCCGATCTCCCGCCCACATCGGCAGCCTGTATAAATCCTCTTTGGGGAGCCAGCAAAGCTCTCCTTCATCACATTCCTTGATCTCGCCAGCAAAACGGGATGCGGTGAACAGATGCATGTACTCCGTCGTATCAAACTGATTGGAAACGAACGTCACGATCCCGCGGTAGCGGTAGTCGATAAGCGTCAGTCCCGTTTCCTCCAGCACCTCACGCAGCACACAGTCCTCGGGGGATTCGCCTCTCTCAAATTTGCCGCCGATACCGATCCATTTGTCACGGTTTTCATCGTTCTCTTTTTTGATCCTATGCAGCATCAGATATGCTCCGTCTTTCTCGATGTAGCAGAGCGTGGTGTTTTTGCCGTTCGCCATGGAATCCGTCCTTCGTTTCGCGTTTTTTCGATACAGATATTATACGACCGCGCGCATTTTCTGTCAAGAGAAAAAGAAAAGGACGGAGGAAAACTCCGTCCGGGGATTACGGCGCAAAGGGGGAGAGCAGGGGGATCGCATCCGCACAGAACAGACGGCAGTGCTCCTCTATGTAGGCAAAATCGCGCGGACGGCATCGGGTGCCGTTGTACTCCGCAAGAATCGGTGCATCCGCACCAAGGACGAGATAAAATCGCCGCTGCTGTTCATCCGCATAGGCGCGCGCCAGAGGAGGATCGTCCAAGGCGGACAGATGTCGGCATCCGAGAAGCAGGTCATTCATCTCGTCGAAGGCGTAGATGCATTGTTCGGCATCTGTATAAAACGGATTGCGCGGGGGTGAGAGAACGGATTGTGCTAGCAAATCGTTCGGTTTACGTTTATCTTTATCAGCAGGATCTTTGCTCCCAAGACGGGTCACGAATAATTCGCACCCGCCTGTTTTGGAGGGATACATCTGTACAAACAGCTTGCTTCCCGCAGGGTCAAATCCCGTCTGCAGCTTTGCCTCATCGAGGATGTTCCAGAACGCCTTGCGTGAGGTGATGCTGCTTTTGTCAAGCGTATCGCAGGTGATGCCGTGCAGGCGCATATCCTCCGCTGTCAGCATGATTTTCAGCCTTGAGTCGCTGATTAAAATGAGTTCCATATACAGTACCGCATACGCGGCACCTCCTTTCCGGGTATTCGGCTCGTGTTTCTCTATTATTATAAGCGTATGCGCGCCGTTTGTGTACCCCAAAATTCATGGGAAACGGCGCGGAAACTGTCATTCACGGAGAAAAGAGGCAGAAACACGTACCGGATTACCATATGCCGGAGGAGGGCGGAATATTTGTCTGCATAAAAAACTCCCCCGACGGCAAATCGGGAGAGCTTTCGCTTATGAATCAGCGGATCACGCCTGTGCAGGTTTCACCGTCCGTGTCGGTCAGGTATACCTCCACGGTGTCACCGACGCGGTATCCGTTTGCTTTCGCGGAGAGTTCGACGAAGTGTTCGGAGTGTCCAAGCGCGTATCCGGCCTTGAATTCCTCAATGAGCAGGGAAACAGGCGCCGTGCGGTGTTCTTCCACGTACTGCGTGAGAATCTCCGCCTTGATCTGCTGTTGGGCTTCTGCAAGCCGGGCGGCGCGTGCTTTCTTTACGCCGTCTGCGACCTGATTGGGCATGCCCGCGGCTTCCGTTCCTTTGCGGATCGAATACGGGAATATATGCAAATGCAGAAAATTCGATTTTTGGCAAAAGTCTAATGTCTGCGCAAATTCCTCCTCTGTTTCTCCCGGGAAGCCGACGATCACGTCTGCAGTCAGCATTGCGGCAGGGAAGACGCGGCGAAGCGCTTCAATACGCTCCATGGCTCTTTCTGCCGTGTACGGGCGGCGCATACGGTTCAGAACGGAGGTGGAGCCGGATTGCAGTGACAGGTGAAAGTGCGGCAGAAGCGAAGGCACAGACGCCGCCGTTTCGAGAAACGGATCGCGCATCAAAGACGGATCAAGCGAGCCGAGACCGATGCGGCGGATACCGGGTACGTGCGCAAGATCGGCAAGGAGTGATGCGAGGGAGAACACCCCGCCCGAATCTCTGCCGTAAGCTCCCGTTTCGATGCCGGTCAGCGTGATTTCGGAGCACCCCGCATGGGCAAGTGCTTCTGCCTCGCATAAAACGGTGCGCGGATCCTTGGAGCGAACCTTGCCGCGCGCTTTCGGAATGATGCAGTACGCACAGCGGTTTTCGCAGCCGTCCTCGATTTTGATAAAGGCACGTGCACGGCGCGGCACAGGCAGCGTCAGCGTATCATACGGCGCGTTTTCGAGATCGGAGGGGAGGATGACCGTTTCCGGCTCTCGTCCCTCGCACAAATCGCGCACGAGTGACGGAATGCGGGATTTCTCCGCGTTGCCGATCACGGCGCTGACCCCGTCGATTGCGGCGTCTTCAGGCGAGACTTGCGCAAAGCATCCTGTCACGATGATTTTTCCGTTCGGAGAGACCGAGGCGGCGCGGCGGATGTGCTGACGGGATTTCCGATCGCTTTCCGCTGTGACCGTACAGGTATTGATAATCGTCACATCTGCCTGCGTGCCGAACGGGACGATCTCAATTCCGTCCTTCTCCAGCATCCCCGCAATCGCCTCGGATTCGTACTGATTCACGCGGCATCCGAGCGTAATGATCGCGGTGCGCGGCTTTTTGGATTCTCCCGTCATAACATCCTCCGTGTTTTTGTTCTACCGCATATTGTATCACATAACGGGGGAAAAGTAAAGACAGTGTGTGCTGTATGAAGATAAAAGTTGAACCCTGTAATCCCAGAAGTCTTAATTGCTATTAAAACAGGGTGATAATAAATACGAAAAACTACTTGACAATCGAAAGCATGTATGTTATAACATAGCCATAAAAACCATGGAGGATATTTATATGAGAAAACATAAATGCAAAAAGTGTAATTCTATAATCGAACCAGACCTCTCTATATGCCCTCATTGCAACGAACCACAACCAGCTATCGAAAGAGCCATATATATTAGAAAGAAATATGGCATGGGAAATATTGAAATTGCAGATATTCCTTGCGAAAAATGCGGTTGCGACAAATCTTTTATTATGAAGGAAACGGATTTTGATTTTATAATCTGCACCAATTGCAGTAACAATGTTTTTAATAATAGGGTGAAACCTAATACCCACAACCTCCGTTCAAAACCTACTATAATTTGCCCCTATTGCAAATCAACAAATACGAAAAAGATTTCGTCCATGTCAAAAGCGGGTAGTGTTGCTATGTGGGGTATATTTGCTCTCGGCAAAACCACAAAGCAGTGGCATTGCAATAATTGTAAAAGTGATTTTTAATTTGCGGTACTATTGAAAACTGTCGGAAAGAATCGGAAATTCCCTTGAAAAAACGAATCAGAGAGAGTATAATAAATACAGTAACTACCGATGCATATCAAATATTATTTCAGAAAGGCGTTTCGCTCAAGGCGGAACGGAGTGACTGACATGAGTACACTGCACGTTGTAGACCATCCGCTGATTACCCACAAACTGACCATCATGCGTGACAAAAACACGGGAAGCAAGGATTTCCGCGAGCTTCTCAACGAGATCTCCATGCTGATGGGATACGAGCTTACCCGCGATTTTCCGCTGGAGGACGTAACGATCGAGACACCGATCCAGAAGATGACCGCTAAGCGCATCCGCGGCAAGAAGGTCGCGATCGTGCCGATTCTCCGTGCCGGTCTCGGCATGGTGGACGGCCTTGTCAGCCTAATTCCCGCCGCTAAGGTCGGACATATCGGTCTGTACCGCGATCCCGATACGCATATGCCCGTGGAGTATTACAATAAGCTCCCGTTCGATATCGAAAAGCGTACCGTCATCGTCTGTGATCCCATGCTTGCGACGGGCGGCTCTGCTTCCGATGCGATCACGATGATCAAGGCGAAGGGTGCGAAATCCGTGCGCCTCATGTGCCTTGTTGCCGCTCCCGAGGGCGTTGCCAAGGTGCAGGCAGATCATCCTGATGTTGATATTTATACCGCTGCTCTTGATGAGCGACTGAACGACCATGCGTATATCATCCCAGGTCTCGGTGATGCCGGCGACCGTCTGTTCGGCACGAAATAATTTTTCATGCGAGAATTCCGGATCGAAAAGAACGACAGCGGACAAAGACTGGACAAGTTCATCAGCAAATCTGTCCGCGGTCTGCCTGTTTCGCTTATGTATAAGTACATCCGCACCAAGCGGATCAAGGTGAACGGCAAGCGTGCCGAGCAAAAGCAGATGCTCGAGCTCGGGGACGTCGTCACGATGTACATTCCCGAGGAGTTTTTTGAAGAGAATACCGCGGAGAACGAATTTGCCCGCGTGCGTGTGAAACTTGACATCATTTACGAGGATGAGAATATTCTTCTCTGCGATAAGCGTGCCGGCGTCCTTGCCCACGCGGGGGATACAGATGAGGCGGGCTCAAAGGAAATCGCTCAGCGCGAAACTCTGATTTTTCATATTCTCGCATATCTGTACCAGAAAGGGGAGTACGATCCCCAAAAGGAGCATTCTTTCGCCCCGGCGCTCTGCAACCGTATCGATCGCAATACGGGCGGTATTGTGATTGCGGCGAAGACTGCGGAGGCACTTCGCGAGATGAATGAGCAGATCCGAGAGGGAAACGTACACAAAACGTATTTCTGCGCCGTGCACGGCAGGATGCCGAAAAGGGAAGAGATCCTCGACGGCTATCTTTTCAAGAACACGAAGACGAAAACGGTGACGGTCACGACGCATCCGACGCGCGGCTCCAAGGAGATTCGCACGGGATACCGCGTCCTCGCTGTCAATGCGGAGCACGATCTGTCGCTTCTTGAGGTGCGCCTGTTTACAGGACGTACCCACCAGATTCGTGCGCATATGGCATCTGTCGGACATCCGCTGCTTGGGGAGGGGAAGTACGGCGTCAACCGCCGCGACCGCGATCTCGGCTGGCAGCATCAGGCGCTG
Source organism: Clostridia bacterium (assembly GCA_017466375.1). Classification (GTDB taxonomy): domain Bacteria; phylum Bacillota; class Clostridia; order Oscillospirales; family CAG-272; genus SIG701. The sequence goes on along the minus strand of JAFTUH010000044.1, from coordinate 67,382 downwards.
TATTCCTGCCGTGTTCGCTTTACCGTTCCCAGCGGTCCGCTTGCGTATCTGAACGACCGCGAGTTTTCCGCAAAACAGGAGAATATCCGCTTTTTGTCCCTCTTCCCGCATTGGGAGGAAAAATGATCTATATAAAAACCGGAAAGCGGTACGCTTCCCGGTTTTTTGCTTTGGCTCGTTAAGCCTTGGCGGTATCCTTTTTCTCGGCAACGAAGGATTCGCAGTCTACGCACTGGCACATGCTCGGATTGCTCTCGTGCGTGCCGACCTGGATCTTATCCAGCGCGCAGTAGTTGGAGGTCTTTACGTGATTCTGGCAGGAAGTAACGGTGCAGGCGATACAGTAGTTGGCAGATTTGTTTTCCATGATTCATACTCTCCGATATATCAGATTTGCGAAACCGGATCGGCTTCAAAAAACAGTATGTCCGTCTCTGAAGAAAAGTATGTACGCGATAAAAAACATTTTTTGCATGAAAAATGAAAATCCTCTTGACGAAGGGGATTTTGTGTGTTATAATATACGGGTCGCAAGGACAATCTGGGTGTGGCGCAGTTGGTAGCGCGCTACCTTGGGGTGGTAGAGGCCGCTGGTTCAAGTCCAGTCACTCAGACCAAATAAAGCCTTGAAAACGTTGAGTTTTCAAGGCTTTATTTTTTGTTTGTTACGCAGTTTTTGAGAGATGTGTTACGCAATTTGCTACGCAAAATTGTGTAACACCCTTGTTTTCGGGGGAATAATGGTAAAAGAACACAAAGCAACCAAAGTGTTATGAACATCCGTATAATGAAGTGCCTTTAGAATATATTTGCTCGTCTATGTCTTGTAAAAACATGATCACTTCATTACAAAATTGGCGAGTGAAATTATCCAGCAGTAGTTCATTCCCCGGCGCAAGACGAATATGGATGCGATTTCGTAAATCAATAATTTCTTGAACACGTGAGAGTTTTTCTTGATTAAAATCCAACACATTAAGTAGAACGAGTTTTTTCAAGGCTAATCTTGCATTTGATCTCTCATCTTTGTTAAAATGCTTTAAACATGATTTTGTTTTTTTGCATGTTTTGGCATATGGACAAATATTGTTTGCCGCTTCTAAGACAATAGCTTCTATAATAGAGACTAGATTAACTATTGCCAATTTATAAAAAACTGTTTCAACAGGCCCCCATATGTGTATGCGATTAAATACGAAATTAATCAAATCCGATACTTCTAGCGCGTATGTAACATTGTGCCTTGAATAGCGGCGAGGGAAAATTTCTCTCAAGTGGTATTTCTCATTAAATTGAGCCACGGTTCGAATATAACCAGAGGGAAAGGAAATGCGTTTTTCCGGCGGTAAAACAAAATTATGGGCGGGGGGATTATATCCTTCTTGTCGCAAAAGTTTTTCATTTTCTCGAAGCAAATCAGAAATTTTTTTGTTGTTATTTGAAATCTTCTCTTCAATTTCAGGTTTCATTTTCACACTTATTTCACCTTATGAGTGGTGGCGTTATCCTTATGTTCTCCACACCATCCTACAATAACTTTTTGATCTTCTTGACAAAAACCAAAATGAATTCGTTGATGATTCCGAGAGAATTTAATATGGGGCTCTATATCAATTTGATAACCATGATATTCAGTTGAATACTGGTCCATCATTTTTTTGTTTTGATGGGTATTAGCACCTTCACCACGCCCAACATCAATGCCTGTCCTTTTTGTAAACTCTTTGTAAATATCCCCTCCGGCAGACAGATACAACTCGCGCATAGTTGTAGCCAAACAATAGAGAGCGCTCCACAAATCGGCAAGGGAAATAGTACAATTCTTAAGACTTTTATATACATCCTCAGAAAAAGCAATACAATCCGCAAAAGAAGCATCAAAGTAATTGATAACATCCATAGGAGAAGATGGGTATGTTTTGGTGTTTAGGCGATTATTGCATGCACGCTCCAATGAGGCATTTTTTTCAGCCAACCCTCTATAGGTGTCGATTTTTGCATTTAAAATGAATTTTTCTTCCTTAAGGGCTTGCAATTCTGCCTTTATTTGCTCTAAATCATCTTCCACGTGTAGCCTTTTTTCTTCTTCCAACAAGGCCATGTTACACCAATCTTGGGCTTCTTGATCCTTTTGCTGCGAAATTCTCAAGGTTTCTTCTTGATGCTTTGTTTTCAACGCTTCCAAACGAAGTTGGCGTTGAAAATTCTCTTGCTTTGCCCGACAATCTTTGAGTCTAAAAAAGGTTTCATAAAAATGAATGTCTTGTGCTAGCGCACGGCGAATCATTTGAACAATTTCTTCTTGGCCAAGTTGAAGAATTGTGTTTGAAGTTAAATATCTATGTCTATAGATATCCAGTGGATCTGTTGTGTCAATTTTGGGAAAATAAATTCTTATTGAGCCGTTATAGCATTTATATTCATTGGGACAAAAATAATCCATCTCGTCCATTACTCCCTGGTCTTCCGCGTAAAAAACTCTAGCATTACCCCCGGCCGCAATAGCCAGTTGTTTAGGATCGACAGGGTATTTGTAATTTTCCTCATCCACACTGCTTTTGGTTGCTATGAAAATATATGGAATTTGTCTGTCTATCTTTGTCACGCGTTCCCAAAAACCAATCCATTCTCCTGCTTTTAAAGCCTGTGGTTCTGTTGTAATGAGATCACACCCAATTTCACATACACAACCTTTATCTTGAAGAAGGTTTTTTATCAAATTGGGAACATTTGGATATGGCTCATCCTCGCATTTTCCAATAAAGCCTGGTCTGTCAATATAAGAAATTACGCAGGAAAACTCAATTTTTCCTTTCGACACAGGCTTAACACCAATTTCGGTAATCCATTCCCGAGGTGCAAAATCAGTTCTCGGTGCCTTTCTCTCAAAAATACGACACGCCCAATATTGCATATTTTCCGATTCTTCGAAGGCTTCCGACTCAATGTAAACGCTTTTCTTGTCTGTAGAACTAATAGTTCCTCCTCTTTTCAAATAACTCCAAGTTGCGTTTTGAGTTGTAAGAATTGTTTTCCCCTTGTTCCACTTTCGAGTCAGCCAAGACTTAATGTGATAAATCACTTTCCATATCAAATCCACCTCGTTCTGGTTAGCCGTAATATCAAATTTAACTTTGTAAAAGATAGAATTATTCAGCTCCAACATTTTTTATTTCTCCTTATCTTATACAGCATTCCTATACACCGAGTAGTAGTTTTTTCTAAGGTACAAGATTTATCTATTACTACCATTATACCACAAAATTCGATTAATCGCAACCTTTCCGCAAACAATCCCTCCACCCCATTCACGAACGTGTGTACATACGATATAATTATCCTAATCACCACCCAGGAGGATAATTATGAGATCAATACTTGAAGAACTATTCTACGGCAACGTATGCCCGAACACGGTTTGTAGGAGCGCGGACAAAGAAACGAAGGAGCTGATGGGCTACGTAGCAGATCATCACGATACGCTTTTGAAGGAGCTGACGGACAAGCAAAAGGAGATTCTCGAAAAGTTCGACGACTGCTATAATGAGCTAACCGACATCAATGAGAGGGAGATTTTCGTCTATGCCTTTCGGCTTGGTGCGCGGATCGCTATCGAGGTCCTTTCTCACGATAGAAGGCGAACCTCAATACACTGCTCGAGAGGGTGGAGTTACTCACATCGACGATGCCGGTCAAATACACGGAACCTGTGGCGGTTATGCTATCGTTCCAGGGGTTGATACATATATAATCCTGCCCAATACCGAGAAATGATACAGAAAACCACACAGCATCATTTATATTAGCTGTGTGGTTTTCTTTTTGCCTTCGTGTCACTGTTCGGAAGTAATATATTTGCAAAAAGCTTCGTAGTTGGCAACTTCTTTGTTTTTATGAAATATAGGGAACTCAATTATCTCGAAGTCATAAATAAAATCATTTATGACCTTATTAAAGGTTTGCGCAACAAACTCTGGGGGATTTCGAAATGCTCCACACCCAAAGCCACCGAGGATCAGTACTTCAATGCTACCGCCAGAGCAATATCGAGCGGATTCAATTATCCTGCGAATACGAGAATCTAATATTCTACGAAGTTCTTCTTCTTCAATCTCAAGAACATCACTAGTTAATCCCAGTTTTTTCTGGTCAGCAGAGCGTAACCGAAGGCGTGGGGCTGCACAACTAATAACATCTACTTGGTACCACTCTTCCTCTGGAAGAATTTCGGGCATGTCCGTGTCCGATTTAAATACCGTCACATTTGGCGTATAAATCAAATCATCGTTATGAAGTATGTGCATAGGATTCTTCTTTTTTTCTGCCTTGTGACTTGCATAGAAATTCTCAACATTTGGATCGCTAATACAAGGATACAAAGTAGAACAACGGCAAAGGCTCTCTTCCTGCGCCGATGCTCCTTTAAGTACCCAACCTCCAGGTGTTGTCCAATCCGCAAAATTGAGAACACAGACTTTCTTACCAACTCGAGCATACTCACGTGCCGCTTCAAATGAACGTTTCTCACTGACAACTATTTTTGCCTTCTCTTCATAGGATACCAACAATTTCTCATCAAACCAATACGGTGCTTTCTCATCAAGAACAACCTGTTCTTCTATGGAGTTTTTTATGCCTCCGCGTAATTTCGGATGAGTATGGCACAGCTCCATCGTATTTTTGAAAATCTCAATATTATTTTTTCTTCTTTCAACAATTGTCATAAATTTTACCTCCATCATATTTCAACCTTCGTGGTCGGTTTAAATTAATATCCCATTACAATGATCCACCTCATGCTGAATGATCTGAGCCGTCCAACCGGTGAAGTTTTTCGTGCGGGTCTGCATTTCCAAGGTCTGATACTGCACCTTGATTGTCTTATATCGCTTACACTTACGTGGTCCGCCGAGAAGCGACAGACATCCTTCCTCGGTATCGTATGCACCATCCTTCTTGGTGATCTCGGGATTGAGCATAACCGTGTACGTAGGAGCTCGTCCGCTCTCGTCAAGAAAAGCGATAATGCGCTTGCGCACACCAATCATATTCGCTGCCATACCTACACAGCTTTCTCTGTGCGCCATCAGCGTATCCAGCAAGTCCTGTGCAACCTGCAAATCTTCTTTTGTTGCGACCTCCGACTTCCCTGCAAGGAAGATAGGGTCGTGCATTAGTTCTTTAACCGTATTACACCTACAAATTGGAATTTGATTGTTTATCTTAATGCTTTCATAAGCAGATATTTTTGATTGCCATTCGGAATATCGGGAAGAATGCCAATCACTTCATACCCGTGCTTTTGATAAAATTCGGGAGCTTGCCAACTCATTGTATCAAGATGAACGTGATGGCAACCTCTGCGAACAGCTTCTTTTTCAGCTTCACGCAAGAGCTTTGATCCAATGCCTTTATAGCGGTGGTTTTCGTGTACCCAAAGAATATCTACATACATCCACCCCCAATAAGTGCCACCGAGAATACCACCAATAATATTGCCGTTGGTGTCATATTCCACGATGTTTAGAGGTGTATGACCATCCTCGCCGACTCTCTCATTATTGAATTGATTGAGCTCTTCTCGTATATATTTGATTTCGTTTTCGGTAGGAGTAATATTCATAGTCACCTCGTCAAATTCTTATTTGCCGTTCTGTTCCCATTCCTTTTTCAATATCGCATACTGATACGTATTCTCATATATGGGATTGCCGTTCTCGTCCTTCACAAAGCTCACGAACTCCACAAACAGCCCCTCGCGGCGCATACCGAGCTTTTCGCAGAGCTTCTGACTTGCTATGTTGTAGTCCTCGGTATAGGCGTAAATGCGACGTGCGCCCTTCTCGCCAAAGAGATAATCGAAGAAGGCGTGAGCCGCCTCGTAGGCATAGCCCTTGCCATGGTATTCGGGATTCAGCATCCAACAAGGGCTGAAGGTATCCCTTGCGGCATTTTCTTCGTCGGGAGCAGTCGCTTCAGGCATGGCATCGATCTCGCCGATGACCTTGCCGTTTTCCTTGAGCGTGATGGCAAAGTAAAACTCGCCGTCCTTGGCTCTGTCAAGCACAGCCTTTCTTACATCTTCTATTGTTTCGGTTTTCATGCAAGCGAAGCAATGTACCATCGGCTCGTGTAAATATTCAAATGCGTCCGCCGCATCGTTCTCAGTGAACGGACGGAGGATCAAGCGGTCTGTTTCAAGTATCATATTTTTTCTCCGAATATGTATCATATACCTCATGAATCGCCGCGACCGTTGCAATGGTGCATACGATGGGTAAGGTGTAGGTCAAGTCAACAAAGCTTATCGTCACAGGCAGAAGGAACAGCAACAGTCCCGTTATCTTATTCAGAACGGTATGATGGGATATGAGTTTTTTCGTGCGAACGAATCCCCAAACCACGTTTCCAAGCTTGATCATGGCGATAATACCGATCCATATCCATAGCCACACGGGGATATGAAGATGCGGCAGGAATTTGATCAAAGCCACGGTCATAAATACGAAATCCGAAACCGTATCAAGTCTTGCTCCGAATTCACTTGCGCTGCTTGTCCTTCTTGCCACAGTGCCGTCTATCATATCACTGAGTCCGCAAAGCAGATAGAGCACGTAAAACCATGCCGATGACAGTGGTTTGAACAAGAGCGACAAACTGAATACAATGCGCGAGCCCGTGATGATGTTTGCGATGTGTTTTTTCATAAATCGGTTGCCGTCAAAGGTCGATTAACCTTTTTATTTTACGATCTCATATTTCCAATCGATGATGCCGCCGAACTCCTTGACGTTGGTATATCCGAGCTTGACAAGCTCCTCGGCTGCGATTTTGCTTCTTCTGCCGCTTCGGCAATAGACGAGAATCAACTGATCCTTGTCGGGAAGCTCCTTTTCAGCGCGGTCGGCAATTTCACCATAAGGAATGAGAATTGCTTCGGGGATGTGCCCCTCGTCGTATTCATCCTGTTCTCTTGCGTCAAGGATGATATATCCGCTCTCGCTATCCATCAAAGCCTTGGCTTCCGCTCCGCTGATCTGTTCATAGGTCGCAGAACCACCATCCGAGCATCCAACGCAACCAAACGGCAATGTGAACGTTAGAAGAGCAATCAAAAACCGTTTATTTATTTTCAACATATATCCTTATCCCTTCTGCCGCAAATTCCGCTGTTCCTTCGCCGTACTTGTCGATGTTCTTCTTGAATCGCTCGTCGGCTGCGTACATCTTGCCCAGACCTGCAAGGATCTCGTCAGTGCAGGTGTAGTAGTTCTCGGTGATGTGCGCTTGAAGCTTGGCGACAAGCGCCTGTGCCTCGTTAGAATCTGCTCTCGCGCCACTATCCTTACATGCGGCGAACTCAGCAAAGATCGCCATCAAGCCATCGTTTGCCACTGTCCATTTTTCATTGGTGTAGTTCTTTGTTTTCTGCTCGTGCTCGCGGTAGGCGTCTGTGTTGCCCCAACGAGAGCAAACTTCGGTTTCGTAATTTTTCATTTATATACCTCGCAAATCTTTGCAAGTATTTCTTCATCCGCAGGGCAGAAGTCATAGTTTGAAATCTCGCTCGGCGTGATCCACCGAATATCGTTATGCTCCAGCTTCTGCGGTTCGCCCGCGGCAATGGTGGCGTTGAACAGCGTCAGATGCACCGTCAGATCGGGATATTCGTGTACGACATCCATAAATACATCGCCAACGGACAGCGTCACTGCCAATTCTTCTTGGCACTCACGAATGAGCGCTTGTTCTTTTGTTTCTCCATGCTCTACCTTACCGCCAACAAACTCCCACAGAAGACCTCGTGCCTTGTGCGCCGGGCGTTGGCAGATCATGAATTTATCACCCCGCCAAATGAGGGCTGCTACAACTTCAGTTATCGTTTTCATATTACAAATATAGGTACGACCTGCGGGAGCAAGATGACAGAGGTTGGGAGTTTTTGCACTTATTTCGTTGGCAATGTCCAGATTTAGTTCCACACCGCATTCGTGGGCGATAGCGGGAAGATGGAGCATACTGTTGGTAGAACAACCAAGCGCCATATCCACGGTCAACGCGTCCTGCGAGCATCGGACCGCCGCTGACAAATACGGTAGGAATATTGACTCTTGCCGCCGCCATCAAAAGTCCGGGAACATTTTTATCGCAGTTCAGCACCATTACAAGTCCGTCAAAGCCATGGGCGAGAGCCATTGCCTCGGTGGAATCAGCAATCAGATCACGGGTGACGAGGGAATATTTCATACCCGTGTGTCCCATAGCGATACCATCGCAAACGACAATCGCGGGAAACACAATGGGCGTACCGCCTGCCATAGCAACGCCGAGCTTGACGGCATCTTCAGTATACTACCTTTTCGTAAAATAGTCAACCTCTCGTGCCAAGGGCTGCATAAATCCGCTACTATCCCAAACGGACGCGTTTTTGAGAATCACGTCAGTTTCGAGCATTGACGCTAAAACGGCGTTTCCTTATACTATAATTACAGCGTTAGAAGAGATAAAGCCTTGCTTGTTGGTTCTGTTGCTTTGAGAGAAAAACGGACAAAAACGGTCCCACTCGTGTTTTGTAAATATTTAAAATCCGGCAGCCGGGGCGCTGTTTTTGCGAAGTGATTTGACAAAAAGCAGGAATTTATTGACAGTTTTGACTGCTGATGCTATAATGATAACGAAAAAGTGCGCATTCATAGAGCGGATTTACAATGAACGTTTTACAAATTGTGCTTGCCGCTTTTGCCATACTCGGTGCGCTTGACCGCATTACGGGAAATCATTTCAAAATCGGTGAGGAATTTGAGAAAGGTATTCTTTCCGCCGGTTCTCTTGCCATGGCGATGATCGGTATGATTGTGCTGGCACCTACGCTTTCGGCGATCCTTATTCCCGTGTTCGGACCGCTCTCCAATCTGCTTCACCTTGATCCATCCTTCGTGGCAGGGTTTTTAGCAAACGATATGGGCGGTGTGCCTCTCGCAAAAGAGCTGTCCCCCGATACGGTATGGGGCGGCTTTAACGGACTTATCGTTGCTTCCATGCTGGGTGTTACTGTCTGCTTTACGATTCCGGTACCGCTTCGGACTGCCGATAAAAAGTATCACAAGGATATTTTAAGCGGTATCCTTTGCGGAATTGTCACTATGCCGATCGGATGTATTGCAGGCGGTCTTGTTGAGGGATGTCCGCCCCTGCTTCTTCTTTGGAATGTGTTTCCCCTCATTCTTATCTCGGGTATCGTGTGTCTGGGACTTGTTCTGAATGCCGATCTCAGCCGGAAAATCTTTTCCGTCTTTGGCAATCTCGTAATGATCGTGGTTACCATCGGTTTGGCGGCAGGTGTTTTCGATTATTTTACCGGTATCAAGCTGATCCCCCACATGGACTCTATCGGAACGGCATTTGAATCGGTATGGGGAATCGCAGTTACGCTTGCAGGTGTATTCCCGTTTATTGCGGTTGTATCCAAGGTTCTGAAAAAGCCGCTGTCGGCGCTCGGCGGACTTCTCAAAATAAACGATACGTCCATATTGGGCTTGATCTCTTCACTGTCCAACAGCATCCCCATGTTTGCTATGATTGAGAAAATGGATTCCAAGGGAATCATGATGAATATGGCGTTTGCCGTATCCGCGTCTTTCGTATTCGGTGATCATTTGGCGTTTACCATGGCGTTTGACAACACGTTTCTGGACGGTATGATCGTCGGCAAACTGGTCGGCGGTGTCTGTGCGGTAGCAGCAGCGCATTTTCTCTACCGTCACGCACAGAAAAAGGAACAGGCAGCCTCTGAATAACGGTGAATCGAAAAGCCCGAACAGCTATGTATGCTGTTCGGGCTTTCTGTTTTCCGCGACGGACATTGGCAAACGGCTTAGATTCCGTACTTTCCCGTCAGAGGATCCTGAAAGAGTCCGATCTTCGGTGCGGCGAAGGTGAATACAATAAACAAAACGGCGATCAGCAAAAGCACCGCAAACGCAAATTTCGGAAATCGGCACCGCACACTCTCTTGCGCAAACAGTCTTGTCTCATAAATATAGGAAACGGCCGCCGCAACGAAAAAGATGGCAATATTCAGCCAATCCGGTGAGCGGCCTACGGCACCGTTGTAGGTATAAAACAGCACGGGAATCAGCAAAAGGCCGAGAAGGATTCCGCGCAATTTTATGCACCAAAAGGATACCGTATCCCGAAAGAAAAAACGTTGTACAACGGCAAAGAGAAGCATCGGCCAAAACAGGAGCTTCATGTGCTCCCATGTGGATTCGTTCACCCCGGAGAACGGCGCGGCGGGTACCGATTCTCCGGTCCAGTCATACAGAAAATGCAGAAGTGTTCCGCTAAGGGACGTCACTGCAAAGCCAAAAAGCTGCCATAGTCCGATTGATCTTTTCATACGTGCACCTCAAGCATATACTGAAGACAGTATATGTTTGAAGAAAACGCATTATTCGCGCATCATCCGCATATGTTCCGCCTCACCTGCTGAAAGCGGATCGGTATGCGCTCGGCGTCACACCGCTGTGCTTTTTGAATACTCTTGCAAAGTAGGAGACATCCGCCATTCCAACCGCTTTTGCCACACTGTCGATTGACAGGGAAGTGGAGGCAAGAAGCTCCATGGCGCGATTCATACGCATCTGCGTCAGATAACTTTGCGGCGGCAGACCGTATGCGTTTTTGAAACGCCTGATAAAGTACGTCGTCTGCATAAAGACTGCGGCGGCAAGCTCCTCGTTTGAGATCGGGCGTGAGAGATTTTCGCGCATATACGAAAGAACCGTTTGCAGCCGATCGTCCTCCGTCGGCGTACGTGCCAGCCTTTTTATCGCATATTCCTTTATAATATTCATAATGTTCGCGCAAAAAATGATATCGTACAGCGGATTTTTCTGCATCTCTACCCGGCTGGAGCTTTCAAAATATCCCTTCATCCGTTCAATATCGGCAACATCTGTGACAAATTCTCCTTCGCACAGTCCGAGTGCTTCCATGAGATCGTTTCCGTTTACCTCAGCGCTGAATCCGATCTCATACATTGCAAAGGTTTCGGACACACGCGTATATGCGCGGCGTTTGCCTTTCGGCAAAAAAGCCAGCTGCCCCGTGCGCACAACGCGGCTTTGTCCGTCAATACTTAAAAAACACTCTCCGGTTACTACAAAAAAGAACGTGTCATTCACGCCGATATGGCCGAGGCGGTCTCCCTTCCATACCTCCGGCGGAACATGAAGTGCCAGCTTTGCCGGCCGTACGCTCAGCTCGCTCAGTGTAAATATCGATTCTGCCATAGCTCCTCCGTGCAGTTTTCTCCTGTTGAAATGAAATTTTGTCCTATCGTTGTCTGTTCCCCCTTTGCTTGCGTGGGTGGAATGTACGATTGACATTTCAGTTTTGTCCTGATTTTCGCAGAATTGTCCATTGACTGATTCAATCATACCATGATACAATGGTTTTGTCAATATAGAATGGAGGTAGATTCTATGAAAAAATACGTACTGGTCGGATGCGGCAGCCGCGGCTACGGCTCATATGCAAAGCCGATCGTGGAGAATTACGGCGACTGTGCCGCGCTCGTCGGTGTGTTTGACACCAACCGAAAGCGTGCCGAACGGGTTCCCTCGCTTCTCGATGCGGGGATTCCTGTGTTCGACGATTTTGAAACCATGATCCGCGAAACGAAGCCGGATACCGTGATCGTTACCTCTCCCGACTGCACGCACGATGCGTACATCATCCGCGCGATGGAGCTCGGCTGTGACGTAATTTCCGAAAAGCCGGTGACGACCGATGCGCAGAAGGCGGCGACGATCATCGAAGCAAAAGAGCGCACGGGCAAAAATCTTACGGTGACGTTCAATCTGCGCTTCTCGCCTTTCGCCAAGCGTGTGAAGCAGTATCTGCGTCAGGGAATTATCGGAGACGTTCTGAGCGTGCATTTCGAGTGGCTTTTAAACACCCGTCACGGCGCGGATTATTTCCGCCGCTGGCACCGCGAGAGAAAGAATTCCGGCTCGCTGCTCATCCACAAATCAACCCACCATTTCGATTTTGTCAACTGGCTTCTTGAGGACGATCCCGTCGCAGTCAACGCATTCGGCACACGCCGCTTCTACGGTCCCACCCGTGAAAAACGCAGTGAGCGCTGTCTCACCTGCCCGTACAAAGCGGATTGCGAATTCTATTTCGACATCACGCAGGGCGTGAACAAATCCCTCTATCTCGACTGCGAGGACGCAGACGGATACTACCGCGACCGCTGTGTTTTCGCGGATGAGATTGACATCGAGGACAGCGTGTCCGTCAACGTCTCCTACAGCGGCGGCGCGGTCATGAGTTATTCTCTGACGGCACATTCTCCGTATGAAGGATTCCATCTGATCTTAAACGGTACGAAAGGGCGGATGGAGATTGAAAAGCTCTCCACCGAGCTGCCCGGATATGCGGAGGACGCGAAGGAAAAAATCGTGGTTTACAACCGCGAGGGCGAGGTCATCCGCATCGCACAGCCGAAGGTCGATGCCGCAAACCACGGCGGCTCTGACACGCTTCTGAGAGACTACCTTTTCCGCGGAAAAATCCGTGAGCCGGAGCTTATGCAGGGTGCAAGTCTCCGCGACGGACTTATGTCGATCGGCATCGGTATCGCCGCCAACCTGTCCATGAAGGAAAACCGGCGCGTATCTCTCGCGGAATTCTTTGACGGTACGGACGGCTTACGATGATTACGAAAATCACAAACGGTATTCTGATTACGGATACGCTGGAAAGTGGCAAAAACCTCTACATAGACGGAAATCGTATTTGCGCAATCACCGAGGCGAATCTCCCAGCTGATACGGTAATCGATGCAAACGGACTGTACGTCTCGCCCGGTTTTATCGACATTCACACCCACGGTGCCGGCGGATTTGACGTTGCGGACGGAACGGCTGAGGATATTCTCAGAGCCGCCCATGAGCACGCCCGGCACGGCACGACAAGCATGTATCCAAGCTGTACTTCCACCTCCGCCGAAGCGATCGAAGCATTCATTGAAAACGTAAAGACTGCGATGGCGCAAAATGCGCCCGGTAAGCCTCATATCGCGGGATCGCACCTGGAGGGACCGTACTTCTCCGATGTGATGCGCGGTGCGCAGAATCCAACGTGTCTGAAAACGCCGGATCCGGCGGAATATGAAAAATGGATCCGTCTCGGTGAAGGAACAGTCCGCCGCATAAGCTTTGCGCCGGAGCTTCCCGGAGCGGAGCAGCTTTGCGAATATCTCACCGAAAACGGCGTGGTCGCCGCGTTCGGGCACACGGATGCGGTTTACGGCGAGCTGAAGCCGCTGATCGACAAGGGCTGCCGTCTTGCGACACATCTGTACTCCGGCATGAACACCGTCGTCCGCCGCGATCTTATGCGGCATCTCGGCGCAGTAGAGACATCCTTTCTGGAGGATTCGGTCGATGTCGAGATCATCGCGGACGGAATCCACCTCCCGCCTGAGCTCTTAAAGTTGATTTATAAAATCAAGGGTGCGGACAGAATCTGTCTCGTGACCGATTCAATGCGCGGCGCAGGTATGGGAGAGGGTACGTTCGTCCTCGGTCCGAAGGATGACGCAGTCGAGTGCATCTCCAAAAACGGTATCGCCTATCTCCCCGATATGACAGCGTTTGCAGGCAGTGTTGCCACCGCTGACCGACTTGTGCGCGTCATGCACAAGCAGGCTGATGTGTCACTTATCAAATGCATTAAAATGATGTGCGCGACACCCGCGCGTGTCATGCATCTCCCTGAACGGGGAGAATTGAAGGTCGGATACTATGCCGACATCGTCCTGTTTGACGGGGACATCATGATTCAAAAAGTACTCATTGAAGGAAAAGAACTACAATAAGATAAATAAGAAAGGACAGAAAAAATGGAAATCAGAATTGCAAAAGACAGATACGAGCTTGGTAAAAGCGCCGCAAAGCACGTAGCGGAAATTCTCCGTCAGGTGATCGCGGAAAAGGGCAGTGCACGCATCGTGCTCTCCACCGGTGCATCCCAGTTTGATACGATCGAGGCGCTGTGTGCGGAGAGCGGCATCGATTGGAGCCGTGTGGAGATGTTCCACCTTGACGAATACGTAAATCTTCCCGAAACGCATCCCGCCAGCTTCCGCAAATATCTCACCGAGCGTTTTGTGAACAAGGTCGCGCCTCTGAAAGCCGTTCATTTTGTGGACGGAACGGCAGAGGGCATCGCCGCGCTCACGAAGGAACTGCGCCGCGCACCGATTGACATCGGACTGATCGGCATCGGGGAGAACGGGCACATCGCGTTCAACGATCCGCCGGCGGATTTCGACACGAAGGAAGCCTACATCATCGTCAATCTCGATGACGACTGCAAAAAGCAGCAGATGGGCGAGGGCTGGTTTGAAACGATCGACGACGTGCCGAAGCAGGCGGTATCGATGACAGCATATCAGATCATGCAGTGCGAGCGCATCGTATCCTGCGTACCGTATGCGGTCAAGGCAAACGCGATCGAGAAAACGCTTATGACAGGCGAGGTCACAAACCTCATCCCCGCCACGCTTCTGAAAACGCATCCGGATCTTCTTCTGTATCTGGATATGGAGAGCGCCGCGAAGGTCGTGCGGTTTGCGTAATTTTGCAATTGAAAACCAGACGGATTTTTCCGTCGGGTTTTACTGTTACCGCATGTTGAGCATCCGCAGAAGAAGCGCACCTGCGGGGTGATTTTCCTCCATCCATGCGTCACCGTGCCGCTCACGAATGCGCTTTGCGCTGTTTTTCCACGCGGAAAAATACATCTGTCCGTTGTCAGCATCCAACGCGAGCACATGCTTGGGTGCGAGATCACACAGAAGCTGTGCGAGAATCTCTCCGCGCAGTCCTGTTTGCCCGCCTGCAATGAAGCATTTCAGCACATACCGAAGCGTGAAATCGTCGTAGGCGAGCAGACGTGTGTAGATATTCGGACACTCATGAAGGCATGTCCACAGATCCTCAAATCCTGCTTCTGCCATGTCATTGATCAGATGCCGGATTTCGGATTCTTGCTCCTCTGTCGCCAATCGGGTTGCGATGTGGTCAAATCGGGTTGTATTTGCGCAGCCTCCCGTGCAGTTTTTATCACTGCTTCCTTTTCCCGTTCCGCAGTACACCCATCCGAGATATTCCGTGTATCCGCAGTCGGTGCAGTCGCGGTATACTTCGTGATAACGCAGGTGCTTTGCGGGTGGATCAATCACAGTTCCATACGATTCCGTTGCTACCGCAATATGCGTTGTATAATACGGTCCGTCCGTGAACGAATGCACGTGCGCAGGCGGGGCAGTGTGCTCATCAATAAATGCGGCAACATCCCCGGTGCGGATTTCGATTCGTTGGTCATACAGGGTGGTATACAGATAGGCGTATGTCAGCGTGTGCTCCGGCGAGTATCCGATATACAGACGGAAACTGTCACTGATAGGGAAACAATTCACATTCCCCGGATTCCAAAGCCCTGTATATTCCCATGTAAACGGAGCGAAATCCTCCCACGTCAGAGCATCTCCTTTTTCGGACAGGGTGAGCACGTCCTCTATGGTCATTTTCCGTTTCGTCACTGTGGAAGCAGGTTCATCCTCACCTTCAACGTCCGCGATATCCGTGCTGTCACCGCTGTCCGTTACGGGCGGATTCTCTTTATAGTATTCATACGCCATCTCGGCAAGGAGGGGAGCTTGTATCTTATAGAATTTCTCCGAATCCATTGCGTTTGCCCACATGCGCAGAGGAAACTTCTCGCGAATATCGTCCGCGTAATACGAGCCGTCCCGCGGCATCCAATATTCGATCAGCGTGTAGTGATCGCGATCCTTTTTCGCCGTGATGACGGTTGCCGTGTGCGCGCCCGATTCCTTCTTCACCCCGCCGTCAAGCGCGGGATCAAAACTGAATTCCTCATACAGTACCCACATATAGACGGTCACGGTATCGCCGCGCGTGCGCTTCCCGAGTACCTGATAATCCAGCGCGCAGAAGTTGTCGCCTGTCTGCTCGCTTTGGTGATGCTCGGCAATCTGACAGTCGAGAAATACGGCAAGCCGTTCGTTCACATCGGTCGGCGGATCCGTGAGGAAGCAGCGGCGGCGGCTATGCCCTGAACGATCCGGAGAAATACGGTCTTAACGTACCGCAGTACGAATCGGATGTATATATGAACGAGCGCGGTCAGCATATGCTGAATTTTGCGAATAACTTCTTTGACTACATAGAGGCGCACGGCACTCCGCTGGATTTCTTCACATGGCACGCCTACGGGCTGGATACCGAACGGATTGCCGACTGTACGAAACTTATCGATAAGCTTCTCGCGGAGCACGGCTATAAAAACGCGGAAAATCACCTGAACGAGTGGACGGTGAAGCCAATGTCGAAAACGCGCGGCACGCCAACCGCTGCCGCCAGAGCGATGGTGACCATGTGCCGTATGCAGGATCTATCTCCCGAGATTCTCTGTATCTACGACGGGCGGCTGGCAAACAGCGGATACAGCGGATTTTTCAATCAGGCGCCGTTCAGGCTGCTCCCGCTTTTCCATGCGTATAAGGCGTTTAATGAGCTGTACAAGCTCGGCGGACACGTAAATCCTGTGTACGATTTGGACGGATTCATCTATGCGCAGGCGGCAACGGACGGGGAGAAAAAGGCGTTTATCATCACCAACACGGCATCCGAAGCACACCGGATTGAAACGAATCTGGACGAAAGCATGCGGGCATTGGTGATCGATGAGCTGCACGATCTCTCGCTTTGCGATGTCGACCCGACATCCTTTCAAATCGGCGCAAATACTGTGATTCTGTTCATAAATTGCGCACGAAAGCACGGCAGAAAAGCTTTCCGCCAAATCCCTTTAACAATGAATGTTTTTCTTGTAGGAAACGGACATGATTTACATCATAAATTTCCAACCGGATACATTAATTTTTTGAATACCATTAGATTTTTATCAGAAAAATACGATGAAACGTTCAATACTGTTGGCAAGGTTTTTGGAAATGAAGAACTTCAGGAAAGAGATCCGTTTATTAAAGAATGCTATCAAAAACACAAAATTATCTATGATGCAACGCCTTTACAAAATGAAAAAATGGATAACTTAATATCATGTATTAAAGATAATATGTGGATTAAGTATTTCTGTAATTCTGTCGCCAAAGATATCAAATGGATTGATTTTGAAAAAGAAATAATTCGAGTTTTAAATGCTTTTTCAAACTTCTTTGATTACGAGGGTTCAATGCGATTGACTGGAAATCGTGTTATATTTAATTTTTCTGAGTTTCCAGAAAATGTAGAGGATATCATCGACAAAAATCAACAAATCTCCCGAAATAAATACAAGTTCGTTGAATTAATTCAACATATCTAAAGCGTATTAATAATATTTCACCTTGCTACGCAATATACTTAAATTTGCTACGCAGTTTGTTACGCAGAACTCGTTTTTCATAATCGAAAGCAATTATACAAAGAAAAACACACACCGTTGAAATCGTACAGATTCTCAATGGTGTGTGAGAAAGAATTTAGGTTGTAATATACAAGAAAATGGATTTGTGTGCTATAATATACGGGTCGCAAGGACAATCTGGGTGTGGCGCAGTTGGTAGCGCGCTACCTTGGGGTGGTAGAGGCCGCTGGTTCAAGTCCAGTCACTCAGACCAAGAAAAAAGACCGTTTTCGAACGGTCTTTTTTCTATCCAATCCGAAGGATTGGCATGGAATCACCCGCAGGGTGTATGTAATCGCCGCAGGCGTATGGCATCACGCGTCAGCGTGTATCAACCTTCGGATTGATTACAAATATTGAAATTTGGAAACAGCTCATCTTTCACAAAAACAAATGGCTATCCAAAAGCCTCAGAGCTTTCATCGACTACATAAAAGAAAATGAGTTTTCAAACTAAAATTTTTATATTTTGAATTCTTAAGATCCATATTAATCAAAACCACCGGTTAAGCCGGTGGTTTTGATTGCCTTCGGATGGATTTGTGGTGGGCTCTGCCAAATGAGGTGATGGCGGAGTAACTTGACCACACGAAAGACCATAGATGCTGACCAAATACATTCGGCGTTGGAGCGGTTTTGCTCGAGCGCCCTTTTCTTTGATGATACAGTATAAAACGCGCCACGAAAAACCACAAATGACACTATCATATTTTTCTTGCAATATACAATTCGCAAATAAACTCTCTCTTAATATTTCCATATTTTGCGGCAATCTCACATAGCTTGTTATAGCATTCGCGCTTTAATTCTGTCGAGTTTTGAACAAATATATTACCTGTCATAATATACCCAAAATATTCATCGGCCGTATAATCTTTATAATGGCTCACGTTAATAACATCAATGCCTTTGAAATACGAGCTCGATGTTATACTATCCATTATTGAATTTACACGGTTTGAATAATCCTGAAGCTTAATTGTCGCAGTGAAAGCATTATATTTTTCAAAGAGTTGAAGCAACTCCCGATCAAGTGGTGTTTCGTCTATCATTTCTATATTCCAGAATGGCATGAAATACCCATTGGATTTTAATGTTTTATGGCATAATTCATAACCCAACGGTTTCGGTATCCAATGAAATGCTTGTCCGGAAATAACTGCGTCAAAATATTCGTTTGGCAAATCATATTCTTCAAATCTTGCTTTGGTGAATAAGATATTCGTTCCTTTGAATCGCTCGTTTGCTTTTTTCACAAGATTGGTACCCGGCTCAAGGCACAGCATTTCGAAATCATAATCAACAAACCGAGTTGTTGCTTTACCGCTGCCTGCCCCAATCTCAAGTATTCGTGATCCTTTCGAAAGATTTGCCTGACTGACAATAGAATCAATGATTTCCTGAGGATAATCAGGCCGAAACTTGTCATAATATTCTGACATTCGATCAAACCTTTCGCTTTCTTTCTTCATATTCATTGTACAGCTGTTCGCTCCTTTCTGCTTTCACTTTTTTCTTTGTAATATATAGGATTGTATGCTCACTCCACACACACAGTCTCCCCCGTCCAATCGAGAATCCCGCTGAACTCCACGGTTTTTTCATATAAACACCTTTTGTGCCACAGGCACAGCTGATTTTTTGACAAAACGCCACAACGGATATTTCTCCGCCGTGGCGTTTTACTGTTTCGCTGGATTTATGAGCAATCGATATTTTTATGAATGGATAACCACCGGATTTACGGTATCTGTCAGTTTATTCGTTCGTATAGTTGTCAAAATAGCCCTGGATATATACGATCGGAGTACCCTTGTCACCGGAGCCGGAGGTTAGGTCGCAAAGAGAACCGATCAGGTCAGTCAGACGGCGGGGCGTCGTGCCCTGGGAAGCCATATTACCCACAAGAGAGGAGCCGTCCTTCTGCATGATCTTTCCTTTGATCGCTTCCTGCAGCTCTTTTCCGGTCAGTGCGGAGAAGTCATTGTCGGCAAGGTACTTCAGCTTCAACTCATTCGGCGTACCCTCCAGACCGGGGGTGTATGCGGGAGATACAACAGGGTCAGCCAGCTCCCAGATCTTTCCGACAGGATCCTTGAATGCGCCGTCACCGTACACCATAACCTCAATATGCTTGCCGGTCACGTCGAGAAGCTGCTTCTGAATCTCCTCAACCAGAGCCTGACATTCCTCGCCCGGGAAGAGCTTTACGGTATCTTCGGTCGCCTTATTGGAGCCAAGCAAGCCGTAGCGGGGATTATAACCGCTTCCGTCTACAGATTCCGTCAGAATCTCGTCAAGACCGACCACTCTCTCGGCACCGGCTTTCTTCAAAAGGCGCTTTGTGCGTGCACGGGTGTGAACGTCACAGCAGAGAACGTTTCCGGTGTAATTGAGGATTGCGCGGCAGTCATTGGCAAAAATGACCTCAACATCCGCACCGGATTCGCGGATCAGGTTGGAATAATATTCTACGTAATCAACACCGGTGAAGGTATGCTTGACATAACCGAAAAGCTCACGCCACTTCTCTTCTGTCAGCACATCGGTATAGGGGTTGATGCCTTTCTCATCCAGCAAATCTATATCGACGAGATGATTGCCGACCTCATCAGACGGATAACTCAGCATCAAAACCACCTTTTTGCAGCCCTTGGCAATACCACGCAGGCAGATGGCAAAGCGGTTGCGGCTGAGAATCGGAAAGATAACGCCGACCGTTTCTCCGCCGAGTTTATTACGAACGTCTTTGGCAATATTGTCCACACTTGCATAGTTTCCCTGTGCACGGGCAACAATTGCTTCCGTCATGCAGACCACGTCACGGTCTCTCGGGACAAGTCCTTCCTCATGCATGGCATCAACGACACAGCCCGTCACGATTTTGGCAAGGTCATCCCCTTGACGGATGATCGGTGCGCGAAGACCCATGGATACCGTTCCATATACTCTGCTCATAAAAATTTCCTCCGTATAATAAAAACTTTTGCGCAGTCTATTGACATATTTTGATAACACTATTATAATACAAATATTATCATAAGTAAAGCAAATAATACTTACAACGGTTATAAGGGGATCTAATATGAAAACCAAGCTTGACTATTACCGTGTTTTTTACGAAACGGCGCGTTTTCATTCCTTTTCCACCGCCGCACAGCACCTGTATATATCGCAGTCCGCCATTTCTCAGTGTATTCAGCAGCTTGAAAAAGACCTTGGGGTTCAGTTGTTTGTGAGAACGAGAAAAGGCATATCGCTCACAAGCGAGGGTAAGTTTCTTTATCTGAAGGTTGAAAGCGCAATCAATTCAATAGAACAGGGCGAAAGTCAGCTTGAAAAGCTACGTCATCTTGAATCGGGGGAGTTGAAAATTGCCGCAGGTGATACGATAACGACACACTTCCTTCTTCAATATTTTGAACAGTTTCACACTTCCTATCCCGATATAAAAATAGAAATGGCAAATTCCTATTCGGCCGGTACGCTGTCTCTCGTCAAAGAAGGAAAAGCTGACCTTGCGTTTGTAAACATGCCTCTGGAAGATGATGAGCTTATCATCAAACCCTGCCTTGAAATAAACGACGTGTTTGTCTGCGGTCCCGATTATGATATAAAGAGCTCCTATTCGTGGGAAGAGGTCGCGAAGCTGCCGCTTATACTGCTTGAAAAGAACTCATCCTCGCGCCGTTTTGTGGATGATCGTTTCTCAGAAAAGGACGTATCACTATCTCCGCAGATTGAGGTGGCAGTTCATGATTTGCTGATACGGTTTGCCTCCATTCATCTCGGCGTTTCCTGTGTTGTCGAGCAATTTTCCACCGAAGAACTAAAAAGCGGTACGATTCGAAAGATACCTCTCGATCCGCCGCTTCCGGGGAGAAACATCGGCTGTGCATATTTGAAAAATGCGCCGCTTTCCTATGCGGCAAAAGCTTTTATGGAGCTCATACTGCGGTCCCGCTGAGGGGCTTCCGAGCCGCCATGGCAGACTGATCTGCATAAAAAAGCTGTGCCGTCCGTTCATTCAGAGCGGCGACACAGCTTCTTTTATTTTCAACGGTATTGCGGGGAATAGCGAAAGAAAGCGAATATTCTCCGTTTTCGCCGCAAATTCGCGTCTGTTCAAATACGCAAGCGGTCCGTCCGCCGCCGTAAAGCAGACACGCATTGAATAGGGCACCTGATGATGCCGGCACAGAAAAGGAGATTCATGAGAATCTCTTTTTCCATTCCTGAGGCGTTACCGTAGGGCGCGTTTTTTTATTGCATGTTCAGCATCCGAAGAAGGAGTGCCCCCGTCGGATAATTTTCCTCCATCCATGCGTCGCCGTGCTGATCTCGGACACGCTTTACGCTGTTTTCCCACGCGGAGAAATACATCTGTCCGTTGTCCGCATCCAGCGCGAGCACGTGCTCGGGATCAAGAGCCTTCAGAAGTTCACAGAGAATATCCCCGCGCAATCCTGTCTGCCCGCCTTCAATGAAGCATTTGAAGATATACCTGAGCGTGAAATCGTCGTAGGCGAGCAGACGGGTATAGATGTTCGGACACTCATGAAGGCATGTCCACAGATCCTCAAATCCTGCTTCTACCATAGAATCGATCAAATAACGGATCTCGGCTTCTTGCTCCTCTGTTGCCACTCTGGTTGCTATGTGGTCAAATAGGTTTGTATTTGCGCAGCCTCCCGTGCAGTTTGTATACTTTGAGCCTTTTCCCGTTCCGCAGTACACCCATCCGAGATATTCCGTGTATCCGCACGCGGCGCAGTCGCGGTATACCTCGTGATACCGCAGGTGCTTTGCGGGTAGATCAATCACATTTCCATGCGATGTCACAGCAAGGGCGATATGTGTTGTATAGTACGGTCCGTCCGTGAACGAATGTACGTGCGTCGGCGGGGCAGTGTGCTTATCGATAAATGCGGCAACATCCCCGGTGCGGATTTCGATTCGTTGGTCATATAGGGTGGCATACAGGTAGGCGTATGTCAGCGTGCAATCCGGCGTGTATCCTATATACAAACGGAAACTGTCACTGATGGGGAAACAACCCACATTCCCCGGATTCCAAAGCCCTGTATATTCCCATGTGAACGGTTTGAAATCCTGCACCGTCAACTGATCGCCTTTTTTGGAAAGAGCAATCACATCGTCGAACGTCATTTGCCGCAGTTGTGTGGGCGGTTCTATCCCTGCCACAAACGCTGCAACGTCTTCCTTGCGAATATCAATACTGCGCAGCGGCTCCAGATTTACCTTGGCACACAAGAGGACATCCGTTGGCTTTTCGTTTGCATAGCTTCCGTTTATACGCAAATAGAAAGTTTCGTCTATACTGTAATTGTACATATCCGAGCCTTTGAACGGCGCGAAATCTTCCCACGTCAGATCGTCGCCTTTTTCGGATAGGGTGAGTACATCATTTATGGTCATTTTTCGTTTCTTGGTTGTGGACGCAGGCACATCCGTACCGCCGACGTTCGCGATATCCGTGCTGTCGCCGCTGTCCGTCACGGGCGGATTTTCTGTATAATGCTCATACGCCATCTCAGCGAGGAGCGGCGCTTGGATCTTATAGAACTTCTCCGAATCCATCGCATCCGCCCACATACGCAGGGGGAATTTGTCGCGGATGTCGTCAGCGTAGTACGAGCCGTCCCGCGGTGTCCAGTATTCGACCAAGGTATAGTGATCGCCGTCTTTTTTCGCCGTGATGACGGTCGCCGTGTGCGCGCCGGATTCCTTCTTCACCCCACCGTCGAGCATGGGATCAAAACTGAATTCTTCATACAGCACCCACATATAGACGGTCACGGTATCGCCGCGCGTGCGCTTTCCGAGCACTTGATAATCCAGTGCGCAGAAGTTGTCGCCCGTCTGCTCATTTTGGTGATGCTCGGCAATCTGACAGTCAAGGAACACGGCAAGCCGCTCATCTACATTGGACGGCGGATTCGTAAGGAAACAGATCGCCGTCACGACGCACACGATCAGCGCGAGAACGATAATCCAGAAAGCAGGTTTCTTATAATTCAGCACGTTTTTGATCCTTTCTTTCACGCCCACCTCACCGAACGCGAGAGGACACGCGGCGATCAGCCTGCGGTGCACACTGCACGCAAGCAGAACTTCGGAATACTCTTTTTTCTCCTCCGTTTCCATCTTGCCGATCACTTTTTCATCGCACGCGATCTCAATATCGCGGCAGAGCAGGATATACCCGATCCATACAAGGGGATTGAACCAGTGGAGGATCAAAAGCGCAAACCCGAGCGGCTTCCACAGGTGATCCCGACGCGCCAGATGCGCGTTTTCGTGCGCGATCACGTAAGATGCATCGGCTTCGTTCATTTCGGACGGCAGATAGATCGTCGGACGGAACACCCCGAGAATGAACGGAGAGGGAATCCGATCGCATAGGCGGATGTTGTCCCTGAGCGGGACGGATTCGCGCACTTTCCTCTTGATAATGATATAACTCACTGCGGCGTAAATGACAAGAGCCGCCATGCCGATGCCCCATGCCGCGGCGAGGATGAACGACCAAATCTGCGTCGGATTTGCGCTGTCTCCCGGTACGGGTGCAAGCGATTCGGAGAGGATCGGATTTATCAGTTCGTCAAGCGGCGGAATACCGCTTTCAATCATTGGCTCCGGGGTGTAGAGGATCTCTTCGGGGAGCGGCTCACTGCTCGGCAGAAGGGAGAGGGAACTTTCAATAGAGAAAGGGATCAGCAGACGAAGTGCTACACATCCCCACAGAATGCAGATGATCCATTTCGGTGCTTTTTTGAAGATAAGACGCACGAGCATGACGGCAAGAATCAGAAAACTTGCTGACAGGCTCATGTTGACCAGTTTCAGAAATACGGATTCCAGAGACATACCCTCACTCCTTTCCGCAGTCGTCGATCATTTTGCGGATCTCGGCGATCTCTTCCTCCCGCAGGGATTTGCGCTTGGTGAATGCCGCTAAAAACGCGGGCAGGGAACCGTCGAATGTTTCCTCTACAAATTTTTCCGTTTGTGCCGCGTAGTAATCGTCCCGTGCGATCAATACGGACACCACGCCGTTTTCCATCCGGAACAGCCCTTTTTCGCCGAGCCGTTTCAAAACGGTGTACGTTGTGGTGCGCTTCCAGTTCAGCTCCTCGGCACAGATCTTCACAAGATCCGCCGTGCTGATCGGCGCTCTCTCCCATACGATGTCCGCAAAGCGCGCTTCCACCGCACCAAGTCTGTAATCAGTCATGTTTGCTCCTCCTTGTCTATTGCTTGTAGACAATTATAGTTTACAGCATGTAGACACATTTGTCAAGCAGGAGAGATAAGATGTTACAGTTTGTTCAAAAACGGTTTCACACGGTTTTTGATACGACGGGTGTGATATATTGTAAATTAAAACGCATTTTATCCAATTTAGCGCGGTTTTTGCGCGTGCATCACTCCCATAAAATCCAAAAAATATAAAAATTTTCGTCGCGGTCTATTGTGTTTTCGGATGACGTGTGTTATAATGAATCAAACAGAAAATCCGTAAAGGAGGCTTTCTTATGAAATGTATCAAAGGCGCAAAATTCATCCTGCCCGATGCGGTCGTAGAGGGAAAAGCACTGCTTTTCGATGAAACGATCATCGGCTTTGTGAATGAAGACGAGATCCCCGCCGACGCTGAGATCATCGATGCGAGCGGATGCTATGCGGCACCGGGCTTGGTCGACGTACATATCCACGGCTATCTGAATGAGGACGCATCTGACGGCAGTGCCGACGGTATCCGCAAGATGGCGGAGGGCGTCATGAAAAACGGTGTCACCACCTTCCTCCCTACGACGATGACTGTCTCCATGCAGGAGATCGAGGCGGCACTCAACGTCGTCCGTTCTCTGAAAGAGGAGAGCAAGACGTGGTCGGGCGCATACCTCGCCGGTGTGCATGCCGAGGGTCCGTTCATCAACATCAATAAAAAAGGCGCGCAGGCAGGCGAGCATATCAAGCCGCTCGATGCCGATTGGATCATCGCCAATAAGGATATTATAAAGCTTGTGACGGTCGCTCCCGAGACGGAGGGCGGCTTTGACGCGATCAGAAAAATCCGAGAGAACAGCGATGTCCGTGTCTCCGTCGGTCATACCGATGCGACGTACGAGCAGGCTATGGAGGCGTTTGCATGCGGTGCTACCCATGTTACGCACCTCTTCAATGCGCAGACAGGACTGCATCACCGCAAGCCCGGCGTCGTCGGCGCAGGTCTTTCCGCTGACGTCTATACCGAGCTGATCGCGGATACGTTTCACGTTCATCCCGGTCTGTTCTCGCTGATCGGTAAGGCAAAAGCAGACAAGCTCGTGCTTATCACCGACTGTACCCGTGCCGGCGGTATGCCCGACGGTGAGTATTCTCTCGGCGGTCAGAAGACGTTCGTGAAGGGCATTCAATGCCTGCTTGAGGACGGCACGATCGCGGGCAGCGTACTGAAGCTGAACGCCGCTGTCAAGAATTTCATGGATCACACGGATATGCCGCTGTACGCAATTGTCAATGCGGCATCGCTCAATCCCGCGAGAGCGATCGGCATTGCCGACAAAAAGGGATCGATTGAGGCAGGGAAGGACGCAGACATCATTATCACCGATGCGAATTTCGGTGTCAAGAAAACCATTATCGAAGGAGAAATTCGTTATGAAGCTTAAAATTGAAGCAATCCTGGACAAAGAGTTTACCCCCATGGCGCTCGTTTACCGTGAGTTTACCGCGGCGGCGAAGGCTGCAGGCGGCGAGAAGCTCGTCATCGGTATCGAGAGAAACAAGGGCTACGTCAGCGCGTTTGAGACGGTCGTTTACAAAGACGGCACCGGTCACGATGAGGAGAACTACGAGTTCGTTGAGCGTATCGTGAAGTCCCTTCTGTGGATCCGCGGCGGTCATAAGATCATCATCGCAGGCTCCAAACTCATCGCGGACAGACTGGCGAAGGCATACACAGCAGAGGGCGATCGCGCATTTGATTTCGATTTCATGAGCGGCGTATATGAGACGACCGTTACGGTTGAGCATCGCGACATTAAGGATGCTCCCGTGACGAGCGAGAGCGCAACGCCCGTCGGACGTCATTTGGACGGTTGCCGTATCGGCTTTGATGCAGGCGGAAGCGACCGCAAGGTCAGTGCCGTGATCGACGGTAAGAGCGTGTACAGCGAGGAGGTCGTCTGGTTCCCGAAGACGAACAGCGATCCGCAGTACCACTACGACGGAATCCTTGCCGCTATGAAGAGCGCTGCCGAGCATATGCCCCGCGTGGACGCAATCGGCGTTTCCTCCGCAGGTGTATACGTTGATAACCGCATCATGGTTGCCTCCCTGTTCCTCAAGGTGCCGAAGGATCAGTTCGATGCACAGTGCAAGAATATGTACATCGATGTTGCGAAGGAATTCGGTGACGTGCCGCTGGAGGTCGCAAACGACGGTGACGTAACCGCGCTTGCCGGTGCGATGGATCTCGAGGATAACAACGTCCTCGGTATCGCCATGGGTACAAGTGAGGCAGGCGGATACGTAGACGGTGTCGGCAATATCACCGGCTGGCTCAACGAGCTTGCATTCGTTCCGTGCGATTTTTCCAAGAACGCAATGGTCGATGAGTGGTCCGGCGACTATGGCTGCGGCGTCAAGTATTTCTCGCAGGATGCAGTTATCAAGCTTGCTCCCGCTGCAGGCATCGAGCTCGACCCGAACCTCTCCCCGGCGGAGAAGCTGAAGGTCGTGCAGGGGCTGATGGCAGAGGGCGATCCCCGTGCCGCAAAGATTTACGATACGATCGGCGTGTACTTTGGCTATACGATCGCGTACTACGCCCTGTTCTACGATATCAAGCACGTGCTCATCATGGGCCGCGTTACCTCCGGCGAGGGCGGCGTGATCCTGCTTGACCGCGCGAAGGAAGTTCTGGCGAAGGAATTCCCTGAGCTGAACGAGAAGATCCAGCTCCACATTCCGGATGAGAGCAGCCGCCGCGTCGGTCAGTCCGTCGCCGCAGCAAGCCTCCCCGAGATTCACTGATAATTCAAACGGACAGCCGAAAGGTTGTCCGTTTGTTGATATTTCTGCTTTTTTCTTGACATAGTACAGCGAAATTGCTATACTTAACTTATTGGAAAGAAAGGTGCTGTTATGAAAACGTTCACTTACGATAATGACCGATTTCTCCTGAACGGAGAGCCGTATACGGTCATCTCCGGCGCGATGCACTATTTCCGTATTCATCCCGATTCATGGAAGGATCGGCTGAAAAAGCTGAAGGCGTGCGGATTTAATACGGTGGAAACATACACCGCGTGGAATTTGCATGAGAGACGGGAAGGGCAGTTTGATTTTTCCGGCATGCTCGATATCGAACGCTTTATCTCTATTGCCGCATCGCTTGATCTGAACGTGATTCTCCGTCCGGGTCCGTATATCTGCGCGGAGTGGGAATTCGGTGGATTCCCGTCGTGGCTGCTTTCCTATCCGAATATCCATCTCCGCTGTAACGATCCGTTGTATCTCTCCAAGGTAGAACCGTATTTCAAGGAGCTGCTTGCCCGCATCCGTCCGCATCTCTGCACCAACGGCGGCAACGTTATCATGGTGCAGGTGGAAAACGAGTACGGCAGCTACGGAAACGATAAGGATTATCTGCGCCGGATTGTTGAGATTTACAAGGACTGTGGGATCGATTGTATGCTGTTTACCTCTGACGGACCGTATGAGGAGTGGATGCTCGCCGGCGGATCGCTGCCCGAGGTGCTCGAAACGGCGAATTTCGGCAGCAAGGCCAAAGAGAAGCTGCTGCTTCTGCAGGATTTCCAGCCCGACCGTCCGCTGATGTGCGCCGAATATTGGTGCGGTTGGTTCGAGCATTGGTACGAGGATCACTACGTCCAGCGCGCTCCCGATGATATTCTCGCGAATCTCGGCGATATGTTCGATCTCGGCGCATCGTTCAATTTTTATATGTTCCACGGCGGAACGAATTTCGGCTTTACCAACGGCGCGAATCATACCGAAACGCTCTATCAGCCGACGGTCACGAGTTACGACTATACCGCGCCCTTGAACGAGGCGGGCGATATGACGCCGAATTATTACGCTGTCAAGGAATTCATCGAGCAGAAAACAGGCAAAAAAGCGCCCGATATCGAGGTGCACGATTCACCGAAGGCATCGTACGGCGAGGTCAAACTTACCGCGTGCGCCGATCTGTTTGAAAATCTCGTGAATCTTACCGTGCCCACGCAGGCAGCGAATCCGAAAACGATGGAGGAAGTCGGACAGGATTTCGGCTACATTCTCTACCGTACGACGCTCCGCGGTCCGTTCCACGATATGCCGCTCAAGGCGACAATCCACGACCGCTCGATCTTCTTTTTGAACGGGAATCGCCTTGGCGTATGGGAGCGCACCAGGCGTGAGGATCCGATCACGCTGTCGCTGGAAGCCGGTGAGACGGCACAGCTTGATATTCTCGTCGAGAATATGGGACGTGTCAACTACGGTCCGCTGCTCATGGATCGCAAAGGCATTATCGGCGGTGTTCGCATCGGACGGCAGTTCCATTTCGGGTGGGAGATGTATCCTTTGACGATGGAGAGTCTGTGCCGCCTTGCTTACGGAGATACGGCGGACGGGAATCCTGCATTCTACCGCGGTACGTTCACAATCGACGGCGAGCCGTGCGATACGTTCGTACGCGCGGACGGGTTTACGAAAGGATTCGTCACCGTCAACGGTTTCAACCTCGGTCGGTACTACAATCCTGCAGGACCGCAGAAATCGCTGTATGTCCCCGCAGCCGTGCTTCGTGAGGGCGAAAACGAGATCATCGTCTTTGAAACGGACGGTTGTTCCGATGCGGCAGTCCGTTTTGATGACAAGCCGATATTCTGATAAAAAAGCAGCACTTCCGAATCCGGAGGTGCTGTTTTGGCTTATTCTGTTTCAATTTTGAACGGAAGCTCGTCTTTGACCTTTTGCTGTGCGGCGTTTTCCGGAGGCGGCTGTGTCGGCGCGTGCCCGAAATGATGCTTGTACGCACGGGAGAACGCGAATACATCCGGATATCCGACGGAGTGTGCCGTGACAGTTACGTTGCACTTGTGTGTTGTAAGCAGCTCTTCCGCACACCGCATGCGGTAATCGGTCAGATATTTATGCGGAGATATGCCTGTGATCTGTCGGAAAATCTCCGAAAAATAGCTGCGGTTGAGGTGCAGACGCTCCGCGATGGAGGAGACGTTCAAATCGGTGGAATACTCCGCCTCAATGATACTGATCGCGGCACGGACGTAGTTTTCGGCCGCGGACTTCGTGCTCACGTTGTCGCGCATGAGGAGTCCGAAGATCTGCCAGAGAATGCCGCACAGGTAGTGCTCGTACGCGCCCGCCATCGGATTCGTTTTTTCAAACAGATTCGTTTCAAATGCGTTGGTGAACAGCTTTTGAAGATATGGTGCGTGAATCATATCCGCCGACACAATCGGATGCGGCAGAGGAATATCAGAGGTGAATCCGATCCAGAGATACGTCCACGGATCATCCTTGTCGGAAACGTAGTACGTGATATCATACGGACGAATGATGAATACGTCGCCCGGTCCTACCTTGTACGTTCCGCGTGCGGTCTGAAAAGAACCGTATCCGGATACAACAAAATGCAAAAGCCAAAAATGTCTCGTTGCAGGGCCGAACGGATGGGATTTGTCACAGGAGTGGTATCCGCAAACGACGGGGTTTATCGGTTTCAACCGCTGATTGGTTACCGGCTTTTCGCGAAGCGGCGGCATTTTCGGATCAACTCCTTTCGGACGAGTAATTTGAACAACTGTAATATCATTATAATACAACATACAACGAAATGCAATTGAATATTGTTGGAAACAGGATGTGCATTTTCCATAAAAAGCGTCATCTGATTTTGTGCTGAAACACAACGGTATACGGCCGCGGCGATTTTTTCAAATCCCCTTGCATAGCGGGGGGAAATGTGGTACAATATCAGTGCATAAAAGAATAAACGCAGATCGGTCGGGGGATTCCCCGGCAATCGGGCGGAGTGATCCGTTCGGGGATAAGGAAATCGCGGTGCAAATCCGCGGCAACAGCCATTACCGTAACTGAAGCGATGCTTCTCAAGTCGGAATGCTTATCGGTCTGTGCCTCACAGAAGGCTCTTGGGCAAAGCGGGAGAGCAGGGAGGACGGCAGGATACGGGCAGGGTATCCTTTTTCGCCGTACCGATCCGCACCCGTGGAAGGGTGCTTTTGTTTTATCCTTTTGTGGATTTTACAAAACGAAAGGAAATCAAACCATGAAAAAAACTGCGTATTCCGTAATTGCTCTCGTCCTCGTATTTGTATGCCTCTTCTCCTTCACTGCCTGCGGAGAGGAAAAGCCGGAGGGACTCTGGGAGAATGCCGCGTATCAGACCGATACCGAATTCGGCGAGGGCGCTAAGACCGTCACCGTACAGGTGAAAGCGGGGGAGAAGGCAATCACCTTCACGATCCACACCGATGCCGAAACGCTCGGTGAGGCACTGCTCGCACACGGGCTGATCGCGGGTGAGGACAGCGAGTTCGGCCTCTATATCAAGCAGGTCAACGGCATCACCGCCGATTACGACGTCGATCAGAGCTACTGGGGCTTCTATAAAGGCGGCGAGTACATGATGACTGGCGTGGATTCCACCGTGATCGCTGACGGCGACGCGTATGAACTCGTCTACTCCAAGTAATCCGCGACCGCAGAGGGCGGTGGAAATCCGCACCCGACGGATACGGGAGATGGTCATTTTTGCGATGCTCGCTGCGGTTATGTTCGTCTCGAAAATCGTGATGG
Organism: Clostridia bacterium; assembly: GCA_017466375.1. Lineage (GTDB taxonomy): Bacteria > Bacillota > Clostridia > Oscillospirales > CAG-272 > SIG701. The sequence continues at coordinate 35,990 of JAFTUH010000044.1, read as the reverse complement.
AGGCGCTGCCGAACATTCACCTGCTCGGAATGCTCACGGTAACGTATACGATTGTCTTCCGTAAAAAAGCGCTGATCCCGATTTATCTGTACGTGCTTCTGAACGGGCTGTATGCCGGATTCAACGTGTGGTGGATGCCGTATCTTTACATATGGACGGTTCTTTGGGGCGTCACGATGCTCCTGCCGAAAAATATGCCGCGTTCCGTTTCGGCGGTTGTGTATCCCGTTGTCTGTGCACTCCACGGGCTCGCGTTCGGCGCACTGTACGCACCCGCATGGGCAATCATTGCAAAGATGGATCTGTCCGCCATGCTCGCGTGGATCGCGGCGGGGATTCCGTTTGATCTTGTTCACACTGTCGGGAATTTCTGCGTGGGACTGCTGATTCTGCCGCTAAGCACCATCCTCCGCCGTCTTGTCAGTTGAATATTCGGCGCGAAGCGGACACGATGTGTGAAAATTCAGCGAAAAAGCGCATGGAGAAAAACAAAAAAGGCAGGACATGTCCTGCCTTTTGGCGTCCCCAAGGGGAATCGAACCTCTAACTAACCCTTAGGAGGGGTTTGTTATATCCGTTTAACTATGGGGACGGATTTTTTTGCTGTGTTCATCATTTGGCAAAGAATATGCGGTATACTGATACTGTACCGCTTGCCGAATCGTATTATACCACAGATCGGCGGATAAATCAAGGTCAATCGGAAATTTTGTGCGCATGACAAAAGCCACGGCGAGCGTGGCTTTTGGTACCCATGTGCAGGTCGCTTATTTAGTGATTGTTGTTCTGCGCCTTGTTCTGGTTATTGTTCTGATTCTGGTTGTTCTGTGCCTTGTTCTGGTTCTGATTCTGGTTCTGATTCTGCGCTTTGTTCTGGTTGTTGTTGTTCTGATTCTGGTTGTTCATGTGCGTGTGATGCTTTCTCCCCACGTTTTTGTCCGACGGATTCCGGGGAAGGAACCGACGTTTTTGGCGGAATCCCGCCGTGTGGTTGCCTCACAAAGGGTACGGTAGTAGTATGCCGCATACGGCCGGATTTATGCGGCTAACGGATTTTGAAAATTATGCTTTACGAGAGGTTTTTCGTATGATTCATTCTTCTTTTGAAACATTGATCGGCGGCACGCCTTTGGTTGCACTCGGCGGATTTTCCAAAGCACGCGGGATCGCTTTGCCGATCGCCGCCAAGCTGGAATCGTTCAATCCGGCAGGCAGTGCAAAGGATCGCGTGGCACGTGCCATGATCGATGACGCGGAGGCACGCGGGATTCTGAAGCCGGGAGCCACGATCATCGAACCGACCAGCGGCAATACGGGAATCGGACTTGCCGCCGTTTCAGCCGCCCGCGGTTACCGCGTGATCCTCACGATGCCCGAGACAATGAGCGCGGAGCGCCGCACCCTGCTCGCCGCGTACGGAGCACAGCTTGTCCTCACACCCGGCGCGGAAGGCATGACCGGATCGGTAGCGAAAGCGAAAGAGCTCGCCGCCGGGATTCCGAACAGCTTTATCCCCGATCAGTTCGGCAATCCGGCGAATGCACGGGCGCATTACGAGACGACCGGTCCCGAGATTTGGGAGGATACGGCAGGGGAGATCGCCGCATTTGTTGCCGGTGTCGGCACGGGCGGTACGATCACGGGCGTTGGTCGGTATCTGAAAGAAAAAAATTCCGCTGTCCGCATCATCGGTGTCGAGCCGGATACATCTGCCGTTCTTACGGGAGGCAAACCGGGCGCGCATAAACTGCAGGGAATCGGTGCCGGATTTGTGCCGGATGTGCTGGATACGTCCGTTCTGGATGAGGTGCTTCCCGTATCCGCGGAGGAGGCGTATGAAGCCGCACGCGAGGTTGCAAAGCGGGACGGAATTTTGCTCGGTATCTCCTCGGGCGCGGCTTTGCATGCTGCCGCCGTAATCGCCGCACGTCCCGATATGGCAGGGAAGCGCGTTGTCGCGCTCTGTCCCGATGCGGGCGATCGGTATTTGTCTACGGAACTGTATCAATAAGAAAACGGGCATACAGCCCGTTTTTTGTTTCCTATTTCAGAATTGTCCGTGCGATGATGTTGTCCTGCCGCTCTTCCTCCATGCGGGTGAAAAAATCCGAATAACCGCTGACGCGCACGCGGAGATTTTTGTAGTTATCGGGGTGTTCTTTGGCATCAAGTAGCTCCTCAGCATTGACCGTGTTGAGCTGCAGCTGTGCCCCTCCGTTTGCCAGATACGTTTCGATCAGCTTTACCGTTTTCGGGAAGTGCGCATCGTCATACAGAAGCGGTGCATCCAGATTCACGTTTGTTACGGTAATCCCGCTGTAGAAATGCATCGGATCGTATTTTGCGACGGAATTGAGCAGGGCGGTCAGCCCGTTTCTGTCCTTGCCGCCCGTCTGTCCGGCACCGATTACGCCGAACGATTCTCCTGCATATCTTCCGTCGGGAGTTGCACCGGTGACACGCCCGAAATACGTGTTGTAATCGCCGTAACCAGGTGCGATAATGCCGATGAAATGCTTTCCGAGCGCATCTGTCCGTTTTTTGGCAAACGTGGCAACGTACGTCGTGATCCACCTGGCGATTTCGTTTGTTTCTTCGTCGTCGTTGCCGAAGAATTTCGCCTGTTTGAGGATCATCTGCCGGAGATCTTCGTGTCCCTCCCAGTTGTGTTCAAGTGCGTCCAATAGCACTTCTGCCGTAACCGTTTTTTCGTCGTATACGAACTGACGGATGACTGCGAGGGAATCAATCGTGCACATAAGTCCGTCGCCTGGAAAATCCGCAAAGCCGATTGCACCGCCTTTTGTCATCGAGATACCGCTTTCGATGCAGCCGCGCATGAACAGACTGCCTAACACACATTCGTCCCGTGCGGCGTGCGTTACGAATTTGTCGCCGACCTCGATATTCCGCTCCAGCAGTCTGCGCAGATGCTTCTCAAAGATTGTCCTGAACGCCTCAAAGGTGTCCGCCTTGAGAATGGAATCTCTTTCTGTATACAGCGTGTCATGGAGTGCCTTTGTCAGATTTGCGTGACCGGAGCTGTACATCATACCGCCGGAGAGGGCGATTGCGTTGCACCCGACCGTGACGTATTCGACAGCCTCCTCCCACGGGATTTCGCACAGTTCGGTCATCAGCGGGATTTTTGCCTCGTCGCTGACAAAGGCGATCCGTCCGTTTTTATCTTTGCGCGAAAGATCCAGTATATGCGAGAGAAGTGCCGTCGGTGTCTTTTTCGTCCATCGGAACGTCACCTCGGGAATGTACAGGGGAAGATCGAGCAGGGACGTGAGCAGCAGCTCGGAGAAATCGTTGTAGCCGTCCTCGCCGTCCACTGTATAGCCTCCGAGGGAGAAATTGCACTGTCCGCCGCGGTAAAAATGACCGTCCAGCGGCGTGTAGCTCTGAATCTTGATGTAAAGCTCCTGCAGAAGCTCTTTGGCAAAATCCTCCGTAATCGTACCGCTGCCGATATCCTGCCGGTAATATTTATAAAGCCAGCGGTCGGGCAGACCGAGACTGTCAGGCAGAAAATCAAAACAGAAATAGAGACACTGTACAGCCTCATAAAAATTGCGAGCCGGATAGCGGGGAACACGGTGGAGGATATCCGAAAGTCGCAGAAGCTCCGCCCGTCTGTCTGCGTCCGCTTCGTCCGCCATGGCGATACACTTTTCGGCATAATTGTCTGCCCTGTCCGCGATCGCGTCGCAAAGCATACGGCAGGCGAGCAGAAATTCCGTCTTTTCGGCATCTCCTCCGTGCTTTCTGAGGGAAAGCGCGATTTGTTCCTTGATGCCCTCCGTGCCGAGTTCGATGAATTTTTTATAGTCAGCAGTCGCGTGCTGCCACTCCCAGAACTTGAAATCCTCAAACGGTGGATTGGCGTTGTTGTACGACCGGAAATGGGCAAACAGATCTCCCGCGTACCGCATGCCGTGCTTGGACATGAAATCAGCAGGATACGGGAATTTACCGAATTTTAACATTCCCGCGAGACGGGCTTCTTCGGGGATACGGATCGGCTGCGCAAGGATGTATTCACACAGCCGCTTTGTTTCGCGGTGCGTATCCGTCAGCAGAAAATCGGCGCGATCGTACTCGATCTCCACAGCCGGCGGGTAGATTGTCTCTTTAAGAATGTGATCGACCATTCGCTTGATTCGTTCGGTCAAGTTTTTGCCTCCTCGCCTTTTGATACGCGTATCATATCACGTGTGTCGGGAAAATGAAATAAAAGAATTTTCATTTTTACACTTTTTTAAACTAAAAATCGAGGCAACTATTGATTTGTGCACAGATCTATGCTATAAATAAAGTGAGACGGGAACGGAGGGAAAACGGTGATAAACAGAGAACAGATCAAGATAACGGATATTATTTACGTCAATCATCTGATAAGCAGACCGGGCGTGACGTATGAAAAGTACGGAACGGACAACGTACATTATTGTCAGATTTTGTACAAGCTGAGTGGGGAAGCGTGCGTTACTGTCGGGGCGAAAACGGTGATTGAAACTGTGGGCGATATCCGTTTTACGCCGAATTTTGCAGATTTGCCTGCTAAAACGAATTACAGCGCCGATATTACAGAGCCCGGCGAGAGCATCAACGTCGCGTTTACAACGGATGTGCCGATTGCAAAGGAGATCCTTGTGAAGCGCTACAGTATACACCCGAAACTCAAGGCACTGTTTGAAAAAATGCAGAAATGCTGGTATTATAAGCACAGCGGATACTACTGCAGATGTATGTCTCTGCTGTATGAGATTTTTGCCGAAATGCAGAAGGCGGAGAGTACCTACACTTCAAGCGACACCTACCGGCAGATTTTGCCCGCTGTCGCTTACATTGACGATCACTTCACCAAGACGGATGTGGATTGCGCCGACCTTGCGTCGCTCTGCGGTATCAGTCAAACGTATATGATTAAGCTGTTTCACAGGCATTTCGGGATGTCCCCGAATCGCTACATCATTGCCAAAAAGATGGACTACGCATGCGATCTTTTGAAAACGAAGCAGTACAGGATACATCAGATCGCGCAGAAGACGGGGTATGCCAATACGTACTATTTCAGTCGGGCGTTTAAAAATTTCAAAGGTGTCTGCCCGAGCGAATATGTGTAAAACGAAAGCGATGCGGTTTTGCCGCATCGCTTTGCTTTTTATTTTTTATCCCACGTACTGCGTCAGATTCAGAAGGATCTGTGCCGCCTGTGCGCGGCTGATCGTCGCGTACGGAGAGATTGTGCCGGCGCCCGTGCCTTTCAGGATACCGAGATCGTTCAGTGCGTACAGCGCACTCTGCGCCCATGCGGGAACGGTATCATTGTCCGTGAACAGCGAGACACGAAGCGGTACCTCCGCACCGAGGATGTTGTTGATCATCACCGCCGCTTCGGCACGGGTGATCGTGTCATCGGGCGCGAACGTGCGGATGCCGTTTTCCTCGCGTCCCTTGATAATTCCTGCGTTGTATGCCGCGCTCACGTAAGCCTTGTTTTCCGCGGAAATCTCGTCATCGTCCGCGAAAACGGTGTGGATCTCGCCCGCCTCGTCATCCAGATCCGCACCGAGTGCGCGCATGACCATCACGAGGAAATCCTCGCGGCTGACCGCCTTATCCGGCATGAATACCGCGTCTGTGCCGTTCGCCGCGTAGTCCATGATCCCTGCCGCGCACATCTCGATCGCCGCGCTGTGTGCCCAGTGCTCGCTCATATCGGAGAAGACGACGCCGTGGTTCTTACGGGAGATCGATACGTTTGCCGTGGCGATGCCGGAGTAGTTACCGTAGCTGTCACGAACGCGATAGGTGAAGAAGTCCGTGCCCGAACAGCCAACGTACGGCGTGTAGCGGAAGTCACCGTGCGTCGCATCATTCATTACGAGCAGTCCCTTTTTTGGATAATCGACGATCTCAAAAACGAGTGCGTCCCCCTCGGGATCGTAGGCGTCGAGAGAGCCCACGCAGGTGATGTCTCTCTGCGTCCATGCCGCGACGGTTTCCTCATACGATGCCGCTACGGGCGCGAAATTGATCTCATCCGTGATCTTCATCACGCACTCCATCGTATACCCGCGGCCGAAGGAGAATGTGAACGAGCCTTCTTCCGTGCCGGCGGCGGGCACAAATTTCAGACTGTCCAAACTCTTTTGAGAGATGCTTTGATTCACCGCAACGGGAACCGCGCCGAGGTACAGCGTGCCGTCCGCCGCGGCAGGGAGAGAGGTGATCGTGAGTGTGTCAAAATCGGTGACAGCTGCCGCGTTTTCAAAATCAGCCGCGGTGAAGAGAACGCCTGCGTAGCTGTTGCCGCTTTTTACCATGCCCGAGGCTGCGGCGATGTGCTCAAGGGCCGGAGAGAGAGGAACGGCGAGGACGGAGGTGAGAAGAACGGAGGAGAGAAGAAGGGAAGCGGTGAGGATTTTCACGAGAGTTTTCATGTCATCATGTATCGGCATGTCGAATTGTTGTTTCGATCTGTCCGATGATCCTTTCTTGATTTCTTCTGTGTTAGTATCCATGCGGATTTTCCTCTTTATGCGCGACACGGCAAATCGTTAAAAAATGTTCACATTTTCGGGCAAATAAATGCCCGTTTCTATTGACAAAAACAGGGGCAAATGGTATAATAGCGGTGTGTACGGAACTATGTATGCAAAAGTAACTTCGGGACGAATCCGAAGCGATTTTGAAAGGTTGCAGATATAGCTATGAACGCCAATTCCTTGCTCGTCCGCGCTATGACGCGGGACGGCAGTGTGCGAATTGTCTGTGCGGATACCACCGCAATCGTACAAAAAGCACATCAGATTCACAAGACCTCAAAAACAATGACCGCAGCTCTCGGCCGCTGTCTGACCGTAACATCCTTGATGGGGTCACTTCTCAAAGACGCGACAGATTCCCTCTCTTTGCAGATTCGCGGAGACGGACCTGCCGGCACGATCCTTTGCGTAAGTGACTATAAGGGAAATGTCCGCGGATATGCACAGGATGCATCCGTGGAACTCCCCCCGAATTCTGTCGGGAAATTGGATGTCGGTGGCGCCGTGGGAGGCGGTTCTCTTTGTATTGTCCGGGATTTCGGTACGGGTGAGCCGTACGTCGGCATCTCTCCGCTCGTCAGCGGTGAGATCGCTGAGGATATCTCGCAGTACTACGTCACGAGTGAGCAGACGCCTACGGTCTGTGCGCTCGGGGTAAGAGCCGATCTCGATAACTCCTGCAAGGCTGCGGGGGGATTTCTGCTCCAGCTTCTGCCCGGGGCGGACGAGTCGCTTATCCCGACGATTGAGAAAAACGTCACCTCCCTTGGCTCCGTTTCCAAGCTGATCGAGGTCGGGCACACACCTGCTGATATCGTCGGGATGGTATTCGAGGGGATCGAGTTCGACTTCTTCGATGAGATCGATATCGCGTACGTTTGCAATTGTGAGCGTGACCGCTATAAGCGAGCGCTCATCAGTATGAGCGACGCGGATATCGCGGAAATCACGGAGGGCGGCGCACCGGTTGAGACGGAATGCCGCTTCTGCAAAACGAAGTATACCTTCACCGCGGAGGAGATTCTCACCGCGAGAAAGAGAGCGAAGGGATGATCCGCGCGGTCATTCTGGACGGAGCGACGCTCGGGGACGATGTCTCGTTTTCCTCGCTCCGGGCTGTTTGTGATCTTACCGTTTACCCCCTGACTGCACCGCATGAGGTCGCGGATCGCGTCAGAGACGCAAACGTCGTGATCGTAAACAAAATAAAACTGAATGAGACCAATCTGGCAGAGGCAGATGCACTGAAACTCATCTGCGTGGCGGCAACCGGGTACGACAATATCGATCTTGCGTATTGCCGCAGTCGGGGTGTCGCCGTGTGTAACGTCGTCGGCTATTCGACGAACAGCGTTGCCCAGCTCACCGTCGCTATGGTGCTTCAGCTTGTCTTCCACCTGCCCGTTTTCACCGATTTCGTGAAAAGCGGCGCCTACAGCGCATCCGGCGTTGCCAATCGGCTCACGCCTGCGTTTGGCGAGATTGCAGGGAAGACGTGGGGCATCCTCGGTGCGGGAAATATCGGCAGGCAGGTCGCACGGGTTGCCGAGGCATTCGGCTGCCGCGTGATCGTGTGCCGCCGCACCCCCGATCCGGACTACCCGACGGTCGATGTCGATACGCTCTGCCGTGAAGCGGATATCCTCTCCGTACATACACCGCTTACAGATGACACGCGAGGGATCATCTCGCGGGAGCGTATCGCCGCCATGAAACCGGGTGCGATTTTTGTGAACGTCGCGCGCGGTGCCGTTGCGGATGAAGCCGCACTTGCAGATGCCGTGAGAGAGGGACGTCTCGGCGGTATCGGTATCGACGTGTATACAGAGGAGCCGTTTTCCGAAACGCATCCGCTGTATACCGTGCGTGATCTGCCGAACGTGTGCCTTACACCGCATATGGCGTGGGGTGCATTTGAGGCGCGGCAGAGATGCCTCGATGAAATTGCGGAGAATATCCGCGCCCATTTTGCGGGGGAGAGACGCTCCCACGTAGATTGAACCGTATACAATTCCGTAAGCGAAGCGGAATTTGATAAATCAAATTTACAAACAAATGAAAGTGAGACCGTAATTATGGAACAGATCCTTATTTCCAATCTGAACGAGATCGTGAAAAACACCGATGAACTGGTGCAGGTACAGGAGAAAGACAAGTGGATGTACATGGAGTACACCGCGAAGGATATTCATGGCAATATGCTTGTGTCCTCCTTTTTCGATCATCCGGCAGATCTGATCCTTGCTCCGAACGTCAAGGGCTGGTGCAAGGTGTTCGTCGCCTTTGTCAAGATGGGCGGTTCGTTCAATTTGAAGATGACCGGGGCCGCAGATTTCACCGAGTTCGCTGCACCGACCATGTCCGTGCCCGCACAGTGGCAGGCGAACGAGTTTGTCCCGGAGTTTTTCTGGTGTGCCGCCGATATGACCGATAAGGAGATCACCCTGCAGAAGGCGCCCGGCAACGGTGTACCGGATCTTTGCTGGCTCCGCTTTATCCCGATGACGGACGAGGAGGTCAAGGAATACCTTGCATACAATGCACCGGCGAAGAAAAATACCCACGCACAGTTCGGTGCCGGCAGTGCAGCGGATACCACCCGCGCGCTCCGTACGCTTGAGAATACGGATGTCAATATCGCAACGCTTGACGTTCCGCTGTTCTTTGATGAGGCAGCAAAGAAGGACGCGTTTGCGGCGTACAAGGCGCAGACCGCTATGGTGCAGTCCTACGGCGTGAAGCTGTATGCCGGCTATAAGCTCAGCCTTGCCTCTGCAAAGATGTTCTTCGCCCCGAATGCCGGAAACGCATTTGTCGAAGCACATCCCGAGTGTGCTATTACTACCCGTGACGGACGTGCGCTCTCCATCGCTTCGTACGCATATCCCGCCGTACAGGATTTCATGATCGGTCAGATCAAGGACGCCGTTGCCTGCGGATTTGACGGTGTCTCTCTCTACGTCAACCGCGGCATGCTGATCGCGTTTGAGCAGCCCGTGCTGGATGCCGTTTCCGCAAAATACGGTGTTGATGCACGTACGCTCACTGCGGATGATGCCCGCCTGAACGGTGTGTGGTGCGAGATCATGACGGCGTTTGTGAAGCGCCTCGGTGCCGAACTTGATAAGGCTGCCGGCAAGCACATCGCGATCAATCTCATTTCCGATTTCGAGCCGGCTACGGCAAAGAGAGTCGGTATCGATGTCGAAGCTCTTTCCGCCGATAAAGCAATCGACAGCGTATGCCAGGGCCTGATGGAGTATACGGAAGTGCTCGACGGCTGCCTCAAGGAGGACGGCACGGTCGATCTCGATGCGTACAAGGAAATGCTCAAGACGAAGGCGCCCGTGTCCCGTATCGCAGGTGAAAGCCTTGATAAAATCAAAGCCGGTATCCCCGCCTATCTCGCACTTGCCGAGAAGCACGGCATCGATTTCTACGCATTCATGTGCACCGTCAGATCGCGTGCCGCACAGTATATCGAGTGGATGAATGCGCTCAAGGAGCTCGGCGTCACGAACTTCTCCACAATGAATTTCAGCGACCGCGTCGGCGATATCCCGCGCCGCCATCTTGTTTCCAAGCTCGGACATGACGAGATCGATACGACGCTGTGCGAGGTTACCGCCTACCATACGATGTCTTTGAACGATTCCGATATGTCCACCTACGTGCCGAACTGGAGAGGCTGATCCGTATAGTATATAGAGAGAGAAAGAGAACATCATGAAAGAAATTATTATTTCCAATCTTCCGGAGATTGTCAAAAACAAAGAGGCTCTCAGTGCGCCGGGGGACCGCGATAAATGGACTGCGGTCGAGTACGAGACCGGCGAGATCAAGGGCACGATGCTCTACGCCGATTATCCCACGCGCCCCGAGCCGATCGTGCTGTCCCCGAACGTAAAGGGCTGGCATAAGATTTACCTCGGACGCATGGATGGGTGCGATTACATCCGCCTCAGCAGCGAGGAGACGTATACGTTTTTCTGCAACTGCCAAAATACATACCGTATCGCCAAAACGCAGCAGTATGAGTATGCGGAGGAGATGCTTTGGCAGTGCGCCGATATGACGGGGGAGGATATTATCCTCGATAAGCATCCGAAGCAGAGCTACGATGTCGCGCTTCTGTGGATCCGCTTCATCCCGATGACGGATGAGGAGGTCGCAGCATATAAGGAGTACATAAATCCTGAAGGACACAGAAATCTGCACGTCCATTACGATAACGACTCCAACCTCGGTGAGGGCTCGGAGAAGATCGAGCATACCCGCTACCGCCTCATGCAGGTCAAGCACGATGACGTCAAGATCTGTACGCAGGAGGTCACGCTGGACCATAACGATACCGGTCCGCACGCTGCGGATGCAAAGCGTCTCGGCGGGACGATGATCCTCTACGATGACGAGAACCGCAAACTCGCACCGAAGCTCGCCGAGGTGCAAAAAGGACGTCTCGATATGCTCCACGGCTGGGGTATCAAGGTGTATGCAGGTATGCGTACGTCCATTGCATCCTGTGTCGGACGTGAGCCGTTCTGCGCAACTCACCCCGAGTATCATATTTATACCCGTGACGGACGCCGTGTGAATGTTTGCTCCTATGCGTATCCCGAGGTACAGCAGCATACGGTGGATCTGCTTAAAAAGTCCATGAAGCATGGCTTTGACGGTATCACGCTCATTTGCCACCGCGGTGTACATCTTGGCTTTGAGCAGCCTGTACTGGACGAGGTTGCGCGCCGCTATGACGGACTGGATGCTCGCCGTCTGCCAATGGCGGACGAGCGCCTTACCTCCGTCTGGTGCGAGTTCTTTACACAGTTTGTTCGCCGTTTGCGTGAGCAGATCCGTATGCCCGACGGCAGTCCCGTGCCGGTCAACGTCATGATCGGATTCTCGCCTGAAACGGCAAAGAAGAACGGTATCGATATCGAAAAACTCGCCGCTGAAGGACTGATCGATCACGTCAGCCAGGACAGTATGGATCACTACGAGAAGGTCGAGGAGTACCTCGCCGAGGACGGACTGATCGATCTCGATAAGTATGCCGAGCGCGTCAAGGAGTACTTCACCGTTTACCGCGATATTTCCGACTATTGGGATCAGACACGCGGCGGAAAAACGGACGGAACTTGTGCAGGGGCAGAGAAGCTGGTTGCGATTTCCGAAAAGTACGGTATTGAGTTCTTTGCAGGTATCACGACGCTCCATCATCCGACGATCCAGCACTACATAAATTGGATCGAGCGCCTCAAAGCTCTCGGTGTGAAGAATTTCTCCTGCATCAATCATTGCCATTTCCGCGGCAATCAGCCGATTCTCCGCGTGATCGGCAAGGCAGGACGTGAAAAACTGGATCCCGAATCCTACGATTTGAAGTACCACCGCATTCTTAAAATTGACGGCATGGACATTTCCACCTACATGCCGCAGTGGAGCTGATCCGAAACTTTATTCTCTCTCTCAAAAAGGAGTTCTCTCTCTATGAATGAAATCATTATTTCCGATCTCAGCAAAATTGTCAAAAACGCCGAAGTGCTCGGCGCGTACGCCAATCCGGATACGTGGTTTGCCGTGGATTACGAAACGGGTGACATCCGCGGCAAGCTCTTGACAACCGACAGTACCGCACGTCCGCAGCCGATCGAATTTTCTCCGAAGCTTACCGGATGGTATAAGATTTTCATTTCGCGTATTTCGGGCGGTTTTACGTACCTCCGCCTCAGCGATGAGCGTACGTATACCATGATTCACAGCGGTACGGCGGACAACCGTCCGCAGAGCTCGCAGGCCTATGAGTGGGCGGAGGAGTTCTTTTGGCGCGCCGCCGATCTGACCGGACGGGATATTGTCCTCTCCAAGCATCATAAGCAGAATTATTCCTGCGCACTTGCCTGGCTCCGCTTTGTTCCGATGACGGACGAAGAGGTGGAAGCGTACAAGGCGTTCGAGAATGCCGACGGGCACAGAAATCTGCACGTGCATTACGATAACGACAGCAATCTGTGGGACGGATCGGAAAAGGTCGAGCACGCCATGCTCAAGCTGGCGCAGACCCGCTTTGACGACACGAAGATTGTTACGCAGGAGATCATGGCGGACAATTACGACGGACGTGCGTTCAACGATCACACGAAGGCACTCGGCTGGACGGCGATCGTATACGATGAGGAAAATCGCAAAGCCGCGCTCAAGCAGGGAGAAATCCATGCCGCGCGCCGGGAAATGATCCATTCGTTCGGAGCGGATTATTACGCAGGATTCCGCATGAGTCTGGCTTCGTTCTCGGGCGCGTCCCAGCCGCTGATGCAGGAGTATTTCTGCGAATTGCATCCCGAATACCATATGCTCACGCGCGACGGACGCTCTGTGCGTATCTGCTCCTATGCCTACAAAGAGGTGCAGGATTACGTCATCGATCTGCTCATCAATAACGTGAAAATCCACGGCTTTGACGGTATCAGCCTCATCTGCCACCGCGGTAATCTGATTGGTTTTGAACAGCCGGTGCTGGACGAGTGCGCCCGCCGCTTTGATGGACTGGATGCACGCCGCCTGCCGATGGATGATCCCCGCCTGACCGAGGTGCACTGCGCCATCATGGGCGATTTTATTATCCGACTGCACAAGGAAATGGATAAGGCACTCGGAAAGCATATCCCGATCAATATGATTATCGGATATAATGCCGAGAATATGGGTATCGACTGCGTTGCGCTTGCCAAAGCCGGTGCGATCGATGCGATAACGATGGACGCACTTGCACAGTATGAGGTAATCGATGACTACCGCGCTGAAGACGGGCTGATCGATCTCGAGAAATACAAGGCGAAGCTGGAGCGTTACTATACGGTTTACCGAGCACTTGCCTATAATTTCGACAGAACAAAGGAAGAGCTGGTGCGGTATCTTTCCGCATCGGATACATACGGTGTCGATTTCTACTGCGGTCTGTCTCTCTACGGTATCCGGTCTCTCTCTAAACTGATAGAGCAGGGAGAGGAGCTTAAAGCACTTGGCGTCAAGAATTTCTCCTGCTACAATCACTGTCATGCTGTCGGCAATCTGACCGCCTGCCGTGTGCTCGGAAAACTCGGACGCGACTCTATCGATCCCGAAACGTATACCGTGAATTTTTACCGCGTGCTGAAGTACGACGGAGTGGATATTTCTACCTATTTGCCGCTGTAATTTTGCGGATTTCCGCACAAAAAGGAGGATTCCTGTATGGAGGGAATCATTATTTCCGATCTGAATCAGATCATCAAAAACAAAGATGTGCTCGGTGCGCACGGTAACTCCGATACGTGGTTTACCGTCGATTACGAGACAGACACTATCCGCGGTAAAATGCTCACGGCGCTGGAAACCTCGCACCCCGAGCCGATCGTGCTTTCGCCGGAGCTCACCGGATGGTATAAAATCTACCATGCACGCATCACCAATGACGGCTCGATGACGGCGTACATGCGCTTTTCCGATGAAAAAATGCCCACGATGATCCGTGAGGGCTTCTTCCCCCGTCCGCCCCGTGAAAATTCATTTGAATGGGTGGAGGAGCAGCTGTGGTGCTGTGCCGATCTGACCGGCAGAGACATTGTGTTCCATAAGCACCATAAGCAGGATTATTATGCCAGTATCGCGTGGCTTCGCTTCGTTCCGATGACGGAGGAGGAAGTTGCGGCGTATCAGGCGTATATGAATCCCGAAGGGCACAGAAACCTGCACGTTCACTACGATAACGACTGCAATCTGTGGGACGGATCGGACGAAGTCGAGCATGCAATGCTCAAACTTGTGCAGATCAAGAACGACGATGTCAAGATCTGCACACAGGAGATCATGGCGGACAATTACGACGGCCGTGCCATTACCGATCACACAAAGGCACTCGGTTGGACGGCAATCGTGTATAACGATGAAAACCGCAAAGCCGCGCTCAAGCAGGGCGCCATCCATGCAGCCCGCCGTGAGTTGATTCATTCATACGGTGCAAAATATTACGCCGGATTCCGCATGAGTCTCGCGTCTTTTTCGGGTTCTTCTCAGCCGCTGATGCAGGAGTATTTCTGCGAAGCGCATCCCGAGTTCCATATGCTCACGCGCGACGGACGGCAGGTTCGTATCTGCTCCTATGCCTACAAAGAGGTGCAGGATTACGTCATTGAACTGCTTGTGAATAATGTTAAGGTGCACGGCTTTGACGGCGTCAGCCTTATCTGCCACCGCGGACAGATGATCGGATTTGAACAGCCTGTGCTGGACGAGTGCGCCCGCCGTTTTGACGGACTGGACGCACGTCTGCTCCCGCTTGGCGATCCCCGACTGACCGAGGTACACTGCGCGATCATGACCGATTTTATCATCCGTCTCCATGAGAATCTTGATAAAGCCCTCGGCAGACACGTGCCGATCAACATGATTGTCGGCTATAATGCGGAGGTAGTCGGTATCGACTGCGAAGCGCTCGCCAAAGCAGGGGCAATCGATCATATCAGCCAGGACAGCCTCGAACATACCGAGCCGTCCAAGTATCACCTGCGTGAGGACGGGCTGATCGATATGGAGAAGTATAAGTACAATCTTCTGAACAACTACACCGTGCACCGTCCGCTTGCCGACAGCTGGGAGCGCGCGAAGGAAGCGGCGATCCGCTATCTTGCCGTGTCTGAAAAATACGGCGTGGAATTCTTCGCGGGCATGACAACGCACTGGTATGACGATCCCATGCGGTATTACAACTGGAACGAAAACTTGAAAGCCCTCGGCGTGAAGAATTTTTCGTTCTATAATCACTGCCACTTTGTCGGACTACGTGGCGTTTGCGCGATCGTAGGTAAGGCAGGCCGCGAGAAGATCGAGCCCGAAACGTACACTATGAATTTCTACCGCGTGCTGAAGCTGGATGGCGTGGATATTTCCACCTACCTGCCGCAGTGGAGCGAGTAAATCATTATTTCATTCAAAGGAGAGAAATAACCATGGAAGGTATTGTTTATTCAAATCTTAAGGAGATCGTCAAGAACAAAGAGGCGATCAGCACGGACGTCAACACCGACAAATGGGGGCTTATGCCGTTCCAGGCAGGCGAGGTCACGGGCGAATGCCTGATCGCCGCCGAACTGGCATATCCCGAAGATTTGCATATCGCGCCGCCGCTGAAAGGCTGGCACAAAATCTACATCGCCACCTCGCACCTGTTTGACGGTTACAGTTTTGATATCAAAATGGACGGCGAACGCTTCTTCATGCCTACCCGTAATACCTCTTACAGACCGACACAGAACTGGACGGGCATGGAAAGAGTGCAGGAGTTCTTCTATCGCGCCGCCGATATGACGGACAGTGAGATCATCATCCGCAAATCGGGTGAGATCATCACGCCGTTCTTCTGGCTCCGCTTTGTGCCGATGACGGAGGAAGAAATCGCCGAGTACAAAGAGTACATGAACCCCGAAGGACACAGAAACATGCATTTCCACTTCGACGGAGACACGAATCTGTGGCTCGGAAGCGAAACGGAGGAGGTGCTGCTTGTCCGTGCACAGATGCTCAAGAATACGGACGCGAAGATTGTCACCTACGAGCAGATCGAGACTCTCGTTGATTACGATATCCCGAAGGACCAGTTCCGCCGCCTCAGAAAATACACGAACAAATACTGCGACGAAAACGAAAAGGTCGCCGCTAAGATCGCAGACGTCGCCAAGCTCCGCATCGATTATATCCACGAGATCGGCGCGAAGGCATACGTCGGTGTCCGCCCCTCCTTCGGCGATTCCGAGAGACGCATCCTCGGCTCCGGTTCGTACATGAAAATCGTACAGGAGCATCCTGAGTGGCATATGCAGACGCGCGACGGGCGTGATCTCGATATTGTGTCCTATGCGTACGAGGGCGTGCAGTCCTACGCAATCGATTTCATCAAAAAGTCGGTCGATCTCGGATTTGACGGTGTGTCCATGCTTATGCACCGCGGTATGTTTATTGCCTTTGAGCAGCCCGTGCTGGATGAATTCGCAAAACGCCATGACGGTCTTGATGCACGACTCGTTCCAATGGATGACAAGCGTCTGAAGGACGTGTGGTGCGATTTTATGACTGCGTTCTTCCGCCGCCTCAGAAAGGAACTGAACGAGTACGCCGGACGCCATGTGCCGATCAACGTCATTACCGGCTATACGCCCGAGATTTCGCGCCGTATCGGCGTCGATGTGGAGGCACTCTGCCGTGAAGGACTGGTCGATCACATTTGTCAGGACTCCATGGAGACGTATGAGACGCTCGACGGATGCCTTACCGAGGACGGTCTGATCGATATGGAGAAGTACAAAGAGAAACTTCTCCGTGAGAATACCGTATGGCGCAACTTCGGCGAGATATGGAATAAAACGGAGGAGGGTGCCCCGCTGTTTGTCGAAATTTGCGAGAAATACGGTGTCGAATTCTTCGGACAGAGAGCCTACTACGGCGGTAACCCGGTCAAGCACCTCGACTGGGTAAAGAAAATGCGTGCGCTTGGTGTTAAGAACTTCAATTTCTTCAACTACTGTCACTACTGTCAGGATCTGCCGCTGTGGTATACGATGACAAAACTCGGACATGAAGTCAATCTCGAATACTGCACGCCGAATCAGTACCGTATGATCAGCCTTGACGGCGTGGATGTCTCCACCTATCTCCCGCATTGGCGCGGTTAAAACAGAAAGGAAAGACATATGGAAGGACTCATTCTCTCTCATCTTCCCGAATATGTAAAAAACAAAGAAGTACTTGCGCACCCGCAGGCTGACGACAAATGGGGTATCATGCCTTACGACGTGGAAGGCATACAGGGTGAGGCGCTCGTTACCGTGCAGGAGGGCTTTCCCGAGGATCTGGTGATTTCGCCGAAGCTTACGGGCTGGCATAAGATCTTCATCTGCGGCTGGAAAATGGGCGGCGGGTACGAATATCTTGTCAAACTTGACAACGAGCCTCATTTCCAGTTTCACAACTACACAGGCCTTCCCGGCAAGTCTCATTGGTCAGGACTCGAGCACGTGGAGGAGCAGTTCTGGAAATGTGCCGATCTGACCGGTCGCGATATCATCTTCAGAAAGCCCCGCGGATATACGCTGGAGCTTCCCGAAACGTTGGTTTGGCTCCGCTGTGTACCCATGACGGACGAGGAGGTTGCCGCGCAGAAAGAGTACGACAAGCCCGCGAGAAATCTCCACGCGCATTTCGACAGTGACACGAATCTGTGGTACGGCACCAAAACCAACGAGGACGCGATCCATAAGCTGTATGCTCTGCAGAATACCGATGTGAAGATCTGCACCATAGAGGCGGGCGAGGCAATGGAGACCTATACCACGGACCGCAGTATTGCCAGACTGATCACCCGTCAGTCCAAGCGCTATGCGCTGGAAAACGCGAATGTGGCTGAGCGCATGGCTGAAATCGCAAAAGTGCGTGCAGAGCTGCTTCATAGCTTCGGTATTCAGATGTACGGAGGGCTGCGCGCCTCGATTGCTGTAAACTCTGACGGCGGTGCGGTGATCCCCTTCGTTCTGGAGCATCCCGAATTCCACCTGACTACGAGAGACGGCAGAAAAACGCTGGTCGCTTCCTATGCTTTCCCGGAGACGAGACAGTTCGTCGTGGACTATCTCAAGTATCTTGTGAGCATCGGATTTGACGGTGTGACGCTCATCATGCACCGCGGTATGCATATCGCGTTCGAGCAGCCCGTGCTTGACGAATTTGCCAAGAGATACGACGGTCTCGACGCCCGCCGCGTTCCTATGGACGATCCTCGCCTCAAGGACGTGTGGTGCTCCTTTATGACGGATTTCTTCCGTACGCTTCGGAGAGAGCTGAACGAATCCGCGGGCAGACACGTGCCGATCAACATTGTTACCGCTTACAACAACGAAGCCTCCCGCCGTATCGGTGTCGATATTGCTGTTCTTGCGAAGGAGGGGCTGATCGACAGCATTTGTCAGGACAGCATGGAGACCATGGAGGTATTCACGGGCTGTACTGCCGAGGACGGTCTGATCGATCTTGAAAAGTATAAGGAATATCTGCGGACTGACTACACCGTCAAGCGCAGATTCCATGAGAACTGGGACCTCACAAAAGCGGGTGCCGAGGAGTACATCGCCATGACTGAGAAATACGGCGTGGAATTCTACGGCGGTATGCCCCCGTGGGGTGTCAGCACAACGCAGAAGTATGTCGATTGGGTGAATAATCTGAAGGCTATCGGTGTGAAGAATTTCTCCTTCGTTAACTTCTGCCACAACGTGCAGGACAGAGCAAAATACCATGCGATCACCAAAACGGGACACGATACGGTGAATATGGAGTACTGCACGGTCCGCCATTACCGCGTGCTGTCTATGGACGGTGTGGATATGTCCACGTATCAGCCTGCATGGCGCGGATGATTTTTGAGAAGCGGACACTGCTTTCCCCAAAATGTCCTCTCGTAATATTGAAGAGATAGGTTCTTTTTGCTATACTTATCTCAAGCCGATGTGTGCTGTGAACGCAAAAAAGGAGTAATATTCATGGATGGAATCGTATTTTCCAAGCTGGACGAAATCGTAAAGAATCCTGACGTTCTTACGAAGGAATATGCCCCCGATCACTGGTACGTCATGCCGTACGTGGCGGAGGATGTAAGCGGCAACTGCCTTGCAGCAGCCGAGGAAGAGTATCCCGAGGATCTGGTCCTCGCACCGAAGCTTAAAGGCTGGCATAAGGTTTTTATCGGTACATGGAAGCTGGACGGCGGCTACTCGTTCCGCATGAAGCTGGATAATGATAAGTATTTCAACTTTGTGAACGACTCGTTTTATCCCTCGTGGGGGCAGTGGACGTATATGGAGACGGTCGAGGAGCTCTTTTGGCGCTGTGCCGATCTCACCGACCGTGAGATTATCGTCAAAAAGCCGAACAGAGCCGGTGTCGCCCCGCTCGTCTGGGTGCGCTGTGTGCCGATGACGGAGGAGGAGATCTCCGCTTATAAGGATTATATCAATCCCGAAGGGCACAGAAATATGCACCTCCACTTCGATAACGACGCGAACTATATCTGGGGAATCCATTCTGTTGAGGATTCGCTTATGAAGCTGTCCAGCGTCGAGAATACGGATGCGAAGATCGTCACCCAGGAGGTTATGGAAAGCCTTTACGATTATTCCACAAAGTATACGACGGACAGACGTCTCAGAACGCACTCCAACAAGTATTCGGATGAAAACGAGAATGCGGCCAATCTCATGCCCGAGATTTCCAAAGCACGTGTCGATATGCTGCACGATTTCGGTACGCTCGCGTATGCAGGACTCCGTATGTCGATCGGTAAGAATTACGTGCCGGTGGAACAAGGTTTTCGTGTGCCGTTTGTCGAGGAGCATCCTGAGTACTACCTCTATACAAGAGACGGCAGGGCAGTGGCTACGCTTTCCTATGCGTACCCCGCCGTGTGGGATTTTGTCATTGACTATCTCAAAAAATTTATCGGCTACGGCTATGACGGTGTCTCTCTCTTCTTCCACAGAGGTATGCATATCGCGTTTGAGCAGCCTGTTCTCGACGAGTTTGCTCGCCGATATGACGGACTGGATGCACGTCTCGTTCCGATGGACGATGCACGGCTGAAGGACGTCTGGTGCTCGTTCCTTACTGCGTTCATCCGCCGTCTGCGCGATGAGTTGGATGCATTTGCCGGCAGACATGTGCCGATCAACATCATTACCGGCTATACGCCCGAAATCTCGCGCCGCATCGGTATCGATGTCGAGGAACTCGCAAAAGCGGGACTGATCGACCACATCTGCGGTGATTGTATGGAGACGTACGAACGTCTCGGCGGATGCCTTGACGAGAACGGACTCATCAAAATGGACGTGTATACGAAGGCACTCCGTAAGCAGGCCATGGTCTGCAGACGATTCGGCGAGTCGTGGGAGCTTACCAAAGAAGGCTCTCTCCAGTATCAGGCGATCGCCGACAAATACGGCATCGATTACTTCGCGCCCCTCTCCCCGAATATCAAAACAAAGGCGGAGGACTACATAAACTGGGTTAAGGACCTCAAAGTGCTTGGCGTGAAGAATATCAACTTCTTCAATTTCTGCCATTCCTCGCAGGATGTGGCAGTTCGTCATACGACGACCAAATTCGGTCACGATGAGGTCAATCTTGAATATTGCCGATTGAATCACTACCGCATTATGAGCATGGACGACTGCGATATTTCCACGTATATGCCGCACTGGATGGGCTGATAGGAGGGAAAACAATGGAAGGTATTGTATTTTCAAACGTCAATGAGCTCGTGAAAAATCAGGACGCAATCAGCGAGCCGATCAAGGACGGATGCTGGGGTGTCCTCCCGTACGAAATCGATGAAGTTACGGGCAACTGCCTTGTGACCCGTGAGGACGATCATCCTGCCGATCTGATCCTCGCCCCGAAACTTACGGGCTGGTATAAAATTTTCATTGCTTCGTGGAAGATCGCCGGCGGATACTCGTTCCGCCTGAAGCTTGATAACGAGAAGTATTTCAAGTTTTTCAACGATTCCTCCTATCCCTCTTCCGGACAGTGGTCGCGCATGGAGTATGCAGAGGAGTCTTTTTGGCGGTGTGCAGATCTCACCGACCGTGAGATTATCGTGAAGAAGGCCCCCGCTTATGGCGGTCTCTCTCCGCTTGTGTGGGTACGCTGCGTGCCGATGACGGAAGAGGAGATTGCCGAGTACAAAGATTATATCAATCCCGAAGGACACAGAAATCTGCATCTCCACTTCGATGGGGATACAAATCTGTTCTACGGTGTCAAGAACGTCGATGACGCGCTCCTCAAACTGACGAGTGTTGAGAATACCGACGCGAAGCTCGTCACGATCGAGTGCCTTGAGAAGCTGTATTCACATGCGCCGAATTCTCCTGCCGCAAGACGGCTCAACAGCCAGTCGAACGAGTACGCGGACGGCAACGCGGACGCCGCCGCGCTCTTTGCGGAGATTGCCCGCGCACGCGTCGCTCTTATGCACGAATTCGGTACCAAGGCATATGCCGGTCTCCGTATGTCTCTCGGTGACGCTTCCTCTCCGAATAAATCGGGCGAGGTCATGAAATTCACCGCCGCACATCCCGCGTGCCATATCTACACCCGTGACGGACGCCGCGTGCCGATCGCATCCTATGCATACAAGGAGACGCAGGACTACGTTATCGAGTATCTGAAGGAGCTTGTCTCTTACGGCTTTGACGGTGTATCGCTGTTGTTCCAGAGAGGGATGCATATCGCTTTTGAGCAGCCTGTGCTGGACGAGTTTGCTCGCCGCTATGACGGACTGGACGCGCGCCGTGTACCGATGGACGATCCGCGTCTGAAAGACGTCTGGTGCTCGTTTATCACCGATTTCATCCGCCGTCTGCGTAAGGAGCTTGATGCATCCGCAGGCAGACACGTCGGCATCAATATTATCACCGGCTATACGCCCGAGATCTCCCGCCGTGTCGGTGTGGACGTCGAAGCGATGGCGAAGGAAGGTCTTATTGACTACATCACCGGCTGCTGCATGGAGACGTACGAGAATCTCTCCGGCTGTGTCGGTGAGGACGGTCTTATCGATCTCGACGAGTATAAGCGCCGTCTGCCGAAGCAGTACATGGTCTCCCGTAAATACGGCGGTATCTGGGATCTTGTCAAAGAGGGCTCTCTTGCATACAAGGCGATTGCGGATCAGTACGGAATCGAGTATTTCGCACCGATTATGGCGCACCGTCCGCGGTGTGCGGAGGATTACCACAACTGGGTGGACGATCTGAAAGCGCTCGGCATGAAAAACATCGCGTTCTTCAACTTCTGCCACTCCTCACAGGATATTCCCGTATACCACACAATGACAAAGGTCGGACACGACAAAGTTAACCTCGAATACTGCCGTCTGACCCCCTACCGCGTCATGAGTCTGGACGGTGTGGACATCTCCACATACATGCCGCACTGGAACGGCTGATTCCTTCTTGAAACAATTGCAATTTCCAACAAATTGCAATTGTTTCTTTTTGCTTTTTCCTATATACTTTGAGGTAGGAAAACAATGACATTTTTGAGACAGGAGATGTAACAGATATGGACGGAATTCTCATTTCCAACCTGGATGAAATCGTAAAGAATCCGGAGGTCACGAGTGTCATTCAGAAAAACGATCGCTGGGGCATTATGTCCTATGAAACAGGAGAATTTTCCGGAAAGGGACTTGTTGCCGCGGATATCGGTACTCCGGCGGATGCGATCCTGCAGCCCAATCTTTCCGGTTGGTATAAGATTTACGTTGCCTCGGCACGTCTTGTCTGGGGCTTCTTTTTGGAGATCAAACTCGACAACGAGCCAAGCTTCACACAGATCAAAAACAGCGCGTATTCACCTTTGAGCGCGTGGCACCCCGGTGAATCCTTTGAGGAGATTTTCTGGTGCTGTGCAGATCTTACAGACCGCGAGATCATTTTTCATAAGGATAAGGACAGAAGATGCGCTCCGCTTCTTGCGTGGCTCCGTTTTGTGCCGATGACGGAGGAGGAAGTTGCCGAGTACAAGGAATACATGCGTGCCGAGGACAGTCGGAATCTGCATGTTGTGCTAAGTAACGAGACGAACGTAACCGCCGGCACGGATACCGAGGAGAAGATCCTCAGCTTTTATACGCCTCTCAAAGATACTGATGTCAGAATCTGCACACAGGAGATCGGGGACGATTTCTGTGAGGAGAAGTACGCGGGGGATGACAGACCGCTTGTCGATCCCGAAACCGAATATAATGAAGCATGCCGCAAAGCATCTGCCAAGATGGATGAGATCGTAAAACTCCGCGCGGATTACGTGCACGGAATCGGTGCTGAGCTCTACGCGGGCTATACTGCGCATCTTGCGATTACGGCACCGCCGTTCGCTCCGCCGCTTGCGTGGTCGTTTATTCAGGAGCATCCCGAGTACGCCTGCTATACGCGTGACGGCAGACGGACGACGATTGCGTCGTTTGCCTATCCTGCGGTCCGTCAGTATGCGATCGATACGGTCAAACGTGCCGTCAAGCGTGGGTACGACGGTGTAACGCTGATCGCGCACCGCGGTATCCGTACAGCCTTTGAACAGCCGGTACTGGACGAATTTGCCCGCCGGTATGAAGGAGAAGATGCCCGCCGTATCCCGATGAACGATTCCCGTCTTACGGAGATCTGGTGTGAATACTTTACGCAGTTCGTGCGCGATCTAAAGGCACAGCTCACGGCTGAGGAGGGAAGATACGTTCCGATCCATGTCGTAACGGGCGTTACGCCCGAGACTTCTTTGAGAATGGGTGTCGATATTGCAGCACTCTGCAAAGAGGGACTGATCGATCACGTTACTGCCGAAGCGATGGAACTTACCGAAAAGCATATCGACGGCTGCATTGATGCGGACGGACGGATCGACCTTGCAAAGTACAAAGAGGTTCTCGCACAGACGTTTACGGTGCACCGTACAGACGAGAAGGATTTTGGTAAAATCGCTGAGGGTGCAAAAGAGTTTATCGAGCTCACCAGAAAATACGGAACGGCATTTTTCTGCGGGACAACGCCTGCCGGAATCCATGCAGGGAATCGCCGCGACTGGCTTGAGAAGCTTGCCGCAGCCGGGGTAGAGAACTTTTCGGTGTGCAATTTCGTGAAAATCTGCCGTGACAGAACACTGATTTACGCCATGAGAAAAATCGGTCATGAAAAGCGATTCCCCGCATATTACACCCCGAATTTCTACCGCGTCTTTTCATACGACGGTATGGATATGTCCACATATATTGCAAGCTGGCGCGGCTAAATGGGAGGAAAGGAGAAAAGAGTAATGGAAGGAATCGTATTTTCTGATCTTGAAAAGATCGTAAAGAATCCCGATGCCGTAAGTGAGCGACCGGATAACGACCGCTGGTGCGTCATGCCGTATGAGACTGCAAAAATTTCGGGAAACGCACTGATGTCTACGTATTCGGGCGCGCCGAAGGATGTCGTGCTTTCTCCGAACCTTTCGGGATGGCATAAGATTTTCGTCTCCTCCATCCGCATGGTCGGAGATTTCTGGCTCCTTATGAAGCTGGATAACGAAGAGCATTTCATGACTATCCACGACAGCTACGTGACCGCTGAGGAGTCGCACTCTACTAATGAGACGGTCGAAGAGCAGTTCTGGTGCTGTGCCGATCTGACAGGACGGGACATTGTGCTCCGCAAGCATAAGAGCAATATCGACAGTATCTCCACACTTGTATGGCTTCGCTGTGTTCCGATGACGGAGGAAGAAATCGCCGAGTATAAGGATTACGTCAATGCCGACGGCAGACGGAATCTGCACGTCCATTACGACAACGATTCGAACGATCTCCACGGCACTGATAAAATGGAAGATCTCCTCATGCTCAACTATACCGTGAAGGATACGGATGCGAAGATCTGCACACAGGAGATCTTGGACGACGTGTTCGAGGAGGATGCATACGACGAAACGGACAGAGTCCTCCAACAGCGTTGGCCGCATTATAATGATCAGTGCCGCCGTGCTGCAGCCAAAATGGACGAGATCGTAAAGACACGTGCCGATTTGATGCACTCTATGGGTGTCAAACTCTATGCAGGCTATCGTGCCTCCGTTTCCTTGATGTCGCCGCCGTTCGTGCCTCTCCTTTTTAGCACTTTTGTCAAAAAGAATCCCGAATTCTCCTGCTATACGCGAGACGGCAGAAGAACGGGGATCCTTTCCTTTGCGTATCCCGAGGTGCGGCGGTATGCGATCGACTACCTGAAAAGAGCGGTCGCCCGCGGATATGACGGTGTATCCCTGATTTGTCACCGCGGTATCCGCTTCGGCTTTGAACAGCCTGTCTGCGACGAATTCGCCCGACGCCACGGAGGAATCGATGCCCGCCGCGTGCCAATGAACGATGACCGCCTTTTGGATATCTGGTGCGAGTTTTTCACGCAGTTTGTGTGCGATCTGCACCGTGAACTCGACGAGCAGCAGGGGCGGCATGTTCCGATCAACGTGATCACGGGATATACCCCCGAAGCATCCAGACGCATGGGGGTAGATGTGGAGGCGCTCTGTAAAGCGGGCGTGATCGATCATTTCTGTGCCGAAGCGATGGATATTTATGAGGCGCATCTCGGATCCTGCATGGGTGAAGACGGGCTGATCGATATGGAGAAATACAGACAGGTTTTGTGCAAGACGATCGTCGTCGGCCGCCGCTTCGGTGAGAGTTGGGATCTTGTGAAGGATGGTACTCCGAAGTTTCTGGAAATCTCCAAGAAATACGGCGTCGAGTTTTTCGCCGGAATGAGCCCGAACAACATGATACCTCCCCTGAGACGTATCGAATGGATCCAAAAACTCAGGGAACTGGGGGCGGAAAACTTCTCGTTCTTCAACTTCTGTCACGACGGCTGCCGTATCCGACCGATTGTCTATGCCGCAGCGAAAACGGGACACGAAAAGAATTACCCCGAATACTATACGCCGAATTTCTACCGTATCCTTTCGCTTGGCGGCGTCGATATTTCCACCTACAACGCAAGCGTTTCGCGTCCATAAATACCTAGCGAGGAGAAAATTATGGAAGGTATTGTTTTTTCAAACCTGAACGAAATCGTAAAGAACAAAGAGGTGCTCTCGGATACTCAGAAAAAGGATCTGTGGAGCGTAATGCCGTATGAGACATCCTGTGTGAAGGGAAAAGCCCTGATTACCGGCGACAGCAGCCATCCTGCAGATGTTATTCTCCAGCCGAAGCTTACGGGATGGCACAAAGTTTTTGTTACGTCTACCCGTATGGACGGCGGATTCTCTCTTCTGATGAAAATGGATAACGTGAAGCATTTCACGGATATCGAAAACTGCACACAGTTTCCGCCGAAGGTCCAGTGGTGGTATAACGAGTGTGTGGAGGAGCATTTCTGGTGCTGTGCCGATCTGAGTGACCGTGAGATCATTCTGCGCAAGCATAAGAGAAGCGGAAGCATTACGACACTTGTGTGGCTTCGCTGCGTACCGATGACGGACGAGGAGATCGCCGCATACAAAGAGTACGTCAGCCCCGACCGTCCGCGAAATCTGCACGTCCATTTCGACAATGATACGAACAATTACATCGGTACGGACGAGCTTGAGGACTTCTTGCACAAGAATGTTGCCATCATCGATACGGACACGAAGATCTGTACGCAGGAGATCATGGACGACTACTATGATGAGGAAGCGTACGACGAGCATGACCGCTGTATCTGGACACACGAGATCAACTATAACGAAGCAAACCGGAAAGCCGCGCAGAAGATGAACGACGTCGTAAAAACGCGCGCAGATTTCGTTCACAGCACGGGCGCAAAGCTGTATGCCGGATTCCGCGCGTGCGTTGGGCTTTCCTCTCTGCCGTTTGCACCTCTGATGCTGTGGGCGATCACGAAAAAACATCCCGAGTGGCACGTTGTTACGCGTGACGGACGCGATACCGCTATCTCTTCGTTTGCCTATCCCGAGGTACGCCAGTGCGCCATCGATTACATCAAACGCTCTGTTGCCCGCGGACATGACGGCGTTTCTCTCATTACCCACCGCGGTATCCGCTGCGGATTTGAGCAGCCTGTCTGTGATGCGTTTGCTAAGCGACACGGCGGAATCGATGCGCGTCGTGTGCCGATGAGCGATCCCCGGATCCAGGAGATCTGGTGTGAATATTTCACCGAGTTTGTGCGTGAGCTTACAAAGCAGCTTGACGAACAGGAAGGGCGTCACGTGCCGATCAATGTCATCACCGGATTTTCTCCGGAGGCATCCAAGCGCATGGGTGTCGATATCGAAATGCTCTGCAAAGAGGGCCTCATCGATCATTTCTGTGCCGAGGCAATGGATCATTACGAGGTGGAAGGTGATTTCATCGACGAGGACGGTCTCATTGATCTCGAAAAGTATAAGGCGTATCTTGCCGATAATTTTGTGGTTGGCCGCAAAATCGGTGAGAGCTGGGATACTGTTGCGGAGGGAACGCCTAAGTTTATCGAGATTGCCGATAAATACGGCGTGGAGTTCTTCTCCGGCATGAGCCCGGTTGAAACCAGTGCGGCGAACCGTGCGGCGTGGGTGGACAAACTGCGGTCGATTGGTGTGAAGAATTTCTCGTTCTTCAATTTCTGCTATTCCTGTCAGGACAGAGCTGTCGTGCATGCTGCCGCCAAAACAGCACATGAGCGCGTTCCCGAGTTCTGCACGACGAATTTCTACCGCGTACTTTCCTATGACGGCATCGATATTTCCACCTACACGCCGAGTTGGAGAGCGTAACAATAATAAAGGAGAGTTTTAACAATGGAAGGCATTCTGTTTTCTAACCTGAACGAGATCGTAAAGAACAAAGAGGTCATAAACGAGATCCAGCGTGATGACGTGTGGGGCATCATGCCGTACGAGGCAGGCCGCATAAAGGGAAATGCGCTCGTTACAACGGAGATCGGCTTCCCCGCGGATGTTGTTTTTCAGCCGAAACTGGAAGGATGGCATAAGGTGTTCATCTGCTCCAACCGTATGGACGGCGGATTCCGTTTGCATATGAAGTTTGACAACGAGGAGCATTATACCATTATCGGAAACAGCGGTCATCCGCCGAAAACTTCTTGGTGTTCGACTACCTCCATGGAGGAACTTTTCTGGTGCTGTGCGGATATGACCGACCGAGAGATCATTCTACACAAGCATCACAGCTGCGAGCGTATCACAACGCTTGTCTGGCTTCGGTTTGTGCCTATGACGGAGGAGGAGATTGAAGCATACAAGGATTACATAAATGCAGACGGAAGACGGAATCTTCATGTCCATTTTGATAATGATACAAATGATCTGATCGGTGTGGATTCAATGGAGGATATGCTTCTTCTGAACTATACTGTCAAGGATACGGATACGAAGATCTGCACGCAGGAGATCATGGACGATTATTACGATGAGGCAGCGTATGACGAGCACGATCGTGCACTTAATTACCGCACGATCCGTTATAATGCGCAAAACAAGAAAATCGCCGCTATGATGGACGACGTCGTCAAAGCACGTCTCGATCTCATGCACGGTATGGGCATAAAACTGTACGCAGGTTTCCGCCTGTCCATGGCACGCAATACGCAGCCCTGGACGCCTTTGATGTTCTATTCCATCATGAAAAATCCCGCGTACCATGTCCAGACGCGCGACGGCCGCTTTACGCCGATTGCCTCCTATACATATCCCGAGGTACGCCGCTATGCGATCGATTATATCAAGCGTGCCGTGAAACGCGGCTATGACGGTGTTTCGCTGATTGCACACCGCGGTGTCCTTATGGCATTCGAGAAGCCTGTGCGTGATGAATTTGCACGCCGCTACGGCAGCGATATTGATGTGTGCCGTGTGCCGATGGACGATCCCCGCCTGAAGGATATCTGGGGCGAGTTCTTTGCACAGTTCGTCCGTGAGCTGCGAAGCGAACTTGACGCGGAAATGGGACGCCATATCCCGATCAACGTTATCACCGGTATCTCTCCGGAGGCTTCAAGACGTATGGGTGTCGATATTGAAATACTTGCCAAGGAAGGTCTTATCGATCATTTCTGTGCCGAGGGTATGGATCATTTTGAAAACACCACAGACTATCTTGCCGAGGACGGTCTGATCGATCTCGAAAAATACAAAGAGCTTCTGCCCGATCAGTATATGGTTCTCAGACGGTACTGGGAGGATTGGGACAGCGTCGAAAAAGCAACGCCTCAGTTTATTGAAATCGCAGAGAAATACGGTGTAGAGTTCTTTGCCGGCATGAGCCCGAACGGAGGCAATTCCGAAAAGTATCTTGCGTGGCTCGATAAGCTGCGTGCGCTCGGTGTAAAGAATTTCAGTTTCTTCAACTTCTGTCACAACGGATGCAGAGACAGAACGGTAATCCATGTAGGAATGAAGACGGGGCATACACCGAATCCCGAGTACTATCTGCCGAAATTCTACCGTGTACTATCTCTTGACGGCATCGACATGTCCACCTACGTCCCCGGTTGGCGCGGATGATTTGATAACACCCAACGTGAGTGTTTTACTTACGTTGGGTGTTTGCATTATCGGACACTTTTTCGGAAAAAACGTCCGATAGTAATCTTGTAAAAAAGTAGGGTTTCCTGTATAATTGTCTTAACTCGAAAGGGAGGGTGAATGATGGAAGGTATTGTTTTTTCAAACGTAAACGAAATCGTAAAGAACAAAGAAATCATAAGCGAGATCCAGCATGATGATACATGGGGCGTTATGCCGTACGAAGCAGGATACGTGAAGGGTAATGCGCTCATCACAAGAGAATATGCGAAGGTTGACGATGTGATCCTTCAGCCGAAGCTTACGGGATGGCATAAAATCTTTGTTTGCTCAAGCCGTATGGACGGCGGATTTTGCTTCCAGATCAAATTTGATAATGAGGAGCACTATACGATTGTCAGCAACAGCTCACAGTCCTCGAAGGTATCGTGGAGCTATAACGAGTGCATGGAGGAGATCTTCTGGTGCTGTGCGGATCTTTCAGATCGGGAGATCTTCGTTCACAAGGCAGGCGATCGCATCACAACGCTTGCGTGGCTTCGCTGTGTGCCGATGACGGAGGAAGAGGTTGCCGAATATAAGGATTACGTAAACGCCGACGGAAAGCGCAATCTGCACGTGCATTTTGATAACGACACGAATCTTTATCACGGTTGCGATGATCTGGACGGCTTCCTTCGCCTCATGTACACCGTGAAGGATACGGACACGAAGATCTGCACGCAGGAGATCATGGACGATAGCTTCGATGAGGATGTGCTTGGCGAGCACGATCGGCTTCTTGATGCCCGTATGGCTCGCTATGTAGCGGAAAACAGAAAAGCTGCGGCGAAAATGGATGAGGTGACTAAGGCGCGTCTCGATATGATGCACGGTATGGGCGTCAAGATGTATGCCGGATACCGTATGTCGCTCGGACGTTACGCGGTGCCGTTCGCTCCGCTTTCCCATTTCTCCATTATGAAGAATCAGGCGCTGTACTGCGAAACGCGCGACGGCCGTTTCCCGCCGATTTGCTCTTATGCGTATCCGGAAACGCGCCGCTTCTCGATTGATTACATCAAGCGTGCCGTCAAGCGCGGATACGACGGTGTGTCTTTGATTACGCACCGCGGCATTCTGATGGGATTCGAAAAGCCCGTGCGCGACGAGTTTGCCCGCCGCTACGGTACCGATATTGACGTGCGCCGCGTGCCAATGGACGATCCTCGCCTGAAGGATATCTGGGGGGATTTCTTTGCGCAGTTCGTTCGTGAGCTTCGGAATGAGCTGGATGCAGAGTTCGGCAGACATATCCCGATCAACGTTATCACCGGCTACTCACCCGAATGCGGCAGACGTATGGGTGTCGATGTTGAACTGCTCTGTAAAGAGGGGCTGATCGACCACTTCTGCGGCGAAGCTATGGATCACTATGAAGTCACGACGGATTACCTTGCCGAGGACGGTCTGATCGATCTGGAGAAGTACAAGGAGCTTCTGCATGAGAAATTTATGGTACACCGCTGCTTCAGCGAGAAATGGGAACGCACGAAAGAGGGTGTTCCGCAGTTTATGGCAATCGCCGAGAAGTACGGCGTGGAGTATTTTGCCGGCATGAGCCCGAGCGGCGGAAGCTCTGTGAAGCGCGTTGAGTGGATCGAAGGCCTGCGCGAGCTTGGTGTGAAAAACTTCAGCTTCTTCAATTTCTGTCACGACGGTTCCCGCGACAGAACGGTGGTGCACGCGGCAACCAAGACCGCGCATACGCCAAATCCCGAATATTACCTGCCGAAATTTTACCGCGTTCTGTCACTGGACGGCATCGATATGTCTACCTACGTTTCCAGCTGGCGCGGATAATGTACGAACACCCGACGTGGGCTTCTGCCTATGCCGGGTGTTTGAATATCGGACAGTTTTTTCGAAAAAAGTCTGCCGAAAGGGTTGCTAAACATGGAAGTTTCCTGTATAATTGTCTTAACTCGACAGGAGGGTGTATTATGGACGGTATTGTGTTTTCGAATCTGAACGAAATCGTGAAAAATCCCTCAGCTCTTGCCGATCCGATGCGCGACGGGTGTTGGGGCATGATCCCGTATGAAATAACAGATTTTACAGGTACTTGCCTCGTAAGCCGCGAAGGAGATTCCCCCGAGGATCTGATCCTTCAGCCGAAACTGACCGGATGGTATAAAATTTTCATTGCGTCGTGGAAGATTGTGGACGGATATTCATTTTTGATGAAACTTGACAACGAAAAGCATTTCAAACTTGTCAATGATTCCATCTATCCGCCCGTCGGTCCGACGCCCCGTATGGAGTACGTCGAGGAATTTTTCTGGCGGTGTGCTGATTTGACCGACCGTGAGATTTTGATAAAAAAAGTGCGCCGCGAGGAGGATATATCCCCTCTCGTCTGGCTGCGTTGTGTGCCGATGACGGATGCGGAAATTGCAGCCTATAAGGAGTATATCAATCCGGAAGGGCATCGGAATATGCATCTCCACTTTGATTGCGATACCAACGTGATCTTCGGTGTGAACTCTGTAGAGGATTCTCTGATTAAGCTATACAGTGTTGAGAATACCGATGCGAAATTTGTTACGCACGAGGTAAATGAGTGCCTCTATGACTATTCAACGAGGGAGACGACGGCACGCCGCCTGCGCGCGTTCACCAATCGGTACGCCGATGAAAATGAAAAGGCAGCCGCCATGATGCAAGAGATTACCCGTGCGCGGGTGGATTTGCTTCACGAGTTCGGTGTGCTTGCCTATGCCGGCATTCGTATGACGCTCGGACAAAACGGCTATCCTACGGATTCAGGTGCAAGAAATATCTTTATGGATACGCATCCCGAGGCATGTATCGTTACCCGTGACGGCGGTCACATGGCGGCTGCCTCCTATGCGTTTAAGGAAACGCAGGATTATGTTATCGAGTATTTCAAGCGCTTTATCGGATACGGGTACGACGGTGTGTCGCTCATTTTCCATCGCGGTTTGTTCATCGGCTATGAACAGCCTGTACTGGATGCATTTGCCCGCCGTTATGATGGACTGGATGCACGGCGCGTACCGATGGACGATGCGAGAATCAAAGACGTATGGGGGAGTATTCTTGCAGATTTTGTACGCAGACTGCATGAGGAATTGGATGCTTTTGCAGGCCGCCATGTCCCGATTAACGTCATTACCTGCTGCACGCCCGAGATTTCCCGCCGTGTCGGCGTCGATGTTGAAATGATGGCGAAATTGGGAGCGATTGACCATATCTGTTCCGACAGCATGGAAACGTATGAGCGTCTCGGCGGTATGCTGGATGAGGACGGTCTTATCAATCTCGACGAATACAAAAGGATTCTGCGGATACAGTCCGTGTTCGGACGCCGCTGCGGAGAAAATTGGGAGCTGACAAAAGAGGGATCTGTTCAGTTTCAGTCCATCGCGGATACATACGGTATCGATTATTTCGCTCCGCTCTCGCCGAATTACAAAACGTGCGCAGAGGAGTACATCGACTGGGTAAACAATCTGAAAAAACTCGGTGTGAAGAACATATCGTTCTTTAATTTCTGCCATTCCTCGCAGGATATGCCTGTCTATCATTCCACAACCAAATTCGGACATGATGCGGTGAATACGGAGTATTGCCGTATCGTCTCGTACCGTCTGCTCTCCTTTGATGGGATAGATATTTCCACGTTTCGACCGCACTGAAAATTTTGTGCTTTCGTGTACATTTGCACAACACGGTAAGTAAGCGTCCGATCCTACTCTCGATATACTTTATACCGTACCGATACATAAGGAGGAATATTTATGGAAGGTATTGTTTTTTCAAATCTTAACGAAATCGTAAAAAACACCGACGTTATCAGCGGTGTAAAGCAGGCGGAGAACGTCTGGGGCATCATGCCGTATGAAACGGCAGCGGTGCAGGGAAACGCGCTTGTAGCGGCGGAGGATTCCTTCCCCGGAGACGTCGTGCTTTCCCCGAAGCTTTCCGGCTGGTACAGAATCTACGTCGGTTCTGTGGATCTCGGTCACGGCATCAGTCTTCAGATGAAGCTCGATAACGAGGCGCATTTTTCCATGTTCACCACGGATTGGGGCGGAAGAATACCCAGTACGTGGCATCGTGACGAGCAGATGCGCGAGTTTTACTACACCTGTGCTGATATGACTGACCGTCAAATCCTTGTGCGCAAATATAAGAGGTGGGCGCTCATCGTTCCGATTGCATGGCTTCGCTTTGTTCCCATGAGTGAGGAGGAGGTCGCCGCCTACAAGGAATATATGAATCCCGACGGAAAGCGAAACCTCCATGTCCACTATGATAATGCCTTTGATTACCGCATGGGCTTTGAAACGGATGAGGATCTCGTGCTCGGCTACGTTCCGCTCAGCCGTTCCCATGCGAAGATCTGCTCGCAGGAAATTCTGAACGACGTTGTCGATGACGCTGTTTTTTCGAAGAATTGCCGTCTGCTTTCCGCCCGTCATAAGAATCTTGCGCATGTGCAGGACGTGGCGCTTGCCGCGGATATGGATCGAATCGTCAGAGTCCGTGCCGATTATCTCCACAGTATCGGCGTGCAGTTCTTTGCCGCGTTCCGTATGAGCGTAGCCAACGTCATGACGCCGTGGGAGCCGTATGCGCGATATACCTTCGTTGACGAACATCCCGAACTGTATATCAAAACGCGTGACGGACGTACCTGCATGATTTGCTCCTATGCGTATCCCGAGACGCATCAGTTTGTCATTGATTACTATAAGCGCGCAGTGGCACGCGGGTATGACGGCGTGTCGCTCATCTTCCACCGCGGTATGCATATCGGATTTGAACAGCCGGTGCTCGACGAATTCGCCCGCCGCTATGACGGACTTGACGCCCGCCGCGTTCCGATGGACGATCCCCGTCTGAAGGACGTGTGGTGCGATTTTCTGACGCAGTTTGTGCGCTCTCTGCGCGATCAGCTTGACGCCGCGTTCGGCAGACATATCCCGATCAACGTCATTACCGGTCATTCGCCCGAAATCTCCCGCCGCGTCGGTATCGATATCGAAGCGCTTTGCCGCGAGGGGCTGATCGATTCCTTCTGTGCCGAAACGATGTCCACCTATGAAAGTCTGGGCGGCTGTCTTGCCGAGGATGGGCTGATCGATCTCGAAAAATACAAGGAAGAGCTTGGCAAGCGGTACGTTGTCTGCCGCAACTTCGGTTACGATCCGGATAATGTCAAAATCGGCACACCGCAGTTTGCGGAGATCTCGAAAAAGTACGGCGTGGAGTTCTTCGCAGGCATGAATCCGTCCGCAAATACAGCCCAGCAGTTTGTCGATTGGGTGAAGATGCAGAAGGAGCTCGGTGCCACGAGCATTTCCTTCTTCAACTATCTTGAATACGCCAAATCGCAGGCAGTTACGAACGCCGCGTCTCTGACCGCGCATGACGGAACGAATCCGGAATTCTACGAACAGCGCTTTTTCCGCGTTCTGTCGCTTGATGGACAGGATATGTCCACCTATCCGCCGAACTGGCGCTGTTAACGGGGAGGATTGTATCTATGAAAGGTATCCTGTTTTCCAATTTGAATGAAATCGTAAAGAATCCCGAGGTTATAAGCGATATACAGACGGATGACGTCTGGGGCATCATGCCGTATGAGACGGCAGAGGTGCAGGGAAATGCACTTGTCACAACAGAGGACGGATATCCGGCGGATCTTGTGCTCGCTCCGATGCTTTCCGGCTGGCATAAGGTCTATATCGGCACCATGGGCATGGACGGCGGCTTTATGTTCCAGGTAAAACTGGATAATGCAGAGCAGTTTACCGTTCTTTCCGAGAGGTACGCAAAGCCGTCCCCGCGGATATGGATGGGATACGAGCAGATTCGGGAAGTCTACTGGTGCAGTGCCGATCTGACCGACCGGGATGTGATTATCCATAAAATGAAGACCTGGTCGGATGTTACGCCGGTTGTGTGGCTCCGCTGTGTGCCGATGACGGAGGACGAAATCGCAGCGTATAAGGAATACATGAATCCGGACGGGAAACGGAACCTGCACGTCCATTATGACAACGCTTTTGATTACGCCTATGGATACGACACGGCGGAAAATCTCGTGACCGGGTATGAGCCGCTGCGCCGCTCCCATGCGAAGATCTGTTCACAGGAGATTCTGAACGACACGTTTGATGAAGTCTGCCTGGATCCGAAGAATCGCGCCTTGTACACGATGAGAACAAAAAGACTTTCGCGCAACCGCGAAATCGCGGACAAAATGGA
>JAFTUH010000043.1 GCA_017466375.1 Clostridia bacterium | reverse complement strand
ACTTTCGCTGAAGCTGCACCACTGCGTTTTGAACCTCCTCTCTCCTCCGGCTGACGGAGAGTTTGCAAGATTGCGGTAATGCTCACCTGTAACCGAACTACCGTCCACGCATGCTGTTTCCAAGCGGAGATCGCACGTGAAATTTTTTGCCAAACTCCCTCGCGCGAAGCGTCTTGTACAATAGCGTTTATGCCATGTTTGCACTGCATATCGATCATAACTCTCCTCAAAAACTGAGGCTAAAGTGGTACGTTGGCATACAGTTGCAGATGAAGAAACGCTATTGGGGAGAGGAGTTCCAAGAGGAGAGGGGGTCCCTCTCCTCTTTGGTGTGGCGGTGGTGCAGGAGGTGTGCCGCACTACACACCTCCTGCGTATTCGTTCTGTCTTGATTTTTTCAGCAATATATGATAAGATATAATGTACAAATCCACCACCGGAGGTCCCCCATGAAATTTGATCACACCCTCACCGATACGGAAATGCGAGAGATCCGCACGGACCGCGAGGAGATCTGGCAAGGCAGAATCTTCACCGTCACCCATGATACCGTCCGCCTTCCGTCGGGCAGAATAAGCACACGCGATGTCGCATGGAAGCGCGGCGCCGTCTGCATCGTCCCCGTTACCGATGACGGCAAAATCGTCTGCGTCGAGCAGTACCGCTATCCGTATGATAAAGTCATCCTCGAAATCCCCGCCGGCAAGCTGGAGGAGAGCGAGGACGATCACCCGCTCGAGGCCGCCAAGCGCGAGCTCGCCGAGGAAACGGGCTACACCGCCGCCGAATGGATTGATTTCGGCGTCTACTACGGCTCTCCCGCCATGCTCAAAGAGGAGATCTTCATCTACCTCGCGCGCGGACTTACCGCAGGGGATACGAACTTCGACGAGGGCGAATACCTCCGCATCCGTGAGATCCCGATCGAGACGATCACCGAGCAAATCCTGAACGGCGAGATCCCCGACGGAAAGACGCAGGCAGCCGTCCTCCGCGCCAAGCTGTGGCTCGAAAGAGAGGCATCCAAATGAGCCTGAAGGCGATCCTTTTTGACCTCGACGGCACGCTTACCGATTCCGGTCCCGGCATCATGCACTGCCTCGAGCTCGCCCTCACCGAAATGGGTGAGCCGGTGCCGCCCAAGGAGATTCTGCGTCTGTTCGTCGGACCGCCGCTGACGGAGGCATTCGCCGAGCACTGCGGCATGGATCTCCCCCGTGCAGAGGAGGCAATCCGCGTCTACAGAAAGCACTACTCCGCCGGCGGTCTGTTTGAAAACACCGTCTATCCCGGCATCCCCGAACTGCTGGAAACACTCTGCGGATTCGGTCTGCCGCTCTACCTCGCCACCTCCAAGCCGGAGCACTACGCGCGGGCGATCATGGAACACTTCGACCTCGCCAAATATTTCACCTATATCGGCGGCGCACTTACCGACGGCAAGCGGCGCGAGAAGGCGGAGGTCATCGCCTACGTGCTGGAGACGACCGGTATCCCCGCCGACGAGTGCGTCATGATCGGCGACCGCAAATACGACGTCGAGGGCGCCGCTTCGTTCGGCATTCCGACGCTCGGCGTTACGTGGGGCTACGGCTCCAAGGAGGAGCTTCTCACCGCCGGTGCCTCGTGGATCGCGGACAGCACCGGAGAAACCGCAGAAACGATCCGTACTCTGATGGAAGAAAAAGGACAGAAATCATGAATATTCCTACCTCCCCCGAACTGAAATCCATGACGGGCGCCGAGATCACCTCCCTCACGGAGGAGATCCGCCTGCGCATCATCGATGCCGTATCCGCCTCGGGCGGTCATCTCGCCTCCAATCTCGGCGTGATAGAGATGACCGTCGCGCTCCACCGCGTGTTCGATATCCCGACGGACAGCATTGTTTTTGACGTGGGGCACCAGTGCTACACGCACAAAATCCTCACCGGACGCGCCGAGCAGATGACTACCCTGCGCCGCGCCGGCGGTCTCTCCGGCTTCCCCAGCCGCGCCGAATCGGATGCCGATCCGTTCACGACGGGGCACAGCGGCACCTCCCTCTCCGCAGCCCTCGGCATGGCGGAGGCAAACCGCCTCGCGGGCAGGGATGCGTGGACAGTCGCCGTCATCGGAGACGGCTCGTTCACCAACGGCATGATCTACGAAGCACTGAACGGCTGCGCCCAAAAAGGACTGAAGCTGATGATCGTTCTGAACGACAACGAGATGAGTATCTCAAAAAACGTCGGCGCGATGACAGACTATTTTGCCAAAATCCGCACCAGCCGCCCGTATTTCATGTTCAAGCACGGCGTGCACCGCTTCTGCAAAAAGATCCCCCTGATCGGACGGGGTATGATCCGCATCGCCATCGTCGTGAAGGAGTTCATCAAGCGCGTGCTCAACCGGAAGAATATCTTTGAAAATTTCGGTCTGGAGTACCTCGGGCCCAT
Source organism: Clostridia bacterium (assembly GCA_017466375.1). Taxonomy (GTDB): domain Bacteria; phylum Bacillota; class Clostridia; order Oscillospirales; family CAG-272; genus SIG701. The sequence continues at coordinate 22,749 of JAFTUH010000043.1, read as the reverse complement.
CGACGGCGCGGATATCGATACGCTTGAAAGCGTATTCCGTGAGGCAAAAAAATGCGACGTTCCCTGCGTCGTCCACGTGATCACGCAAAAGGGACACGGCTATCTCCCCGCCGAGGAGCATCCGGAACGGTACCATTCCGTATCCCCGTTCACGGCGGAGAGCGGCGTCAGCACCGAGGCGAAAGGATACTCCCGCGCGTTCGGTGACGCCCTGTGCGAGTCGGCAGCGAAAGACGATCGCATCTGCGCGGTCAGCGCCGCCATGAAGGACGGCACGGGTCTTGCCCGTTTCGCCGATACGTATCCAGACAGATTCTTCGACGTCGGTATCGCAGAGGAGCACGCGGTCACGTTCGCCGCAGGACTTGCCCGCGCGGGAATGCGCCCCGTCGTCGCGCTTTATTCCACCTTCTCGCAGAGAGTGTTCGATCAGATTCTCCATGACTGCGCGCTGCAGAAATTGCCCGTCGTCTTAGCCCTTGACCGATGCGGCATAATCCCCGGCGACGGCGTGACGCACCAGGGATTGTTTGATGTCGGTCTGTTCTCCCCCATTCCGGGAATCACCGTCTACGCGCCCGAATCGTACGCGGAGCTGTCCGCGTGCCTCGCCGAATCTCTCACCGACACGGGCGTGAGCATCGTCCGCTACCCGCGCGGGGAGGAAGCACAGTACGATCGTTCCATCTGGACGTACATTGCGGACGGCAGTGCCGCCGTCGCCGATTTCGGAGAAGGAGATCGCCGCGTCACACTCATCACGTACAGCAGTGAGACGGCGGAGGTTCTCCTCGCAGCCGAGGCACTTGCGCACCGATTCGCTGTGCGTGTAATCCGCCTGATCCGGATCAGTCCCCTGCCCGTCGGGGAAATTCTCGAAGCGATCGGTGAGACGAGTACCGTCTCAATCGCCGAGGAGAGCATGCGCCGCGGCGGTGTCGGAGAATCTCTCGCCGCACAGATTGCCGCTGCCCGCCCGTCTTTGCCCGTGCGCGTCTGCGCGATCGATTCGTTTGTACCGCACGGCGTCACCGCGAAGGAATTGCCGATCAGCGCCGAGGCAATCGTGCGCAGCGTAATCGAGGCAGTACAGTGAAAGCAAAAGCCATCGGCTCAGCCGATGGCTTTTTATTCAGTCGGTTCGTCCCACCAGATAATCCAGCGTAACATGATAATAGTCCGCGAGTTTGATTGCTGCCCACAAAGGCAGTTCCCTCTCGCCGCGTTCGTATCTTTGGTAAACGGTAATTTGCATATTCAAAATCGCCGCGATTTCCTTCTGCGTTTTGTCATGATCCTCTCTGAGATCCCGCACCCGTTTGTATATAAACATAAAACGTCTTATTTCTTCCCATGCATATAATTAATTATGTCTTCAAGCAAACGTAATTCGTCTCGGGAGAGCGACACCATTTTTTGCGAAAGCGTACCCGCCGGTGAACAAAACTCTTTTCCACTCAACGCATAATCTGCACTGATGTTCAAAACCGCACAAACCTTCACCAGATTCTCGGGACGGATCGCTTTCTTTCCCAGCTCCAGATTAGATATCATTTGCGTGGATACACCAATTTTTTCGGCAAGTTGTTCCTGCGTCATATTCTGCGTTTTTCGGGCGGCGTAAATTCTCTCGCCCATTTCTTTCAGCAAACCATTTCCACTCACAACATCACCTCAATGCAACTGTATATATATATTATACATCCCAAAGGCGATGAACTTAACAATCCATGAGTAAAACAAAGCGTTGACAATTACGCCCATGGATGATATAATGCTGTAAAACACATCCGCAAGATGTATTTTCACAGTAAAGGAAACGATGCCTATATGCCAAAGAACAATCCATGGTTGAAAAAACTCTGCGTTACACTTGTGATCGTTCTGTTATTTTCTCTGTCCGCCTGTACCGAGGAGAAGAACTCCTCCCCCATCGTTTTCAGGGAAAGCGCCGTTTCCACGATCCCTTTCCGAGAGGAGTACATTCTCAACACAAGCACCAAGAAGATTCATAAAACCACCTGCGGAACGGCGGCGTTGATTCACGAGGAAAACCGACAACTTCACGAGGGCGCGACGGACGCACTCTTAGACGAAGGATATTCCTTCTGCGGAAACTGCTTCAAATAAGGACGAAAAGCGGCGGGAGACAAGCCCCCGCCCTACAAAACAAAAATCCCCTTTCCCAAAAGGTTTTCGGGAAAGGGTACGGGGAAACCCCTTTTGCAAAAGGGGTTTCCCCGCGTCTTTTTCTTCTCTTATCTCTTGACTCTCGCGTTGCCGCCCCAGACGGACCAGACAACTTCCTCGTCTGCCGGCTGTGCGTAGTCGGTGAGGAACGTCGTAGCCAGCGCGCCGGATGCCCAGCCGAACTGGATCCATTTCTCGCTCTCCCAGCCCTTCAGGATACCGTAGAGCATACCGCCAACGAAGCCGTCACCGCCGCCGATACGGTCGAGAACGGTGATCGGACGCGGTTCAACAACGTGCCACTGATCGCCTGCGAGCATGATCGCACCCCACAGGTGATTGTTGACGTTTACGACCTGACGGAGCGTCGTCGCGTAAACGGATGCGTTCGGGAACTGTGCCTTCACACGGCCGATCATTTCCTTGAAGGAGTCGATCTTCGCCGCGATATCCTTGCCGCCTGCTTCGGGCCCCTGTACACCGAGACAAAGCTGGAAATCCTCCTCGTTACCGATCAGAATGTCGGAAACGGATGCGATCTCGGTAAAGATCGCGTGGAGCTCCTCCTCGCGTCCCTTCCAGAAGGATGCGCGGTGATTGAGGTCGAAGGAGATCAGCGTGCCGTACTTTTTAGCGGCGCGGGCAAGTTCGAGACAGAATTCGCTCGTCTCGTGGGAGAGAGCACCGATCAGACCGGAGAGATGCAGGATCTGCACGCCCTCCTCACCGAAAATGCGGTCAAGGTCGAAATCCTTGATGTTCAGCGTACGTCCGACTTCACCGGCACGGTCGTTGCAGACGCGCGGACCGCGGCTGCCGTAGCCGGAATCGGCAATGTTGAACTGGTGGCGGTAGCCCCACGGGCCGCCCTGCTCGACTTCCTTGCCCTCGTAGTCCATGCCGCGGGCGCGGAGATCGCGCTTGATAAAATCAGCGATCGGGGAATCCTTGACGAACGTGGTGAGCACCTTCGTCTTGAGTCCGAGGAATGCGGAGATTGAAGCGACGTTCGTCTCAGCGGAGGTCGCCTGCATCATGAACATATTGGAGGATGCAACGGGCTGACCGTTCGGAGGCGTGATGCGCACGCCCATACTCGTCGGCACGACGAGGGAGTATTTGCAGTTTTCACGAAGTTTCATGGTGATAGTTCCTTACGTTATAGTATATTTTGGGTAAACACTTTTGATATAGACAACAAAAACCGCCAGCCACTTTTCTTTGACACCACAGGCGCAAAGAAAAGTTAACAAAAGAAACGCCGTCCCTGCGGGGGGACGCAGGGCTCTTCTCGCTGCGGCTCGGTCACGCTCGCGTTCTGACACCGCACTGCGGTGTCATTCATTGCGCTCGCGCCGCTTCGCTACCCTGCACCCGGCAAGGGGATGCCTCCCCTTGACCCCGAGACATGGGAATCTTTGTTCAGAGAGCAAAACAAAATCTTGTTTTTGCCCAGTGGTCAAGGAGCAAAGCTCCTTGCAGGGGTGCAGGGGGCGGCGCCCCCCGCTCGTTCCCCTTAAACCGTATACTGCGTAGCAGCGGTGTCGCCGCCGTGACCGGTCCAGTTGGTGTGGAAGAATTCACCGCGCGGTGCATCCACTCTCTCATAGGTGTGTGCGCCGAAGAAGTCGCGCTGTGCCTGCAGGAGATTTGCGGGCAGACGGTCGCAGCGGTATCCGTCGTAGTAGGACAGAGCCGATGCAAATGCGGGTACGGGCATACCGGTCATGGCAGCCTGTGCGACAACTTTACGCCAGCCGGGGAGCAGAGATGCGATCTTCTCGGTGAAGTACGGATCGAGAAGCAGGTTCGTAAGCTCCGGATTTGCGTCGAACGCGTCCTTGATCTTGCCGAGGAATACGGAACGGATGATGCATCCGCCTCTCCACATCAGAGCGATTCCGCCGTAGTTCAGATTCCAGCCGTAAGTCTTTGCGGCAGCACGCATCAGCGTGTAGCCCTGCGCATAGGATACGATCTTCGATGCGAGGAGTGCGCAGCGGATATTCTCAATCCATGCAGCCTTCTCCTCAGCAGTCAGAGCCGGAGCAGCATCCGCCTTGCCGGGCAGGATCTTCGCGGCGTTGACGCGCTCGTCCTTCATGGCGGACAGGCAGCGGGCGAATACAGCCTCGCCGATCAGCGTCAGCGGCACACCCTCGTCCAGCGCAGCGATGCCGGTCCACTTACCGGTACCCTTCTGACCTGCGGTATCCAGAATTTTCTCAACGATCGGAGAGCCGTCGGTATCCTTGTACGCGAGGATGTCGCGGGAGATCTCGATGAGGTAGGAGTCAAGGTCGCCCTTCATCCAGTCGGCAAAGACCTCGTGCATCTCGTCAGCCGTCATGCCGAGCATGTTCTTCATGAGGTGATATGCCTCGCAGATCAGCTGCATATCGCCGTATTCGATACCGTTGTGTACCATCTTAACGAAGTGACCGGCACCGTTTTCACCAACCCAGTCACAGCAGGGGGATCCGTCCTCGACCTTCGCGCAGATTGCCTGCAGGATCGGAGCGACAAGCGGCCACGCAGCCTTCGAGCCGCCGGGCATGAGGGACGGGCCGTTCAAGGCACCCTCTTCACCGCCGGATACGCCCGTGCCGATGTAGAGTTTGCCTTTGGATTCAACATATTCGGTGCGGCGTGCAGTGTCCGGGAAGTGGGAGTTGCCGCCGTCGATGATAACGTCGCCGTCATCGAGCAGGGGGAGCAGTGCGTCGATCGTTGCGTCAACAGCGCCTCCTGCCTTGATCATCATCATGATCTTGCGCGGCTTCTCAACGTTTGCAACGAGCTCCTCAAGAGAGTACGAACCGATAATATTCTTACCGGCGCCGCGTCCCTCCACGAAGTTCTTTACCTTCTCGGTGGTACGGTTGAACACGGCAACGGTGAAACCCTTGGATTCCATGTTCAATACGAGGTTTTCGCCCATGACGGCGAGTCCGATCAGACCGATATCAGCCTTTTTCATAGTGTGTCTCCTTGTGTATGTAAATTTATTTTTTGCAAAGATTTAGTCGTGGAGGTGCTTAGCGCGGAGCACCTCCACACCACCGCCACGCCAAAGAGGGGGAGGGGAAAGATCCTCCCCCTCTTGGAACTCCCCCTCCGGGGTACAGCGGTAAATGTATCATACCTACCACTTTCGCCAAAGCGGTAATTGCTACGTTTAGAATCTCCCTCCTGCTATCTCCTACAGGGAGTTTGCAAGATCGCGGTAATGTTCACCTGTAGCCAAATTACCGTCCACGCGTACTGTTTTCGAGAGGAAATCGCACGTATAAATCCCAACCAATCCTTCGCTCCGAAGGAGCGTCTTTTGCGAAAGCGTTTAACCATTGTTCGCACCAAAGCTCGTTTTTGACTCTCCTCAAAGATGAGGCTAAAGTGGTACGTTTTCGTGCAATTATCTCTGAAAGAACGCTATGAGGTGGGGAGTTCCAAGAGGGGCGGAAACCTCCGCCCCTTTTTGGTGTGGCGGTGGTGCAGGAGGTGTTCCACACTTAACACCTCCTGCAAAAATGTGCACTTACATTATACAGCGAAGGTCAGCGCCGCGCTTTCAGCGGATCCAGAAGCTCATACGGAATCTGAAGTTCCCCAAGCCCTCGCCCGATCGAGATGTGCGGCTTGTTTTTGCCGTGGTAATCCGTACCGCCGGACAGCGTGAGCCCAAGCTCTGCCGCCATACCGCGATAGCGCACCTCCATATCGGGGGTGTAATCCGTGTAGTATCCCTCCACACCGCCGAGCCCGTGCGGAATCAGCGACGTCAGCAGTGCGCGCACCTGCTCATCACTCTGTTTGATCAGGTGGAGATGCGCGACAACAGGCACGCCGCCCGCCTCACGGATGACGGAAACCGCCTCCGCCGGGGAGAGCGCCTGCCGGTTCGAGTACGCGTAGCATCCCACGGAGAGATACCGCTTGAACGCGTCCTTCACCGATTCGGCGTAGCCCTTGCGCACCATGATCTGCGCGAAATGCGCACGGCAGAGGATCGCGTTGCCCCCCGCCTCGGCGCGTGCTTCGTCCATCGTGATGTCAAAGCCCTGCTCGCGCAGTTTTTTGCACGTCTCCGCCTGTCTTTCATCGCGCACGCGGATCGAATAATCCAGCGCCTCTTTCAGGCGAGCGTTTCGTATGTCAATATAGTACCCGAGCACGTGCAGCTCCGTGTCGTAGTTCGCGGACAGCTCGATCGCCGGGATCACCTCGATACCGAGCTTCTCGCCCTCCGCCATCGCCTCCTCTACACCGTCCACGCAGTCGTGGTCGGAGAGCGCCATCGCGGAAAGCCCCGCTTCCTTTGCGCGGCGGACTACCTCGGCGGGTGCGTCCGCGCCGTCACTGCACAAAGAATGGGTATGCAGATCGATCGTTTTCATGTCAAACACTTCTTTTCTCAAAATACGTGAATTCCCAGCGCCCGAAACAGCGGCGAGAGGAGGAACAGATACGTCACATCCAGAAGCAGCGTCAGAACCACGGGTAAAAACCACAGCAGAAGCCCCTTTGCACGTTCATGCCGTGCGCGCGCCTCTTCCACATACGCGCATTTCTCCACAGGCGACCACGATGCCGGAAGCGAATCTCCGTCGGTGATCGGTGCGCCGAATCCGCGATTGATGATATAGTACGCGATCGCGAGCACCAGAGCCGCGGCGGTATACAAAATCGTTGCCGCAAACGGATGCAGATGAAGCAGCAGCTGATACACCGTAAAGCATACGGCGAAATTCACAACAAGAAACAGCAGTTTCTTTCGCCCGGAAGGAGCTTTTTTCAACGCTGCCCCTCCCTTACGCGAGACGGATCGCGCCTTCGGGACGGACGTTCAAGACGTACACCGCGCCCTCACCGAACACGTTCTCCATAAACGAAACGTACTGTTTTGCATACTCAACAGGCACATACGCCTGCACCGTGCCGGCAAATCCGCCGCCGTGGACTCTCCACGCGCCTTTGGATCCGCACGTTTCCGTGATAAACAGCTCCGTCATGCAGAGTGCCACGGACAAGCCCTGCTCGGCGACGTTTTTCGTCGTATATACGTTCTGCAGATAGCGGTAGCTCGACGCACCGGATGCGAGCACGCCCGAAAAAAACGCGTCAATATCGCCCGTACGGAGCGCATCCGCCTGCGCACCCACACGCGTGTTTTCGCTGAGGAAGTGCATCGCACGCAGAAATGCGCGGTCGCCGCAGTTTTCGCGGATGCGTGCGGCGTTTGCGATCACGTCCTCACGCGTTACCTCGCGGAGCACCGTTTTGCCGAGCAGTGCCGCCACCGCCTTCATCTCGGCGGGAACGGATGCGTAATCGTCATTCAGATCGGCGTGGTTTCCGCCCGTATCCGTAATACAGAGCGCGTATCCCGCCTTTGCAAGATCGAGCGGAAGTTTTTCGATAACGGGCGTTTTCGGATCGGCAAAATCGATCGTGACACAGCCGCCGACCGCGCATGCGGTCTGATCCATCAGTCCGCACGGCTTGCCGAAGTACATGTTCTCCGCGTACTGCGCCATCTTGGCGATCTCCACGTTCGACACCTTGCCGTCGTTGTAAAGATAGTTGAGAATATTGCCGATCATGACCTCGAAAGCGGCGGAGGACGAAAGTCCCGAGCCCTTCAGCACATTCGACGTCGTCGCGGCATCAAAGCCGCCGATCTCGTATCCGGCATCGCGGAAGGCACGCGCCATGCCCGCAATGATCGCAGAGCTCTTGAAAAACTTCGCCGCATCGGGCGCATCGATCGCCGCCGCCTCGACCGTATCGACAGGATATCCCGCGCTGGCAACAGACATCACGCCATCGTCCCGTTTCGCGGCAACCGCCAGCACATCGAGCGAGATGGATGCGGCGATCACTCTGCCGTGATTGTGGTCGGTATGGTTGCCGGAAAGCTCGCTTCTGCCGCCGACGGAGAGGAGCATAACGTCACGCTCCGCACCGTAGCGGTCGGCAAATGCATCGATAGCGGAGAGGACGCGTGCGTCCTGTGAGTCGGCATCCGCGGCATTGACACCGCACCGTGCGGTATAATCGGCATGAAGCGTACCGTTCTGTACAGCGTTTTTCAAGGAAGAAACAGTCATAATGGGATTCCTTTTCATGTAATAAATTTAACGAGTGAAAATTTTTACATGTTTCACTCAATTATAGCAAAATCGTGCGCGGATTACAAGAGGCTTCGCGCATTTTCTGAAAATTTTCGGCAACAAGCGCCGATAATTAGTCTAAAATTGACTCCGCGCGGAAACATTTGCCGTCACGGATCTCGAACAGAGCGCCGTGGATCTCGTTTTGACCCTCGGCAGGCGTGAACATAACAGGCGTTTTGACGAGGAATTTATGCAGAATGGGTGCAGTTGCGACGCCGAGGATGCCCGCGTGGGACCCGCACATGCCGAGATCGGTGATGTATCCCGTACCGCCGGGGAGAACCTGCGCGTCAGCAGTTGCGACGTGCGTATGAGTGCCGAACACAGCGGCGACGCGCCCATCGAGATACCGTGCGAGGGCGATCTTTTCGCTCGTCGCCTCGGCGTGAATATCGATGACGGCGGCATCGTACTTGCCGTCGCATTCCCTGAGAATCCGGTCGGCGCACGTAAACGGGGACTCCAGCGGCTCCATATAGACGCATCCGGCGAGATTGATAACGAGCACACGCTGTCCGGCGCACTCGGTGATGCAGTATCCGTGACCGATCGCACGGTCAGGATAATTGGCGGGGCGCAGGATGCATTTTTCGTCATCGAGCAAGGATTGCGCCTCACGGCGGCGGAAGGAGTGGTTGCCTCCCGTAAGGACATCCGCACCGGCGAAGAAGAGCGCCTCAGCAGATTCGGGCGTGACACCGTTCCCTGCGGCGGAATTTTCGGCATTGACGATAACGAGATCGGCACCGAGCGACTGGCGAAGTGCGGACAGGCGCCGTCCCTCCGTGAGGTATCTGACGCCGGCGGCACCGACGACGTCTCCAAGAGCGAGGATTCGCATAAAGGGACTCCTTTCGGGGAGATTTTTCTTCTTAATTCTACTATCTGCTGACATATGGTGTGCACGAACCGTCCTTGCAGGAGGATGCGATGCAGGAGGGGCGTGTCGCGCAGCCCACACCTTTGCAGGAGGGGCAAATCGCGAAGCCCCTCCTGTACCTCCTCCGCTGCCAATGCGAGGTTGCAAGCAACCTCGGAGAGAGGGAGAGCCCTCTCCCCTTGGATCCCCACACCTCATAGCGTTTCTTTAGCGGACAAGGAGAGACAACGTACCACTCACTCCTCATCTTAGAGGAGAGTCAAAAACGAGCCGTAGTGCAAACATTGCGAATGGCGTCAAAGATGACGCCGCCATTCGCGTCGAGCTTGCCTACGGCAATCTCGCAGCATAAACGCCTTTGTAAAGATACTCCGCTTCGCGTCGTGTTTTGATTCTGCAAACACAGCATAAACGCTGTCGTACATGCTACGAATCGCGTGCGGATTGCACATACAAAGCACGATCGCAAACAATATGCGGAGATAAAGTTTGGCGCGGGATCGCGTAGCGCAATTCTGCAAACTCTCCGTCAGCGATAGCAGGAAGGGTTCATAACGCAACAATACTGCTATAGTCAGGACGGTAGGTGTGATGCGGTTACAGCCGCGCTCCAGGGGTGGGGTTTCCAAAGGGGCGAGGATCTCTCCCCCCGCCCCTTTTGGTGTGGCGGTGGTGCAGGAGGTAGCGAAGCGGCGGTGCGGTAGTGAATAACACCGCGGGGCGGTGTTATGAGCCGTCGAGGAAGCCACGCTTCCTCGGGTGCCCGGAACCGCAGTGAGACTTCCGCATTAAGCACCTCCTGCGCAAAAACGATACCCATGAACTCTCCCCGCTCACACAAAAAGCGGCATCTGCGAGAACGCAGGTGCCGCAATCTTTGTTTTTATTTTGCGTAATCCGTGGCGCGATTCTCGCGGATAATACTAACCTTGATCTGTCCGGGATATTCAAGCTCGCCTTCGATCTTCTGCGCAATCTCACGCGCAACGAGTGCCATATCGTCGTCCTTGACCATCTCCGGCTTGACCATGATGCGAAGCTCACGGCCTGCCTGGATCGCAAAGCTCTTCTCAACACCCTTGTAGGAGTTTGCAATCTCCTCCAGCTTCGTCAGACGCTTGATGTAGTTCTCCAGATTCTCACGGCGTGCACCGGGGCGTGCAGCGGAGATCGCGTCTGCCGCCTGTACGATCATCGCAACAAGCGTGCGCGGCTCCACGTCGCCGTGGTGTGCCTCGATCGCATGGATCACGTCGGCGGATTCGCGGAATTTCTTCGCAAGCTCCACACCGAGCTGTACGTGAGATCCCTCGACCTCCTGCGTCAGCGACTTACCGATATCGTGCAGAAGACCGGCGCGCTTTGCCAGCGTGGAGTCACAGCCGAGCTCATCGGCGATGATGCCGGAAAGCAGGGATACCTCAATGGAGTGCATGAGCACGTTCTGACCGTAGCTCGTACGGTACTTCAGACGGCCGAGCAGCTTGATCATCTCCGGCTGGAAGCCGTGCAGACCGGTATCGTATGTAGCTCTCTCACCGGCAGCCTTGATCTCCGCATCGACCTCGCGGCGGGATTTCTCCACCGTTTCCTCAATGCGCGTCGGATGGATACGTCCGTCCGCGATCAGCTTCTCAAGCGCAAGGCGTGCCACCTCGCGTCTGACCGGATCAAAGCCGGACACCGTAATCGCCTCGGGCGTGTCATCGATGATGAGATCCACACCGGTCATCTGCTCGATGGCGCGGATGTTTCTGCCCTCACGGCCGATGATGCGGCCCTTCATATCGTCATTCGGCAGGCTGACAACGGAGACCGTAGCCTCCGCAACCTGATCGGATGCACATCTCTGGATCGCCAGCGCAATGATGTTCTTCGCCTTGGCGTCCGCTTCTTCCTTGAATTCGGCCTCCAGCTCCACAAGGCGCATCGACTGCTCGCGGCGGACCTCTTCCGTCATCGCCTCAATCAGCTGTGCCTTTGCTTCCTCGGCAGAGAGTCCGGCAACCTTCTGCAGCATCTCAAACTGCTGTGCGCGGAGCTCCTCAACCTTGGCCTGCGTTTCGGTCGTTTCCTTGATCTTCTGATTCAGCGTCTCGTCCTTTTTCTCGAGCGCCTCCATCTTCTTGTCAAGCGTTTCCTCCTTGCTCGCGATACGTCTCTCCTGGCGCGTGATCTCGGCGCGGCGCTCCTTCAGCTCAGCGTCGAATTCGTTTTTCGTCTTCAGGATTTCTTCTTTTGCTTCGAGCAGGGTTTCTTTCTTCTTAGTTTCGGCTGCTTTGATTCCGTCTTCGAGTATTTTTCTTGCCTGAGCCTCAGCAGAGCCGATCTCGGCTTCCGCTACGCGGCGACGGTACTGTACACCGCAGAAAAATCCGATCGGAAGCGCAACCACCGCCGCAGCTGCGACGGAAATGATGATTTCAATCATCATGGCACCTCCTGTAAAGTGAATTGTACTGTAAAATATGGTGATCGCGTGACCGATTTGCATCGGTGCGGGGTGAAATCATGTAAAAATATAGGAAATCCGTGCAAGAAATGCGTGTAAAAATGCGCGAAAAGATACTTTTACATATTATAATATTATATCATTTTTACACAGTATGTCAAGGGGGAATTTGTTAAGATTCATGAAAAAAGGGAGGCTGCCCTCCCTTTTTTGTTATTTCCGTTTCGGCATCAGTACGATGACCAGCGCGATGACGGCAAGGACGATCAGAATCACGATCACGATCCCGAAAACGGACATACCGTCATCGGATGAACCGTCTACGGAGGACGAACCGCTGTCCGTGCCCGGATCTCCCGTGACCGCACCGGTATCGCCCGTGCCTCCCGTGCCGCCGCCGATCATGTCCGTGCCGCTGTCGCCCGTACCGCCGTCTCTTCCGGTTCCCGTATCGCCCATGAGCGCGTCCGTGATCTCCTCCATAAGTCCGCCGTCCTTATCCGCACTGTCCGTGCCGTCGATCATGCCGTCCGCATCGCCGACCCACTCGTCTCCATTTCCGGGATCCGTATCGCCGAGATTGCCGTCATTCGCAAAAACGGATACCGTAAGCACCGCTGCGAGAAGCACTGCCGTCAGAAGAAATACTACTCTGTTTTTCATAAAAAACACCTTTCGGTTGTAAAAAATCGGGGCGGAGACAGCTCCCTGCCCTGTCGGATTCAGTATGCACCGATGCGGGCAGGATTATACATCCGCACCTTCTCCGTGAGATTTGTACAAAAATTTACAATCGCTGCTGGAAATCCGGCGCAAAGTAGTGTATACTGTAAGGTAGATTTTTATACCTCGGAGGTTTTTATGAAAATTTCACGTTTGTTTTCCGCTTTTTGTGCGGTAATTCTTCTTTTCTCCCTCGCTGCCTGTGCCAAGGCGCCCGGAGAAGCCCCGTACGGCATGATCAGCGCCTCGCCGGAGGTAGCCGATTTTGATCTGTTCGTCCCGAAGGAGTGGATCGTCACCAAGACGGGAATCGCCGCCTCCGCCTATAAATCCGACACCGATCCGACGAGCGTATCCGTCATGAGCTGGTCGATGCCCTATGCGGATTCGACCGTGGACGAGTGGTGGAAGGGCTACGAGGAGGAGTTCACCCTCATTTTCAGTGATTTCACCGTAGAGGTCGACGGCGAGGACACGCTGCTCGGTGCATCGGGCGCGAAAAAATACGTCTATACGGGCGTCCTCGGCGAGAATACGTACCGTTACACACAGTACGCGACCGTGCGCGGCGGAGTCCTGTATCTTCTGACCTTCACGGAGCTTGCCGAAGGCGCGGATCACTCGGCGGAGTTCACCTCCATCGTCACGAATTTTGCTTGGCGGTAAACCGATGATCTACTTTGACAACGCGGCAACGACGAAGCCGTGCGCCGAGGCAATCGCGGCGATGACGGACGCGCTGACGGAAAGATGGGCGAATCCGTCCTCCGTCCACGCGGCGGGCAACACGGCAAACGCACTCCTCACAGAAGCACGGCGCACCGTGCTGAAATCGCTCGGCATCCGCCGGGAGACAGAGGGGCGGATCCTCTTCACGGGATCGGGCACAGAGGCGGACAACCTCGCCCTGCTCGGCACCGTGTGCGCGAAAAACCGTCCCGTACGCGGTGACAATCGCGGTCGGATCCTGATTACGGAAGGCGAGCACGCCGCCATTGAGAACACAGCCGCCAGATTGGAAGCGGACGGATTTGAGATCTGCCGCATTCCGACGACGGGCGGCGAGCTGGATTTTGACTATATCGAAGCGCACGCACAGGGCGTGATCCTCATAAGCGTGATGCTTGTGAACAACGAAACGGGCGCACTGTACGACGTGAAGCGTGCGTTTGACACGGTGCGGCGGTTCTCCCCCGACGCCGTCACGCACACGGATGCGGTGCAGGGATTTATGAAAATCCGATTCACGCCCGCCTCCCTCGGGGCTGATCTCGTAAGCATCAGCGGACACAAGATCGGCGGTCCGAAGGGGATCGGTGCGCTGTACGTATCCGAGCCGATCGTGCGGGCGAAAAAGCTGATCCCGACCGTCACGGGCGGCGGTCAGGAGGGCGGCTACCGATCGGGAACGGAGAACGTCCCCGGGATTGCGGGATTTGCCGCGGCGTGCCGTACATCTGCGGATTCGTTTGCGGATCGCTGCACGGCGATCGCGTCACTGCGCGCACGTCTGACCGAAAAGCTCGCGGAGATTCCCGAAATCCGCATGAATATCCCGAAAGCGTCGGCGGATCATATTCTGTCCGTGACGATGCCCGGCATCCGCAGCGAGACGGTGCTGAACGATCTCTCCGCGAAAGGGATCTGCATCTCGGCGGGGTCCGCGTGCTCGGCGCACGCCGCAAAGAAAACGAGCCGCGCGCTGACTGCCTTCGGACTCTCCCCCGAGGAGGCGGACACGACCGTTCGTATAAGTCTCTCGCACGAGAATACAGCGGAGGAGATTGACGCGTTGGCGGCGGCGCTTGCCGATGCGGCAGCACGTCTGGCAAGGAAAAGGTGAGGTCGGAGTCCCCTCACGCTCCCTGTTTATGTCATAGCTATTGCACGCAAGAATATGTAGGAGGGGCGTGTCGCGCAGCCCCTCCTACGACCTCCTCCGCGGCGAGGGGCGAGGGGAGAAAAGATCCCCTCTCCCCTGCACCCCTTACCCTTGGGGTACAGCGGTAACTGCATCACACCTACCGTTCAAGCAAAGTGTAGTCGCTGCGTTTTGCAACCTTTCTGCACTGACAGCGGGAGAGTTTGCAAGATCGCGGTAATGTTTAGCCGCAATCTAACTACCGTCCACGCGTGCTGTTTTTGATCGGAAATCGTTCGTTGAATTATTTGCCAAACTCCCTCGCGCGAAGCGTCTTTTACAATCGCGTTTTTGCTGCGAGATTGCCGTAGGCAAGCTCGACGCGAATGGCGGTGTCATCTTTGACGCCATTCGCAATGTTTGCACTACGGCTCGTTTTTGACTCTCCTTTAAGATGAGGAAAGAGTGGTATGTTGTCTCTCCTCCTCCGCTGAAAGAACGCTATAAGGAGGGGGATTCCAAAGGGAGAGGGCTCTCCTTCTCCCTTTGTGCGCGGAGGCTGCATCGTGCCCCTTGCACGAACGGTTCGTGCTTCCAAACCGTCTGTTTGCAAACAGTAGAATTACGAAAAAATCCCCGAAAGGAATCCGCTATGTTCACCACAGTCGCCGCTGTATCCACGCCCCCCGGCAAGGGCGGCATCGCCGTCATCCGCATAAGCGGTGCGGACGCCGTCACCGTCGCGGATCGCGTGTTCATCCCCAACGGAGCCGCGCTCTCCGAACGGCACCCCCGTGAAGCCGTTTTCGGCAAGATCGTCTCGGGCGGCACCGTTATCGATACGGGCATCGCTACCGTTTTCCGCGCGCCTGCCTCCTTTACGGGAGAGGATACCGTGGAGATCTCCTGCCACGGCGGTATCTCCGTCACGAAAGCCGTGCTCACCGCCGTCCTTGCCGCAGGTGCATCCCCCGCAGGTCCCGGCGATTTCACCCGCCGCGCGTTTGTGAACGGTAAGCTCACACTCACCGAGGCGGAGGCGGTCGGTCTCCTCATCGATGCCGATACCGAAAGCCGCCGCGCCCTTGCCTCCGGCGCCATAAACGGCAATATCACACGCGAGACACGGGCGATCGCGGACAGCATCACCGATACCCTCTCCGCGCTCTACGCCGCTATCGATTATCCCGACGAGGACGTCGGCGATGAGGGCGAGAGACAGATCCTCTCCGTTCTCACCGAGGCGCACCGCCGTCTTACAAAGCTCTGCGCCTCCTACAAAACGGGACGCGCTGTCGCCGTCGGTATCCCCACCGTGATTGCGGGCGTGCCCAACAGCGGCAAAAGCTCGCTCTACAACGCCCTCGTCGGCAGCGATGACGCCATCGTTACCGATATTCCCGGCACGACGCGCGACGTGCTCACCGCCACGGTCGATATTGGCGGCGCGACGCTCCTCCTTGCCGATACTGCGGGCATCCACGAAACCACCGATGCCGTGGAAGAGATCGGCGTACAGCGCGCCCGTCAAAAGCTCTCCGATGCCGCGCTTGTCCTCCTTGTCGCAGACGGTTCGGCTCCCCTTTCGCCGGAGTGCCGTGCTCTAATCGAATCTCTGCCTGACGGCGCCGCCGTGATCGCCGCCGTCAATAAATCGGATAAAGGCAGCGCCCTCACCGCGGACGATCTCGCGCTTCTGCAATCCCGTGCGGCGGCCGCCGTGCCGATTTCCGCCAGATCAGGCGACGGACTGGATCAGCTCAAAGCCGAAATCCGTACCGCCGTCGGTGCGGACGGAGTCAATTTCTCCACCGAAGCAATCCTCTGGGACGCAAGGCAGGAGGCAACCCTCTCCCGTGCCGCCGAGATGCTCGCCGAAGCGATCGGCGCCCTCACCGCAGGCGATCCTCCCGACGCCGTCTGCACTTTGTGCGAAAGCGCCGTTGCCGACATCGCGGGCGTGGACGGGCGTGCCGTGGACGAGGCCATCGTCGCGGGAATTTTTGCCCGCTTCTGCGTCGGAAAATAAACGCATACTCCCTCCCCCGGAATCATATACTATCTCTATCTAAGGAGTATCCCATGAAAAAATTTCTCACGGTTTTTACCGCCCTCTGCGTGCTGATCGCTTCACTTATGCTCTCCTCCTGCGCCGCCTCCGGTCTGTCCGAGGATGAAATCCGCACCGTGTGCAAGGATCTCGTCGAGCAGTCCTACGCGCTGAATGACGTATACTACGGCGCCGGACTGCCGTACACAAAGGATGACGCCATCTTAGAGGAACTGCTCGGCTTTTCCCCCGATGACGGCGGTCTCGTGCTGGAT
Source organism: Clostridia bacterium (assembly GCA_017466375.1). GTDB lineage: Bacteria > Bacillota > Clostridia > Oscillospirales > CAG-272 > SIG701. The sequence continues at coordinate 6,142 of JAFTUH010000043.1, read as the reverse complement.
TATTATCCCGTAACCGCGGACGCCGCCTTCCAAAGCGAGGACGAGATCCGCGCCGCCACAAAAGCCGTCTTCTCCCCCGCCATGTGCGAGATGCTCTACGAGATCGCCTTCAGCGGCGTATCCACCGAGGACGAAAGCAAGGTCGCCTTTGCGCGCTACATCCAGCAGGGCGATTATCTGACCGTTCGCACAGGTCTCGACACGAACGCCGTGGACGTCGGACGCACGTACGATTTCGCAAAGATGACCGTTCTGATCGACGAGGCGGAACGCATCCGCGTGGAAGTCCCGAGCGAAGTGGATGGAAAACCGTCGGTAAATGTCCGAATTACACTGATAAAAACCGAAAACGGCTGGAGACTGGATTCTCCTACCTATTGACAAAAGCAAGATTTTCGTATACAATAAAGACAGCAAAATTTCAGAATGAAAAATCAGGAGGTCACTATGGCTGACGAAATCAAGAATATGGAAAATGCTGAAGAACTGATGGAGGAAATCGACGTCTATACGCTGACGGACGAGGACGGAAACGAGAGCCAGTTCGAGCTGATCGATGAGGTAGAGATGGACGGCAAAACGTACTACGCGCTGACCGAGCTCGACGCTGACAGCAATCAGGTAAGCGAGGAATACGTCATCCTTCGCCTGGAGCGCGAGGAGAACGGCGAGGAGATCCTTATCTCGATCGACGACGACGAGGAATTTGACAAGGTCGCTGACTATTTCGACGACAAGTTCAACGCAATCGATTACGATAACTGATCGATAGGTCCCGCACTTCTGTCCTCGGGCAGAAGTGCAACGGCCTGCTTTGTTCGTGATGGATGAGCATGTAAACCCACAACTCACAAATGGAGTCCGGACTTCCTGACCGGGAATGCAGACCTCCCGCCTGCCGCTCTTTTGACCGGCAAAGCGGACGTTGGGAGCACAAAGGGATGGAGAGGACACCAACCTTGCTACAAGCAGGGTTTCTATCTTCTCATTCACACGGCACGGCGGGTTATTTTTTATTGAAAAAATCGAAAAAAATAAAAAAATTGCAAAAAAGGCTTGCAATCCGCAAATGAATGTGATATAATATTCGAGCATCATGCAAAGGTGGCTGAGCTGGTCTAAGGCGCACGACTGGAAATCGTGTGTTCGGCTAATAACCGACCGAGGGTTCGAATCCCTCCCTTTGCGCCAAATAAAAGGCACTGACGTTCACGTCAGTGCCTTTTGTTTCGTTCACTTGATGGAGGGATTCGAACGCAGCGAAACAAACAGTCCGGTGGACTGTTTGTGAGCGGTGACCGAAGCATTTTGCGGGGCAAAACGAGCAAGTTTGAAAGAATGCCCCGCAAAATGCAAGAGCGAATCCCTCCCTTTGCGCCAAAATATAAGGCATCCCGACTGGGATGCCTTATATTTTTTGGCTTAAGAGGGGATTCGAACGGGCGCGTGTAAGAAAACCGTCCGGGGGACGGTTTTCCCGCGCCCTGACCGAGCGCGTAGGTCGCGCGAGACCGAATCCCTCCCGTGCGAGGACGCCGCGATCTGCCCCAAGACCGAATCCCTCCCTTTGCGGTTTTGCGGTGACGGGCGGAGCGAGATGGTGTAACGACACCATCTCGAAGAATCCGCCCCTACGGGATAAATCTCCTTATTCTCCGCTCCACTGTACACGTTGCGTGCTTCTGTGTCAATATCGTGGAACTCCACGAGAGAAAAAGATTTGCACACCATATAATAATTGTGGAACTCCACGAAAAGAGGGGAACACAATCATGCAAATCAATGACGCAATCGTAAAGCGTATCCTTGAAATCTGCGAAGAAAAGCAGCTGAATATCTGTGATGCATCCCTGAAAGGCGGTATGTCGCCGTCTGCCATCTACGATCTGGTCAAGGGAAGAACAAAATGCTCCAAGGTAATCACTGTGAAGCGCTTCTGCGAGGGCGCCGGGATCACGCTGAAAGAGTTTTTCGACCGCGATTATTTCAACGAAATGGAAGATTGAGACGGATGATTCGTTTGACACTGGATAAATATATAGACAGCCGCGGCATCACCCGATACGAGCTTGCCAAGCGGACAGGTATCCGCTTTCAGATTCTCGATAAATACTACAAAAACAAAGTCGTGCGCTACGACAGCTATGTGCTGGACAAAATCTGTGCCGCGCTTTCCTGCCGCATAGACGATATTATGGAATACTCGGAATAAACAACACCGCGGGTGCGCAAACATCCGCGGTGTCTTTTTTCTCCCACTTGCATCCCTTGACGCTGTATGATATAATGAATACAATACAACCTCTCACAAAGGAGTCGGGCCGTGAAAGAAAGAAGCTCATTCTGGGATAATTACAAAGGTATCCTGATCGTTCTCGTCGTGTTCGGTCATTTCATCTACGAATCCGCTGTCGGTCTCAGCGGAAGCTTCGCCAATGACCTCTTCAAATTTATCTACGCGTTCCATATGCCCGCGTTTGTCTTCTGCTCCGGCTATTTCAGCCGATCGGAACGGGCACGCAGTACACACGCCATCGTCAAAATGTTCCTGTATTACCTCGTGTTCAATACGGCAATGATGCTGTACTTTTACGGCGTATACGGAACGCCCCTCCAACTGCTTACCCCGTATACCAGCTACTGGTATTTGCTCAGCCTCATCGCGTGGCGGGCTATCATCGGGCACACCGCAAAAATCAAAGGTATTATCCCGATTGCCGCGGCAGCCGCACTTCTCGTCGGTTTTTGGGGGGAGTTTTCCAATGTTCTCTCCCTTGCCCGCACAGTCGCATTCTTTGTATTCTTCCTGCTCGGATACCGCTTTGAGGAGGCACAGTTCTCCCGCCTTCTGCAGCTGCGTGCGCGCATTCATCCCGTCCTCCGCTGGCTGTTTGCCGCGGCAGCCGCCGGAATCGTATTCGTCGTCCTGTCCGTTATCCCCCTTAATGTCTATACGCTTACCATGATGCCCTATTCGGCGGCATCTCAGATGATTCAGCGAACGGGCATTATCGCCGTTGCTGTCGGTGCGATTTTCATCATGCTGATCGTTGTGCCCGAAAAAAAGGTCCCGATTCTGACAAAGCTCGGCAGAAATTCCCTCTTTATCTACCTTGCGCACCGCTTTATTACACTGATTTTCGACCGGTTCTTCCCGGTTTCCGGGTATTCTTACCTGTATGTGGTCTATGCCGCCGCGGCTACGGTTGTTACCGTTCTCCTTTTGGGCAGCGATCGCATAAACGGCTTTGTCTCCGCCCTGTTTGAAAAGATGACAACTGCCGTACTCACCCAGCCCTCCCGCGCGGCAAAGCTGGGAACAACGTGCGTGCTGCTTTTCGCACTCGTGATCGGCGCGGTCCCGCTCGGCGGACGCGTCTTCCGGAGAATCACTGCCCCTGCCGCTCCCACCGCACAGCCGGTCAGCGTAGAGGATGCGGTTGAAAACACGGCCGTGATTTCGTTTGTAGGCGATCTCACTCTACTGAAGGATCAGGTGATCGCCGGACGTAACGAGGAAACCGGCGAATACGATTTCTCGCACATGTTTGCCTATGCCAAGCCGTATCTTTCCGCCGCCGATCTCGCGATCGGTGTACTGGAGGGACCGCTCGCCGGCGAGGAGAAAGGCTACTCCACCAGCAATTACGACGACGGATACGCCTTTTATCTGAATTTCCCCGATGCATTCGGCGAGGCGATCCGCGATGCAGGCATCGATTTGCTCACCCAGTCGAACAATCACCTTTTGGATATGGGCGTAGACGGCGCGATGCGCACGCTTGACACGCTGGACACCATCGGCATCGCCCACACGGGCTCCTATCGCAATCAGGCGGAAAAGGACACGCTCTGCCTCATAGAGGCGGAGGGAATCAAAATCGCCGTTCTCTCCTATACACAGTTCGTCAACTTCCATACGGATGCGGAAATGATGACGGATCTGTCCTACATCACTTCGTTTCTCCCCGAGAGCACAAGCGAGCACTATGACAGAGTTCTCGCTGAGATCAAAGAGGATTTCGCCGCGGCAGAGCAGTCCGGCGCGGATCTGATCGTCGTTCTGCCGCATATGGGAACCGAATTCGTGCACCAGCCCAACGCCTTCCAGAAAGAATGGAACGCACTATTCGCGTCTCTCGGTGCCGATATCGTGTTCGGCGCGCACTCCCACGTCGTCCAGCCGATCGAATACATCGGGGATACCCTCATCGTCAACTGCCCCGGCAATTTTACGGATTCCTATATTTCCAGAGACGGGGACGGTACCGCCATCGTTGAGGTCTACGTGAACAAGGACACGAAAGCCGTCACCGCCGCCGCCGTCATCCCGCTGTACAGCCAGGAGATGTCGCCGGAAAATTACCGCGCACTGCCCATCTACGATATTCTTTCCCTGAGCGAGCTGCATGAGCAGATGTACGACCGGGATCTGGAAAGAATTAACGAACTGATCCCCATCATTACCGAAGTGATGACAGGCACGGCGGTGAAAGCCGCAAACGCACAGCCCCGCTACTATTTCATAAACGGAAAATACTGCGAATACACGCCTCCCCTGCCGGCGGATACATCCACCGCGCTGTATGAACGGATGGCGGCGGCAAAAACGGTCGTCTTCATCGGGGACGGCGTTACCAAAGGCTCACATAACGGCGGATATCCGTGGTACATGCCGCTCAGCGAGCACTTTGGATTCTCCTCCGTCGTGAATATTTCCGAGGCAGGATACACGGTACGGCAGGCGGCGGATGCCGCGGCGGCTTCTCCAAAAACCGCACAGGCAGATCTGTTCGTGATCGCCGTCGGTGCAAACGATGTACGGGCTCGAAATCCCGCCATCTGCGCAATGACGGCGGAGGAATACGTTTCGGAGATGGACGCGCTTGTATCCGCGCTCCTCTCGCGCACACCGGAGGCGGATATCGTGCTGATTGCGCCTTGGATCACGCAGGAAAACGACACCTACTGCACGCTTGACCACGCAGAGAAAACAGCACTGATCGAAGAATACAGCGAGGCACTCCGCACCTATGCCGCAGAAAACGGATACATTTTCACCGATCCGAATCCCACCATCAACGCACGCTTCACGACGGAACGCGTCAGCTTTTACGTGCGCAACGGCATCTATCCGAACGCGGCAAGAGGACTCCGGCTGTATTCCGAAGCCGTGCTGGCAGGCTGTCCGTAATCTGTATAAACGACAACACCGCGGGTGCTCACGCATCCGCGGTGTCTTTTTTTCTCACATCATCAGTTTCGCCTTGATTGACTTCATGTACTGCGTCGGGGACTGATTCTCATGCTGCTTGAACGCACGGGAGAAATAGTGCAGAGACGAAAATCCCACCATCGTCGAAATCTGCGTCAGGTTGTAATTCCCCTCACGGAGCAGCCTTTTTGCTTCCCTGATCTTCAGACCGTTGATGTATCCGAGCACCGTCGTGCCGTACTCCTCCTTGAAATTCGCGCAGAGCGTCGTCTTGTTCGTCCCGTAGAGAAAGCACAGCTCGTCCAGCCGGATCTTCTCGCGGTAATTCTCCTCAATATAGCGGTGGACCTCCTGCATCTTTACCCCCGCCGCCGCTGTCAGATTCGTCCGCACCGACGTCTCACGCGCACGGATCAGCTCGATGAAAAACGCCTCCAGCTTCAGCTTGATCATCTGATCCGCCCCGAACGGGTAGTCCTGCCGCTTTTTCATATCCTTGAGATTCGGTACGTCGTACGGCGGCAGAAAAACACTGCGCCCCTCCTTGATCACATCCGTCAAAAGCCTCTGCAATTCCGGCGTCAGCGGCACAGGCGCCGATGCAAACGGATCGAGCCTCTCGCAGGCGCACGCAAATCCGATAATAATCACGTTCGGCGCAATGTCCAATGGACAGCTGATCGAGTGCGTCTCATCCTCGCGGTGGATGATGACCTCCCCCTTTTTGACGACGCCCTCGTAATTCTCTGCCTTTACCTCAATGTATCCGCTGTCCACATAGATCAGCTCGCGGAATTCGTGCCGGTCCTTCAGCGTGTGGAATTGCTTCGTAAACTCAAAATAGTGGATGTTCGCGATCTTTTTCACGTCGATCACGTTCTCAAAGCTCTTCAGCTTGTATTCCATATCCCCACCTCCGATCTGTTT
>JAFTUH010000042.1 GCA_017466375.1 Clostridia bacterium | reverse complement strand
GAGAGTTTGAGCGTTTGCAGGAGCAGATAGACGAAATAAACGGACTACAATCGGGGCTTATCCGCATAGGAACATTTTCAAGCGTGGCAACGCATTGGCTGCCGAATATCATCAAGGAATTTCAAAAGGACTATCCCAATATCGACTATGAACTTTTACTCGGCGATTACACCGAGATAGAGGAATGGATCAAAACAGGGCGCGTTGATCTCGGCTTTCTCCGTCTGCCCACTGTCGATGAGTTTGAAACGGTATTCTTGGAGGAAGATAAGCTACTCGTGGTTATACCCGAGGATCACGCACTTGTCGATAAGGACAAATTTCCAGTAAAGGCATTGTGCGACTATCCCTTTATGCTTCTTGAAAAGGGGGCGAAAGCTGAAATTTCCGAGGTTTTTGAGAGAAACGGCATTACACCTAACGTGCATTTTACAACGTGGGATGATTATGCGGTGATGTCAATGGTTGAGGGAGGTCTCGGAATAGCTATTCTTCCCGAGCTGATACTGCGTAGAATACCGTACAGAGTTGTGGCGAAAGAGCTTGATGTGCCCGCGTTCAGAAGGATAGGTGTGGCTTACCGAAGCACAAACGCACTCTCCATTGCTGCAAAGAAATTTATGGAGTATTTGAAATACAGATAATTGTTATTAGACTAACGATAAACAAGTTAAAAGTGAACAGTGAATAGTGAAAAAGTAAGAGCCTGAAACGTTTGTTTCAGGCTCTTTGGCGGAGACGGTGAGATTCGAACTCACGTGGGTTACCCCAAACTGATTTCGAGTCAGCCCCGTTATGACCACTTCGATACGTCTCCGTATTCAATTACGTTTGCACCATCGGTGCGTTTTCTCCGAAAACGTGATTTCGATGTCAGCCCGAGTTGTACCAACTCGGTTATGCTCACTTCGACACGTCTCCGTATTCAATTACGTTTGCATCCCGAGATGCGTTTTCTCCGAAAACGTGATTTCGATGTCAGCTCGAGTTGTACCAACTCGGTTATGCTCACTTCGATACGTCTCCGTATTCGATTGCATTTGCACCACCCGGTGCGTTTGGCGAGCCTCCCCGTCAAACGAAAGTATTATACCACAATTCGGGCGCAAATGCAAGAGGGACAGCGAAAATATTTCGCATCCCTTATGCATCCTCCGGTTTTTTCGCATCCGTCAGTCCCTTGAGCTCCTCGACAAACGTCTCCAGATCCTTGAACTCACGGTATACCGACGCAAAGCGGACATACGCCACTCCGTCGCGCTCCTTCAGTTTCGCCATAGCCCGTTCGCCAATCTCACGGGAGGTGATCTCCCTCTTCAGCGAGTTCATGATCTCCGCCTCGATCTCCGAAGCGATCGCCTCGGCATCGACCGGCCGCTTCTGACACGCCTTAAGCAAACCGACAAGCAGCTTATTCTTATCAAAATATTCCTTCGATCCGTCTTTTTTGACGATCACCGGCTGGAATGCTTCTATGACTTCATACGTCGTAAAACGCTTCTGACACTGCAGACATTCACGGCGGCGGCGGATACTGTTGTTCTCCTCCACCGGTCGGGAATCGATTACTTTGCTGTCAAAAAATCCGCAGATAGGACATTTCATGGGAACGCTCCTTTATCGGCACAAAACCAAGCTGAAATTGCTTTTGCCTATTATATCACACATCTTTTCTGTTGTCAACAAAACTCCGCATACACGGGCAAAAAAGTTGCTCAATCTCACCCAGCGGGGGAGGGGTTGACAAAGTGCATCTCTTATGCTATAATATCACCACGCGCCAAAAGAACAAATGTTCGCGCCGGTGAAAAAGGATTGTGAAGCGGATCCTTCAGAGGTGACGGACAGGATTTTTTGCAGGGACAGCGTAATCATCCAATGAAAGGAAAGCATGAACAAAGCAAACACAAAAAAGGAGCGTGAGCAGGCATGAACGGAATCACAATCATGCAGGGAGATCAATACCCGCTGCAGTTTACGCTCGTATCAGAAAATTCGGCAGCGATACCGGCAGATACCGTCGGTGAGATCGAGGTCACAGTCGGACCGCTGCGAAAAACACTCACAGCAGGGGAAATCGTGTATGACAACGCCACGGGTACCTTCGCCCTTCCGCTGACACAGGAGGAGACCTTCTCCCTTGACGCACGCGCGCACAAGATGCAGGTGCGAATCCGGTCGACAAACGGAGAGGTCATCGGCGAGGACGCAGGCACACTGACCGTACGTGCCGCGCAATCGAAGGCGGTGCTGTGATGGATGCGATCAAAGTCGAAATCAAGCGCATTCCTTCCGTGACGGTCGAATTCAAGGATATTACGATATCGGGCAACAGCGGGTACTCCGACGGATACGCTGCCGGAAAAGCGGATGCCGAATCTGCCGACGCTATTGAAGATGCGGCACTTCTTGAAGAGATCAATGCAGCGATCATTGATGCCGCCAAAAATCCGCTTTCCTGTGCGGAGACGCTCTCCGACGTTCCCGAGAGCGTCGGTAAGTTGTACAAACAGGGATACAGCTACGGCGAAAGTGTGGCGTCATATGCTGCGGATACTGAACGCAAAGAAGTGAACGCGGTGCTGAAAGGATACGGTCAGCCGGGTGCGGACACACTCGGCGATATTTCCGCTGCAGTATCGAACGGCATTGCCGTGGTGAACAGTCAGGCGTATGACTTGGGTCATACGTACGGTAAGGTAGAGGGAATGCAAGCCGAATACAACCGCTTCTGGGATGCGTATCAGCAGAACGGCGCACGTGTAAGTTATGAAAATGCCTTTGGCGGTGTTGGATGGACGGACGCATTGTTTAACCCGAAATACGATATGCAACCAAATAATTCCTATATGATGTTCCGTAGCACGGGGATAAAAGATTTGACAAACCTGAATGTTGCTGTGGATTTCTCAAAATCCACAAATATGCAGTATATGTTCCAGTGGGCGAGAGTGGAAAAGATAGGCACATTTGATGCACGAAGCTGTAACAACCTGAATAATACATTCACCTATGTGTTGTATCTGCACACGATTGAAAAACTCATTCTGCGAGATGACGGCACAAACGCATTTACACAAACATTCACAGAAGCAAATGCATTGCAGAATATTACTATCGAAGGTGTTATCGGGAATACGCTGGATATGAGATCGTGCAAAAAACTCTCGCAGGACAGTATCTACAGCATCATCCGCGCGCTGTCGGACACGGCAAGCGGTAAGAGCGTGACACTTGCACAAGCGGCAGTCGTATCTGCTTTTGGATCGACGGATTCCGGGCACTGGCTGATACTGTGCGATGAGAAACGCAATTGGACGATATCATTGGTATAAGGAGGTAAACATGAAAGAAAGAACTGTACTATACGCCGACGAGGGCATGATCCTGACGGACGGCGAAATCTACGGCAGGGAGATCTTCCTCGCGGAGGGAATGACAGCGGAAAGCTTCCGTGAAATTCCCGAAGCGGAATATGAGGAGATCCTTCGCCGCGAACGCGAAATATGACTGTAGCAAGCATTCTTCCTATCCTGACGGAGGGCGAGACGTATAAAGTGACTTCTCCGTTCGGCATACGTGTCGACCCCGTTACAGGAAATCCACGCGCGCAGCATGACGGGATCGATCTTGTGCTGTGGAAGGGCTGGGGCGCGCTGTCCGCGGTCGGTGCGGCGTGGGATGGAATCGTGAAGACGGTCTCCTACGACGGATCGCGGGGCAATTACGTCGTGATCAATCACGGCGGCGATGTGGAGACGCATTACTACCATCTCGCAAACGGATCGGTGACGGTGGCGCTCGGCGATCATGTGACTGCCGGGGATGTGATCGGGCAGATGGGCTCGACAGGTGCATCGACGGGAGCGCATTTGCATTTTCAGCTGGAGATACACGGCGAGCCGGTGGATCCTCTGCCGTATATCGTGGGAGAGAAATCGAGAGAAACGGAGGAATCAGAGACGGACAACATACCTGCCGAGTGGTCGGCGGAGGCGGTCGCATGGGCGGTCGAAAACGGAATCCTGTACGGGGATGAGCACGGGAATTTGATGCTCCGACAGCCGTGCACGCGCGAGCAAATGATCGTATTTCTGCATCGGGTGTATCGTCTTATCACGGAGGGCACGGCGGGATGAACGGACGGTCGGGGACGCCCGTCCCTACATGGGAAAGCCGCGGCGGGATGGCACCGGCAATCAAACGGGCGGATATGGAATCCGCCCCTACGAAGAAGGGTGGAATGCGGATCGAGTTTTCGAAGATCATCGTGGCGGTGACGATTCTGCTCGTGTATCCGTCGGTGTTTGCGCTGTCGTGGAAGGTGGTCGGCTTGGCGGAGTATGCGATCGCGGAGAAATTCACGGGTGCACTTCCGTATCTGACGGCAATCATCACGCCTGCATGGGCATCGTTTGCGACGGTGCTGGGATTTTATTTAACAAAAGCAAGGCGGAGAATCGAGAGAAGATCCGCGTGAATATGAAAAGAGATTTCTGAAAGGAGAACAGCATGGAAAAGCTGAAACAGAAGCTGTCGAGCCGTAAGCTGTGGGTGGCGATCGTCGGCATCGTGATCGGTCTTGCGGCGGCGTTCGGCATCGAGGAGAACGACTACGCGCAGATCGCCGGCATGGTGACGTCGGCTGTGTCCGTGATCGGCTACATCTTCGGTGAGGCGAAAATCGATGCGGCACGTCTGACTGCAGGCGCGGAGTCAGAATAAACACAAAAAATCCCGGAAGCTTTGGCTTTCGGGATTTTCTTTGATTCATCAAATGAAGCAGTCACGCTACCGGTTCTTGTGACTATCCGTGAGTATTGATGTGTTTCAACTCAGCTCACGCGGCTCGTAGTTTCCTTTTTCGATTATCTCACTTCCGAGGAACACTTCTCCCTCTCCGATAGCATACTGCACCTTGTGGGAAGGGATCAGGCGGTTACGATCGGCAAAGAGCTGCACGATAACGTAGGTTATCCCGTCTTCCTCGCGTATGTCGAGGAATTTGTGTACTGCTGTAATTCCACGTGTTTCAGCGTACCGAATTGTGTCGGTTTCTGAATCATATAGACATATTGAGTACGAGTGTACCATCTCCGTCTGTGGTCTTTCAACTGCAATACCAAACTTCTCGGACATCAGCCTCTGCAGCTCACTGAAGCTGATCTCAAGGTGTTCGTTCCCATAGTATACGCAGATATAATTGTACGGGAGGCGAGAACTTGTCATATCCCATTCACCATACGGAGATACCTCATACGATGCTCTCCAAGCGAGATAGGTATTCACAGCCTGCACGGCAGGATTGTCCCCGAATTTATCCAGCCCCCTTTGAATTCGTTCTTTCTGCTCATACTCATCCCAGGTTTCAGGTTTCTTATTATCGTATATATACACTTCTATGCCTTCTTCAACAATTTTTGTGTACGTTCCGGGCGGAAGCGTTTCGGGGAGTGAATTGCCTGTTACGGTGAACGTGAAGCTGAGCGTCGTGCCATTTCTGCTGCCTTCGTCTTCAACAATGGAAATCGAATATTCCTTGATTCCAAGCCCGTTGTATTCCGGGATTTCCGATTCTCCGCTGACAAGGTTGTAGATAAAGTTGTACGCATTCGAGGCGGGTTTTATACCCCATCTCTCCCAGCTTTCCGACCACGGCAGTTTATCCCAGTCGGCGATGTCGGTGATGGTGGTTGTGACTGTAGTATCATTTGGCTGAACAATGGTCGGCTCGTTTGTTTCAGTAGTAGGTTGTGTAGTTTCATTGGTGCTCGGTTTCGCACTATTACAACTTACAAGCAATACGATGAGCGACAATGTAGCCATCAAAACAAAAACTTTTTTCATACAAAATCTCCCATTGCAGGTTTATATATTTTAAGACGTATAATAGACGGAAATAGTTCCATAAATAAACTTCAGCAAAGAGGCGTAAATAACTGCGCCTCCTCCGTATAACATAAGGCGGTGTTATCTTTATATGACTTTATAAAGCAATACTCATAATACAAAAATCCCGAAAGCTTCTGCTTCCGGGATTTTTCATGGTGGAGACAGTAGAACTCGAATCTACGACCCCTTGCATGTCAAGCAAGTACTCTAACCAACTGAGCTATGCCTCCATGGCTTAATGCTCAACTATTATAGCACAGGACAAGCGGTTTGTCAACACCGTTTTTTCATTTTTTCAAAAAATCTGTATTCTTTTTGACGCTTACACCTTTTTCTTATACCAACTCGATCCGCGGAAACGGAGCATGGCAAGCGCAAACCGCGTAAACTGATCGAAAAAGAGCGAAATCCACGCGCCGTATACGCCGAGTCCGGCAGGATAACAGAGCACGTACGCAAGCACGGGACGCACCAGCGCAATCGACACAAACGAGACGACCGCCATGAATTTCGTATCCCCTGCCCCGTTCAGGCATCCGCGGCACTCAACCTGGATGATCTGGAACGGAGAGGTCAGCGCAACGATCCACAGAAGATGAATGCCCGTACGGATCACCCATTCCTCATCGGAGAAGAGGCGCATCAGCGGACCGCCCGCCGTCAGAAAGACGACAGACAGGACAAGCGAAAGGCAAATACCGATCCTCTGCCCGATCCGGCTGTAAATGAGCGCGTAATCGACACGCTTTTTGCCGAGATTCTGCCCGACTAAGGCGCCTGCTGCGACGCTGAGTCCGTCACCGACCGTGAAGGACAGCGTGATGATCGTCATGACGATCTGGTGCGTAGCGAACTCCTGCGTACCGAGCTCCGCCACGATCTTTGCATAGCTGAAAAAGCCGAGGCGCATGAAAATCTGCTCCACCAGAGAGCCGCTGCCGATGCGGAAAATGAGTCCGAGCTGGTGCCAGTCCCAGCTCTTCAGATAGCTGAGACGCAGTCTGAGATAGCGATCCTTTCTGAGAACGGACGCAAGCGAGATGACCGCCGTCGAGAAATTGCCGATCATCGTAGCGATGGCGGCACCGGTAACGCCGAGCTTCGGAAAAAAGAACAGACCGTTGATGAGAAGCGCATTCATGATAACATTGATGCCATTCGCGCACAGATTCGTGACGAGCGTGATGCGCGTATTGCCGCAGGCTCGGTGCGCCGCATTGATCATGAGGGAGAAAACGGTGAAGTTCATACCGACCATACAGATACAGAAATACGGTACGGCAAGCTCGATCGTATCCGCCTGTGCGCCTGCAAACAGCAGCAGCGGACGCGCGACGGCAAAGGCGAGCACCGTAAGTACGGCGCAAAGGATAACCGTAATCGGGAGCACCGTCGCAAGGCATCGGTTGGCATCCTCCTGCCTTTTTTCACCGAAGCGGCGGCTGACAATCGCGTTGACGGCGATACTCATGGAGAGAAAAACAGCATAAAAAAGGAGCCTCGGCTGATTCGTCAGACCGACTGCTGCCACTGCCTCCTCACCGACAGAGGAGACCATCATGGAATCAATAAAAGTAACGAGCCCTACCAGCACGGACTCGACAAGTGCCGGCCATGCGATCTTCACAAAGCTCCGATACATACCCGAAAGAGAGTACGATTCCTGCCGCATGGACGGGGAGATCATATATTCGGGAGCAAAAAAACGATACAGAAGATTCCGTTTCTGCCGTATTTCCATACTTCATCGCCTGCTTTTTACTGAAAAATCGGGATCTGCGGTCACAACCGTACCAAATCCCGTTTTTATTATAGCACAAAGCCTTCCTTTATTCAATACTGCCGACCGTTTTTTCACATTTTCGCAAAATTTCGTAAATATTTTGCCTCTGCATTTCAAAATCCGACCAAGGCTTTTGGAAAGATTTTCCCGCATCTGTGGGAATCGGCGTCAAAAAAAGGGCAGATTCTGTCTTTTCCCTCCACTCACGGATGAAAAGGCGGTCTGCTCACGAAAAAAACGCGCCTGTTTTCACCATTTCACGACACGTTTGTTCTGAATCTTCGACACGATAAGGATGTGATACACTGTTGGCGATGGTCTCTCCGCTTCGGCGGAAAAATTTGTCCCTCTCGGGACGACAGCCATCAGGGAGGTTATGCTATGCCTGAGACACAAATGCGATCCGCGTCCGAAATGACGCGCGCCGTTCAAACGGAGGTACGGACACCTGCGGAGGGGCTAACGCTGATCACAACACTTTTGGAAACGGTGGGCGATACACGAACGTATTATTCCCTATCCGTCGCTTTATGCACAAATGAGCCATACGGCGCAGACGCACGGCTCATCACGGACATCACAGGAGAGCGAGGCACGGCAGAACACCTGCTTCGCATGATTGCAGACGGGGCAGTCACGCCTTGCACACTTGCCGACGTGCTGGAGGATGCACTTTAATCCATCCTTCTCAGACGCACGACGTGGGCTGTGCCGTCCTTCACAAAGAAGCCAACGTCAAAACGGGCAAAATTCAGTCCGTACTCCTTCGTAGGATCGTCATCGTAGCCGGGGCGCGGATCGTTTCCGAGGACGCCTACGAGGGCTGCCCTCTCCGCCTCGGTAAGCTGATCCTCTCCGCCGCAGTCGAACACGACGCTGAGCGCATGACAGCGCGTCTCGGCTGTGTATCCCTCCGATGCATCCGGTCGGCAATCTGCCACGGGAATGTACGGCTTCACGTCAAAGATCGGCGTGCCGTCGAGCATATCGACGCCCGACACATACAAAACAGGACCGTCCTGTGCTTCGTAATCAATCCGATCCAGCCGCACGCACGAGAGTCCCATATGATTCGGGCGGAACGGCGATCGCGTGGCAAACACGCCGACGCGCGTATTCCCGCCAAGCCGAGGCGGACGGACGGTCGGCGAGAACGTATCCCGCACCGCTTCGCTGAAGTGCCAGATCAGCCAGATATGGGAGAACGCTTCCAGTCCGCGAAAGGCAGACGGATCCCGGTATGCGGGCGCGAACACGATCCGTCCCGTCAGCGCTTCAACCAGTCCGCTTTGGCGCGGGATGCCGAATTTCTCCGAAAAATCCGTGCGGATGTGCGCGATCGGACGGATCTCCACCGACTCCGTATGCTGATTCATGAAAGCACCTCTTTTCCTTATTTATAATTAGTATACCACACGGCAGAGCGTTTCGCAAGTGCGCCGCCGTGCCGATTTGGCGCATTTCCATAAAATACCTCGCCATTTTCCGCAAGGATTCACAAACCGTCCATTTTTCGACAGAAAAAATCCTGTATAATGATAGTACGACATTCCATTACACAGGAGACACTATGCGAAAACACATTCTGTCGGCTGTGCTGTCAGCCGCCCTTCTCTTCTCCGCTCTGCCCGTTTCGGCCGAGGGGGGATCCCAAGTGACGGATTCTGCATCGACTTCGGAGACACAGCGCGTCTCAATCACCACCTCCGGTCCGATCTCAGAGACACCGGATCATCCCGGCTATGACGACGTTGTCGGGCACTGGGCAGCGGGTGCTGTCGGACGGTGGAAAAATCTCGGCGTACTGGACGGAACGGAATCGAATTTCTATCCGGATCAGAAGATCACACGCGGCGAGGTTGCCGAGCTTCTCGCGCGGATTCTGCACTACAAGACTGCCTCGGAGATTAAGTTTGACGACACGCGAGGACACAAATATGAAACCGCAATCGCAAAACTGCGCGCGGCGGGCGTTATGCTCGGCAACGGTGAGAATCTTGCCCTGCCCGACGACTCTGTGACAAGAGAGGAAGCCGCTGTCCTGATTGCGCGCGCGTTCGGCTTTGATCCAAACGGGAAGGACGTCGCCTCCTACATCGGCAAATACGCCGACTACGGCACGATCTCCGACTGGGCGCAGGGCTACATACTTGCCATGACCGCCGCGGGATTTCTGAACGGCAGTGACAACGGCTGTTTTCTGCCGAAGGATTCGCTCACCCGGGCGGAGGCGATCACGATTCTGAACAACATGATCACGACCTACATCGACAAGCCGGGCGAGTATAATTACCGTCCGTTTGAGGGACTGGCGAATTTCGTCATCATCGCCTCGGATGACGTGGAGATCCTGTACTACGATATCGGCGGTGACATCATTCTCACCGAAGGTGTGGATTACGAAACGGTCATCTTCAAAAGCTGCAACCACTACGGCAAGATTTTCGAGTACACAAAGGACGGCTTCGTTCGCAGGCTGAAGGCTGCCTCTTATATTGTGGAGGTGAACGAGCATCTTCCCGTCTGCTCGTACGATCAGGACCTGTTCTACAAAGATGAAAAAGGCATCATGCACTACCGGGACGAGAGCCGTCCGTACTATTTCGGCGTGGACGTTTCCGTCTATCAGGGCGATATTGATTGGAAAAAACTG
Organism: Clostridia bacterium; assembly: GCA_017466375.1. Taxonomy (GTDB): domain Bacteria; phylum Bacillota; class Clostridia; order Oscillospirales; family CAG-272; genus SIG701. Next base: position 9,268 of record JAFTUH010000042.1, on the reverse strand, counting down.
AAGGAGGAGGGCGTGTATTTCGCCTTCATCCGGGCAGGATACCGCGGATACGAGACCGGCTCGCTGAACACGGATGCCAACTTCCACAAGAATATGCAGGGGGCGATCGATGCGGGGATCAAGGTCGGGGTGTACTTCTTCTCGCAGGCGCTGAACGCGCAGGAAGCGTACGAGGAAGCCATGTACGTGCTTGATCTGATTAAGGACTATGAGGTCACCTTCCCCGTTGTCTTCGACTGGGAGACGATAGGCAGCGCGACAGCACGCACGAACAAGATCGAGAAAGAAAACCTCTGCCGTGCGGCGAATGTATTCTGCTCCGTTGTGGAGGGCGCGGGATATATTCCGATGGTCTACTGCAATCAGAGCGTATCCCTTCTGTACTATGAACTCTCCCGCATTGATGCGTTCGATTTCTGGTATGCGGAATACAAGGATATTCCGACATTCTACTACGATTTCGATATCTGGCAGTACGGAGCGACAGGCACGTTTGAAGGCGTACCGAACGCACAGGTAGACGTGAATATCAGTTTTGTGGATTACTCAAAGCGATAATGAAAAAGGTGTGCCCAAGGCACACCTTTTCTTTTTATTCCTGCGGATCGACCGCACCGGACGCCCCCTTGGCTACGTTTGCCAGATGCTCATCGAGCGTGCTCGCAAACAGCGTCACAGAGGGAGAGGCGGAGTAGAAATAGTAGTAATTCGTCTCTGCCGGGTAGAGCGCAGCACGGATCGCACTCGCACTGGGATTCGCAATCGGTCCGGGGGTCAGTCCGGGGTACTTGTGCGTGTTGTACGGGCTTTCGTACTCCAGATCGCTCTTGGTCGGATTGATATGCTCACCCGTTTCGTGACGGATTGCGTACACAACCGTCGCATCGCTCTCCAGACACGGGTAGTACGAAGGATTTTTGAGTCGGTTGTGGAAGACGGAGGAAATATTGAAGAACGAGGACTGCGTACCGCCCTCTTTCTCCACGATGGACGCAATCGTCAAAATCTCATCAACACTGTAGCCCATCTCCGTCGCGCGGACCGTAAATGCATCCACAAAAATCTGATTGAATCGGCGCAGAAGCTTATTGATGACGACGGCCTCGGTGGAATCGTTGTAAAACTCATACGTATCCGGGAAGAGGTACCCATCCAGACGGTAGTACCGACCGTCCTTCCAGCCGTTCGCCTCCAGCTCATCAATAAACCAGTAGTCAAAATCGTAGTTGTTGATGACGTTCACATATCCCTCTCGCGTACCGATGCCCTTTGACACAAGCAGATCGATGATCTGATCCGTCGTATATCCCTCGGGAATCGTGATGCGCGACGTACCGGTTACCGGCTTCTCTTTGAAAGCGTAAAGCAGCTCATCGTAGTTCATCATGGGGGATACGGGATACGTTCCCGCAATGAACACAAAGCCGTTTTCCTTCTCTTTTTCCGACATCTTCAAATTGGAGTAAATCTTGAAAATCGACGGATACTCGATCAGTCCGTTTTCTGTAAGAACGGTCGCTATATCCTCGAGCGTCGCATACTCCGGAATCGTGACCTCCACGACGGTATCGTCCTTCACGAACGCGAACACGTCGTTGCCGACGAGGATGATAAATACGGCAAGAAACACCGAAATCACAATCACGGACACCATATAGGTAATCGCCTTGATGACGCTGATGAGAGCGTTTTTGCCCTCGCTTTCATCCTCGGAAGCCCGCTCATTCTTCGGCCTCTTTACGGGCTTTCCGGGCTTCTCATCCCCGCCGTCCTCCTGCCTTGCATCATCTGAAAAAACAGGCTGCTTGCGAAGGCTACTGACGTCCGTCACACGGGTTTTACCGTCCTCGGCCTCTTCGGGCGTCTTATAGCGCGCCTTCTGATGCGGGATCAGCGAATGAACGTCACCGGCAGGCGCTTTTTCTGTACCGGATGGAGCAGGAGCTTTGGGCGGTGTCGGCTTTGACGCAGGCTTCGCTGCAGGTGTCGCAGTCGGATTTCCCGTCGGTTTCGCCGCAGACGGCGCAGTCGGATTTCCTGTCGGCTTTGCCGCAGGCTTCGTCGCAGACGGCGCAGTCGAATTTCCCGTCGGCTTTGCCGCAGACGGTACCGTCGGTTTCCCTGCAGTCTTCACAGCAGGAGGAACAGTCGGTTTCATATCCGGTTTCGATGTCGGAGGTACCGTCGGCTTTGCTATCGGCTTTTTCGACATCTGCGCATGCAATTGTGCGGCACTGACAGCTTGCGGCACTTTCTTTGCCGAAGCGGATGCGGCTGCACGGCGGCGCTTCTCCGCCAGAATGTCCGCGTTATCCTCACCGATCGGATCCGGTGAAGCAGTAAATTTGGCATCGTTATCCATAAAACGATCTCCTTTCGGGGGAGTGTGGGACGAAACCCGGATCGGTCACGTCACCGCAGTGAAAATCACAAATAAAACAACAAGAAATACAAACGGAGGAGCAAAAATCGCCTCAAAAGCCCAAACGCTCTCTCCGCGTTTTTTTCGTCTGACATACGGCGAGGGAACGTTTGTAACGCCGTATACGGTATACGCATTCTGTGCCGACATAGAGAAAAGAATCAGCGACAGCAGCAGAACGGATACAAGAATAAAGGTCAGCAGCACGCCTCTTTCGCCAAGCTCCCTTGCCGCCGTATAGAGATACCGATCGACAAACAGCGTAACGATATTATTGGCAGCATGCACCACCATAGATGCAATCACAGAACGGGTGGCGTACATGGTAAGGCAGAGAATTACGCCGCTGAAAAAGCAAGCCGGCAGACGCACGAAGCTCAGATGCATCATAGCAAAGAGGAGCGAGGACATCAAAACCGCACAAGGCACGCTGACAGATTCGTACTCCGCCGTAATGATGCTCCGGAAGAGGAATTCTTCCAGCAGTGCGGGGAGGATACACATGGCAATAAGCGCGTACACCGTTCCGGAAAAGCTTCCGGACGCGCCTGCATAGCTCGCCGCCGCAGATGCGTACTCGGCATCCGGAAAAAGAGACATCATGCCGATATTGAGGAGCGCACTGCCCGTGAGAATCGCCAATAGCGCAAACAGCATCAAAAACAGATGCGTCGGCTTAAAAAAGCGAAGACGGAGACGGGGCGTGAACTCTTTCCCCCGCAGCCGGCAGAAGAATACGGACGGCAGTGCATACACGATCAGCTGTACGACCGCCAAGGTCAGATACGTATCGGAGCCGAGTGCGCCCCGTGCCCCCACGAGACTGACCGCACCGAACAGCGCCAGCACAACAATCATCAGAAACGGGGCGGCAAAAATACTTTTCAGCCTCATCGGCGAGTACCCGGCATCCGCACGCCCTTCTCCGTCAGAAGGATCGATACGGAAACGTCAAACCGGCCGCGCGGCACCGTCGGCAGGATATAATCACTGTACACGACGCCGATCGTACTGCCGGAAAAAGCGGACAGATACCGATCGTAAAAGCCTTTGCCGTAGCCGAGACGGTAGCCTTCCTTATCGTACACGAGACCGGGCACGAAGCAGATCGCACTGCCGAGATCCGTTTCGGGATCGTAAACAGGTGCATCCGCCGGCGGCTCAAGAATCCCGTACGCCTCGGGCGAGAGCTCGTCAAGCGAGCTTATGATATGATACTGCATCGTATGCGTTTCTTTATCACATCGCGGATAGGCAATCTTCTTTCCGCGGGCAAGCGCTTCTTTGGCGATTGCCGAAATATCAATTTCGTTATCGGTAGCGGCGTACAGAAGCACGAATTCCGCATACCGGAAGCTGACCAGAGAGAGGGCGGCTTTCGTAATCGCCTCGTCCCGGCGCGTCTTCTCTTCTTTATCCATCGCGGCGCGCTTTGCCGAATACTCCGCGCGGATCTCGTCCTTCAGTTTACGGATCGGATTCATGCAAGCACCCCCTTACGGATTTCGTCCGCTTTCTCCTCACCGCACAAAGCGGCAACGAGGGAAAGCGCGAATTCGGTGGCGGCACCCATGGCACGTCCGGTGATAATTTTCCCGTCACGAACGCACGGCACGTTCTGTACCGATGCGCCGTTCAGATACGCCTCAAATCCGGGATAGCACACGGCACGTTTACCGTTCAGAAGTCCTCTTTTTCCGAGAATCATGGGCGCAGCGCAGATCGCGGCAAGATACGCGTCCGCGTCGGTCGCTGCACGGATGAATTCATCCACCGTGACAGACTCATCAAGATTCTTCGCCCCGGGCATACCGCCGGGCAGGATCACCATTGCAGGCGCGATTCCGTCTTTGAGCATCGCCTGTGCTTCTGCTGCCGTTACGTCGGCAGTCACAGAAATCCCGTGGGAGCCGGTGGCAATCTTTCCCGTGACACCGACCGTCGTTACCGTTACCCCGGCACGGCGGAGCAGATCTGCGGGCGTCAGTGCTTCGATCTCCTCAAAGCCGTCAGCCAAAAACAAGTACACCATCGTGTTTCCCATCGTTATCTCTCCTGTCTTTTATGTAATATGAATAGTTTTGACGATTGCCGCGCCGTTTTGTTCCGCGTACATTCAGTATGGCACAAAACGGCACGTGAAAATCAGTCAGAGCGAAAGTGCCGCGTGTATTTTTTTCTCGATCGCCTCGATCGGCAGAATGCCCACGCCGTCGGAGCAGTCGATCACGGACCAGTGCATCCGCTCACCGACGAATCCCAGCGCCTCGTAGCATCTCTGCAGATACGCGTCATCCGCCTCGTGAATATCCTTGACAATGCCCTTCTCCGCGCACCGTTTTTCCACAAGGGAGCGGGACACGGCGGGCGGCATCGTAAGTGCGATGACCGCATCAGGCGCAGGCAGTCCGATCTTTGAAAATTCAAAATCCCACAGCCATGCGAGAAAATCCTCCCATGCCTCTCTGGGGAGCTTTGAGAGCTGATGATACGCATTCGCGGTCGTATAGCGGTTCGCGATCACGACCGTATCGGGATCGTCCATATCGCGCTGCCAGTCCGTTTTATAGCTGACGTAACGATCCGCCGCGAACAGCATGGACGCGGCATACGCGTTTGTATCGTCGGGCGAAGATCCGAGCGCACCGCCGAGATACATGCGTACAAGGACGGAGCTGTCCGAATCATAGCACGGAAAGTCGATCAGCCGGACCTTCTTCCCCTGCCCTTTCAGGTATTCTGCAAGGCGCGCGCTCTGCGTTCCCTTGCCGGAGCCGTCCAGCCCCTCTATTACGATCAGTTTACCCATACTGTCTCCTGCCTCACGAGTCGGTATCTCGGAGGACCATCTCCATAAATTGCTCTTTCGTAATCAGCACCTCGCGGGGCTTCTGTCCGTCGGGCGCGCTTACGTAGCCGAGCTGTTCCATCTTATCAATGAGCTTGGCGGCACGTCCGTATCCGAGGGACAGCCGGCGCTGGATCAGAGAGGTGGAAATTTTTCCGCTCTCCACAGCAAGCTCAATGGCGGGACGGAGCATCGGATCCGTATCCTGTCCGTCATCCTCCCCATCAGCGGAAGGTGCTCCCTTTTTGCCGCTGCTGGCGATGGATGCCGCATTGCGCTCCACCTCGGCGATTGCGGTGGTATCGTACTCTGCACCGCCGTTGTTATGCTTGATAAACTCAACGACGCTTTCCACTTCTTTATCGGAAACAAAAGCGCCCTGCACACGCATCGGCTCATGGGAACCGACGGGGCTGTACAGCATATCGCCCTTACCGACCAGCGATTCCGCACCGGGACGGTCGATAATCGTGCTGGAGTCCACGCGCTGGGACACACGGCAGGCAATACGCGAGGGGAAGTTTGCCTTGATCAGACCGGTGATAACGTCAACGGACGGTCTCTGCGTACCGATAATGAGGTGCATACCGGCGGCACGCGCCTTCTGTGCGATACGGCAGATCGGTGCCTCGACGTCGTTTTTCGCGACCATCATAAGATCGGCAAGCTCGTCGATAATGATGACAAACTGCGGCAAGAACTCGTACTGCGGATCATCCTTGGTAATCTCGTTGTACGCCTTGATATCGCGCACACCGACCTCCTCAATGAGGCTGTAGCGGCGCTCCATCTCGGACACCGCCCACGAAAGCGCACCTGCAGCCTTTTTCGGATCGCTGATAACGGGCATATACAGATGCGGAATGCCGTTATAAACGTTCAATTCGACCTTCTTGGGATCGACCATGATAAACTTGAGCTCGTCCGGCTTCGCCTTGTACAGCAGGCTGACGATCAGGCTGTTGATGCAGACGGATTTACCTTGACCGGTTGCACCCGCGATCAGCAGATGCGGCATTTTTGCGACATCAAGGAAGACATCCGCACCGGCAACGTCCTGTCCGAGCGCCGCGTTCAGACGGCTCTTCGCCGCCGCAAAGCGCGGATTCTCCAAAAGCGTGCGCAGATGCACAATGGCGGGATTCTTGTTCGGCACCTCGATACCGACGGCGGATTTACCGGGGATCGACGGCTCAAAGCGCACGCCCGACGTTGCGAGATTCAAGGCGATATCGTCCACCAGATTGGCAATCGAGCGCACCTTAGTACCCGGCTCGGGAGCAAGCTCGTAGCGGGTAATTGTCGGACCGCGGCACACGTCCACGATCTTCGTTCTTACGTTGAAATTCTTCAGCGTCTCAACGAGACGTGCCGCATTCTCGCGAAGCTCCTCCGCGACGTTTTCATCCTTCAGAGATTCGTCGGCAGACAAAAGCTCGATCGGCGGGAACTGATACTCGGGTGCAGGCGGATCGGCAGGCGCTTCTCCGGACACCGTCTCCGGCTCCGTCAGCGTCTTTCTCTCGACGTTCAATTCAATATCCATATCCGCAGATGCACCGTCCAAAGCCGTGCCGTCCGCAGTACGTCCGGCGAGATTGCCGCCCTTCTTTTCGCTGAAGATCGCGGCAAGGTCAAGATCCTCATCCGCGATGCGATTGAGATCGTCCTCATCCATCACGTCGGAAGGAACACGCTCCGCAGGCAGGGTTTCATCCCACGGCAGATCGTCCCCACCCTCCGCATCGGCACCGCTTTTTGCCAGACGCTCACGGGTACGGCGCATGACCTCGTCAAAGATTTTCTCGTCAATGACGCCCTCCTCCCCTGCGGCAGGTACTTCGTCATCCTCTTCCGATTCCGGATCGCAGAACGGCTTCTCCACGTGCGGCGGCAGAGGCGCTGCATAGTCCGCCTCATCGATCGGACCGAGCTTCTGCTGATCTCCTCCGGCAGGTACGGGACGGCGGCGGAGGCGCTCTGCCTTCTCCGCTTCACGTGCGGCAGCTTCCGCCTCTTTCTCCGCCTCCGCGCGTTCGATCTCACGGCGTTCCTTATGCATCTTGATCTTATACGAAACAACAACCCACAATCCGCGCGGCGTGATGCCGAACATCAAAAGGGCAAACACAAACAGAAGGGCAAACAGGATAACAAGTGACAAAATGCGGTCAAACGCCACCATCAAAAGCGTACCGATCAGACCGCCGACAACGCCGCCGCCGATACGTGAAAGACCTGCCGTATACAGTGTTCCCACATGGAACGTCTCCGCACCGCCTGCGAGGAAATGCATCAGCACTGCAGTGAGCAAAAACGTCACGACACCGCAAGCGACTCTCCACGAAAAATCGTCCTCCTCTGTATCGGCGCGCCACAGCACCGCGATCAGAATGAGGTACAGCGGCAATGTATACGCGGCACCGGAAAACAGACCGAACAGGACGTTTTTGATCGCCGCACCGACGACGCCGACGCCATCGACAAGCAGGCAGATCGCAAAAAAGACCGCCAGCACACCGACCGCAAACGGCAGCAGCTGCTTCAGAAGCCCGGCGGGTGCGTGCAGACGCTTCTTCTTTTCCGGTTTCGCAGGCGCCGCCTCTCTGCCCGGCTTGTCCGGACGCTTTCTTCCGTCATCTTTTTTATCGGAATTCTTCACCGGCGTTTTCTTATACGTTTTGCCGCCGGTTTTTGCTTCCGTTCCTTTTTTCTTTTCAGCCATATATTTTCTGTTCCGCATAAAGCGGAGCTCCTTTCTTTTGCAGGTACGGATGTATGAATCCGGCACGGACGGTGCATAGTAACACCGTACTCGCACGAAAACATACACCATTATATATAATAACAGATTTTTGCAAAAAAAACAAGGGTTAGCGGAAACATAGTTTGAGGATCGGCAAAAAAAGTCCGCCTGCGAGGGGGGAAAACGGTCGAAAACGGCACCGCTGACAGATCGGGAGGTACATTTTGCAGATTACGGTAAGCCGCCGCGCGAAGGTGCGGCTGATGCTGCTCGCCGCTGTGGGGGCAGCCGCAGGATTTCTGAACGGACTGCTCGGAGCAGGCGGCGGGATCATTTTGATCTATGCGTTCAGCGCACTGAATCCGGACAAATCGGAGGACGGCGTACGGGACAATTTCGCCGCAACGATCGCGTGCGTACTGCCGGTCACACTGCTGTCCTCCTTCCTCTACGCCGCGGACGGACGGATGGATTTCACCGCCGTCACCCCGCTTGTGCTCCCTGCCGTGCTCGGCGGATTTGCCGGGGCTATGCTCCTCGGGACAATCAACACCGTTTTTCTGAAAAAGCTGTTTGCCCTGCTCGTGATTTACTCGGGCATAAATATGATTCTCAGGTAGGAGGGACTATGCTGACAGTCGTTCTGATCTCGTTTCTGATCGCCGTGCTCAGCGGCATGGGCATGGGCAGCGGCGGTTTGCTCGTCGTCTTTCTCACTCTGCTCGCCGACGTACCGCAGATCCGCGCACAGGGGATCAATCTGCTCTTTTTTCTGTTCTCCTCGGGTGCGTCGATGCTCCTTCACGTGCAGAAGCGCCGTCTCTCCTTTACCGTGATCGCCATCGTCGCCGCCGCAGGTCTTATCGGCACCGTTCCCGGATCGTATGCCGCCCTTCTTCTGCCCGAAAAAGCGGTACGTACCCTGTTCGGTCTGATGCTCGCCGTCTCCGGCACAATCTCGCTCTTCCGCACACAAAAAGGCAATTTGAACGAAAAAAATGCGAAATAATCAAAAATTTGTCTCAAACACCTATTTACAAAGCGGTTAAAGTGTGGTATAATGTTCTACGGTTGTGCCGACGACCCGGTTTGCGGAGACAAGGTTTCTCAAAGGAACGCTTTCACCCGCCGCTTACTGAGCCGACCGGCGTAATACATTTTATTTATGAGGTGAAAACCATGGAAAAGGAAATCAAGCAGCAGATCATCGAGCAGTACAAGACCCACGAGGGTGACACCGGTTCTCCCGAGG
>JAFTUH010000041.1 GCA_017466375.1 Clostridia bacterium | reverse complement strand
TTCGTCGTCTTTACGGTACAGTCGATGGAAAAGAAACGCTTCAATTGATCGGAGGTACGGAATGATGGAAAAGAATACAGAAAAGAAACCGATCAATATGCGAGCTCTCAAGGGCGGCTCTTACAGTCTCGCGCTTTGTGCGCTGGCACTGGCACTTATCGTTGTTGTAAATCTGTTTGTGGGTGCGCTTCCGTCTACGTACACGAAGCTTGATACGAGCACGGATGGACTGCTTACGATCAGCGAGGAGACGAAGGCGATCGTATCCTCTGTGGATATCCCCGTGACGATGTATCTCGTTACCCGCCGCGGGACGGAGGATACAAAAATTTCCGAGCTTTTAGAGCGGTATAAGGATCTCTCCCCGAACATCAAAGTCGAGACGGTCGATCCCGATACGAATCCCGCGTTCATCACGAAATACACGTCGGAAACCCTCTCCGTCAACAGCGTCATCGTAGAGAGCGCGCGCCGTTTCTACGTGGTGGATTACAATGATATTTATGTTACGTCCTACGCGAACATTACCCAGGAAGAGTATTACAATTACGTCTACTACGGCATCATGCCGACGGGTACGCCGTATTTTTACGGAGAACTGAAGCTTACCACGGCGATCGATTACGTGGCGAGGGAGGCACTGCCGACGGTGTATACCCTCACGGGTCACGAGGAAGCACAACTGCCGAGCAGTATCACCGCATCCTTTACGGCAAACAATATTCTGTCGGAGTCGCTGGGACTTCTCGGTGCGGACGGAATTCCTGCCGACGCGACGGCCATCCTCATCAACAATCCGAAAACGGATCTGAGCGAATATGAGGCAGAACTGCTGGTGGAGTATCTGGAAAACGGCGGCAACCTGATTCTGCTCACCGATTTCCGCTACTATACGAATGAAAAAATGCCGAATCTGGCATCGGTTACGTACATGATGGGTCTGCAGAGCGAGGACGGTATCGTTGTGGAAACGAACCGATCCCATTACAATACGTACGCGACGATGCTCCTGCCCGTGCTTTCCGCAGGCGGTCCCGCAGAGCTTCTTCCCTCCGCCTCTTTGAATACGATGCTGCCCGACGCACACGGTATCGTTCTGACGGGCAAGGGTGATGCTTCGACGGCACCGCTGCTGCAGACAACGGTCGATTCCTACGTGAAGAAGAACGTGCAGGCAACCAACGCGGAGAAAGAGGAGGGCGACGTGGACGGTCCGTTTGCCATCGCCGCCTATGCAACGCTTGCCGAGAGCAAACTCGTGTGGTACTCCACGCCGTACGTTGTCAGCGAAGAGATGGATTACTACGTGAACGGCGGCAACTCGAAGCTGTTTATGGCATCCGTTAACTGGATGTGTGAATCGGAATCGTCCGTGTCCGTCGCGGCAAAGACGATGTCCACGGAGATGCTGATCGTCCCCGCCAGCGCGTTCGGGCTTTGGTCCGTGCTTCTCGTGATCGTCTTGCCTCTTGCGGTGCTCGGTGCCGGATTTGCAGTCTGGCTGCGCCGCCGCCGCAGATAACGGAGGGGATTCTGTGAGTACGAAAACGAAAAAGAAATCCGGAAAAATTGTCCCGCTTCTCGTGATGGCAGTGCTGATTGTCGGTCTGTTTGCCGCGTATAAGATGATGGATGCGAAAACGCCTTCCGCGACGGATTCCACCGATACGGGGGACAGCGTGATTATGCTGATCGACCGTACATCTGCGGAGGTGGCAGCGCTCAGCTACCGCCTCGGTGAGGGGGATACGTACGAATTTTCGATCCGTCCGGATAAGGGGGCGTGGGCGTATGCGGATGAGCCGCATTTCCCCTTGAATCAGACGACGGTCGGCACGATGGCGGCGGCGATCTGCCGGATCGGTGCGTACCGTCATCTGGAGGACGGGGACACGGGAGAGTACGGATTTGACACTCCCGATCTTACCGTGACGGTCGGATATACGGACGGTACGGAGTGCCGCTACGCGATCGGGGATGTCAATACCGTTACCGGCTACCGCTATTTCAAGGATCTCGACAGCGGTGCGGTTTATACGATTGCCGCCGCCCTGTACGATTATTTCGATTATACAATAGACGAGCTGTTCGTGTATGACACCCTGCCGGGCGATATTGAGTCCGCGCATATCACCTCGTTTACGGTGGCAGAGGGCGATTCGGTCACGGAGATCACGGATGCGGATGCCGTAACCGCCATGTATGCGGCGTTTACTGCGCTCGCCCCGTCTGCGTATGCAGATTCGTATGCTGACGAAACGGAATCCGCCGCATACGGAATCGGCGCATGCACGCTGACCGTGTCGTATAAGCGCGCGGTGCAGATCACCGACGCGAGCGGAGCCGCGAGCACGACGCGCATTCCCGCGACGTTTTCGATCGATTTCGGAAACACCGCTGAGGACGGACGCGTGTACTACAAGCTGTCCACCTCGGACGTGATCTATCTTGCTGAAGCGGAGAAAGTCAGCGCACTTATTTCCGCGGCCTCCCCGACAGAGGAATAACAAAAACCGCTTTCCTATAGCAGGAAAGCGGTTTTTTATACCTGTTTTATTCCAGTTCCATCTCGGCGACCTTGACGGTCAGCGCACATTCGATGCGTTTTTTGAACAGCTCGCATCCGTAGCTGTAAACGCCTGCGATGTCGCCCGTGGCGTGGTATGCATTGGCGGCACATCCGCCCGCGCAGTAGAGCTTCGCCCAGCAATTTTCGCAGTCGGGGCGGGAGTATGCGTTGCATCTGGCGAATTTGTCGCGCATTTCCGTATTCGTGACGCCCTTCCAGATGTCGCCCATGCTGTATTTCTCATCGCCGACGAACTGGTGGCACGGGAAGAGCTCGCCCCACGGCGTCACCGCCATGTATTCCGTTCCCGATCCGCAACCGGATACTCTCTTATAGATGCACGGTCCGCCGTCGAGATTGATCATGTAGTGGTAGAACGTGAATCCGCGTCCCTCTTTGTTTCTGCGGATCATCTCGCGGGCGAGTTTTTCGTACTGGTCGAACAGGATCGGCAGATCCTCCTTCGTCAGCTCGCACGGATCACCGGGCGCGCAGACAACCGGCTCCATGCTCAGTTCTGTGAATCCGAGATCCGCCATGTGCAGGATATCGGTCAAAAAATCTGTATTGTGATGCGTGTATGTACCGCGTACGTAGTAGCTTTTCTTGCCGCGCTTCTCCACAAACCGCTGGAAATTCGGCACGATACGGTCGTAGCTGCCGTTTCCGGCGAAATCCTTGCGGAATTTATCGTGCACCTCGCGCCGTCCGTCGAGACTGAGCACGACGTTGTGCATCTCCTTATTGCAGAATTCGATCACTTCGTCATCCAAAAGAACGCCGTTTGTCGTCAGCGTGAAGCGGATGTTTTTGCCGTGGATTTTTTCCTGCTCGCGTCCGTACGCCACGATCGCCTTGACGACATCCCAGTTCATCAGCGGCTCACCGCCGAAGAAGTCGATGTCCAGATTTACGTGCGTGCCGGAGTTCTCAATCAGAAAATCGATCGCGCGTTTGCCCGTTTCCAGGCTCATGATCGCGCGTTCGCCGTGGTATTTCCCTTGGCTGGCAAAGCAGTACGAGCAGTTCAGATTACACGTGTGCGCGACGTGCAGGCAGAGCGCCTTCATCGTGAAATTGGACGGGCGGTACGTTTTCGCGATTTTCTCATACGCATCCTTCGAGAAGAGTTTGCCTTCCGCGATCAGCGATTCCACGTCTCCGATGCATTCGCGGATCTCCCCTTCGTTCACATCGGGCAGATCGCCGTATTTCTTGAGCATGGCGGTTACGATTGCGTCGTGTCCCTCGCCCTTGTCGAACATGGCAATTACGTCATACGCGACGTCATCCACGACGTGAACGGCGCCGCTGAACGTGTCGAGCACGATGTTATAGCCGTTCAGTTTATACTGATGGATCATAAAATCTCCTTAATACGGAAGTAGGGTGCTGCACCGACAGTACAGCACCCCCCTGTGATTTCGTATAGAAATTACTTCTTGTTGTTCTCGCAATCCTGGTTGGCAACGCCGCAGGAGGTCTTGCAAGCGGACTGGCAGGAGGTCTGGCACTCGCCGCAACCGCCGTGCTTAGCGGAATCCTTCAGATCACGGGTCTTAACGGTAACGATTCTTTTCATGGTAGTAGCTCCTTTATGTAGATGATTAACATACGAAAATAGTATACACTATTTGTGAAAATATGTCAAGGGATAAGCGAAAAAAACGGGAAATTTCGTGTCGGAAAGATCAGAATTTGCGCCAGACCATCTTGTTGACGACGCCCGTGTAGGATTGGATGATCTTCACAACCTTTGAGGACACGTTTTCCTCGATATAATCGGGGACGGGGATGCCGTAGTCACCGTTTCGATTCATCTCGACGGCGGTTTCCACGGACTGCAGCAGTCCCAGCGTATCAATACCGGAGAGGATGAAGCACGCCTTGTCAAGCGCTTCCGGGCGCTCGGTGGAGGTGCGGATGCAGACGGCGGGGAAGGGCTTGCCGATCGAGGTGAAGAAACTCGATTCCTCAGGCAGGGTTCCGCTGTCGGAGACGACGGCAAATGCATTCATCTGCAGACAGTTGTAGTCGTGGAAGCCGAGTGGCTCGTGCTGAATCACGCGGCGGTCGAGCTTGAATCCGCTTGCGGCGAGACGGTTGCGGCTTCTCGGATGGCAGGAATACAGGATCGGCATATCGTATTTCTCCGCCATTTCGTTGATCGCGGTGAAGAGACTGGTGAAGTTCTTCTCCGTGTCGATATTCTCCTCACGGTGTGCGGAGAGCAGGATATATTTGCCTTTTTCCAGTCCCAGACGTGCGTGGATGTCGCTCGCTTCGATCTCAGGGAGATTGTTATGCAGTACCTCCGCCATCGGGGAGCCGGTCACGTACGTGCGCTCCTTCGGCAGACCGCAGTCCGCAAGATAGCGGCGCGCGTGCTCGGAGTACGCCATGTTCACATCGGAGATGATGTCCACGATGCGGCGGTTTGTCTCCTCCGGCAGACATTCGTCCTTGCAGCGGTTGCCCGCCTCCATGTGGAAGATCGGGATGTGCAGACGCTTTGCACCGATGACGGACAGGCACGAGTTTGTATCGCCGAGAACGAGCACGGCGTCCGGCTTGATCTCTGCCATCAGTTTGTAGCTTTTCGCGATAATATTGCCGCAGGTCTCACCGAGATCGGCACCGACTGCGTCAAGATACACCTCGGGGTCTGCGAGCTTCAGATCCTTGAAGAACACGCCGTTCAGATTGTAGTCGTAGTTCTGTCCCGTGTGCGCGAGGATCGTGTCAAAATACGTGCGGCACTTATTGATAACCGCCGCGAGACGGATAATCTCCGGGCGCGTGCCGACGATGATGAGCAGTTTCAGCTTTCCGTTTTCTTTCCATTTGACGTTTTCAAACATTACTCTACCACCTCAAAAAATGTGTCGGGTTTGTTCGGGTCGAAGCATTCGTTCGCCCACATGACAGTCACCAGATCCTCCGTATCGGAGAGATTGATGATGTTGTGCGTGTAGCCGGGGAGCATGTGGATCGCCTCAATCTTCTCGCCGGAGACTTCAAAATTCAAGACCTCATCCGTGCCGATTTTGCGCAGCTGAATTCGTCCGTGTCCGCTCACCACGATGAAGAATTCCCACTTCGTGTGGTGCCAGTGCTGACCTTTCGTGATGCCCGGTTTCGAGATGTTCACGCTGATCTGCCCGCATTTGTCGCTTCGGATCAGTTCCGTGAACGAGCCGCGTGCGTCCACGTTCATCTTCAGGGGAAACGCAATTTTCTCCTTAGGCAGGTACGAGAGGTACGTGCTGTACAGTTTCTTTGCAAACGATCCGTGCGGGATCTCGGGCATGACGAGCGTGGTCGGCTGTGCCTTGAACGACTCCAGCAGAGATACGATCTCCCCGAGCGTGACGCGGTGCGTGATCGGTGCGGCACAGTATCGGCCGTCCTCGGTAAGTACAGTGCTTACGCCGTCAAACTCACAGCGGTGCGGCTTGCCCTCCATGGCGCAGATCATCTCGTCCACGAGATCGTCGATGTACAGAAGTTCAAGCTGTACGGCAGGATCGTTTACCGTGATCGGCAGATCGTTTGCGATATTGTTGCAGAACGTCGCCACGGCGGAGTTGTAATTCGGGCGGCACCACTTGCCGAACAGATTCGGGAAGCGGTAGACGAGAACGGATGCGCCCGTTTCCTCAGCATAGCGGAAGAACAGATCCTCACCCGCCTTTTTGCTCCGACCGTAGTCACCGTCGTAGCGTCCGATCAGCGTAGCCTGGATCGAGCTGGAGAGCACGATCGGGCAGGTGTTATGATGCTTTTTCAGCGTGTCGAGCAGGGTGGAGGCAAAGCCGAAATTCCCCTGCATGAATTCCTCGGGATTCTGCGGACGGTTGACGCCTGCGAGGTTGAAGACGAAATCCGCCTTCGCGCACGCCTCCTCCAGAAGCGATGGTGCGGAGTCGATATCGTACAGATACAGCTCGTCCACCGTCAGTCCGGGGTGTGTTTTATCCTTGCCGTCACGGATGCATTCGAGTGCCGCAGTGAGATTCTTTCCCACAAATCCGGCGGCACCGGTAATCAGAATATTCATGGATTATTTCCCCATTTTCGCAAGCTCTTCCTGAATGTAGGCGAGGGAGGCGATTTTCGCCTTCGTTTCTTCCACCGTGAGCAGCTTCGTGTTGCTTGAGTTGAACTCAGTCAGCGTGTTGCGCTCGGTGTTGCCCTCATGGAAGTACTTGTCGTAGTTCAGACCGCGCTTGTCACACGGTACGCGATAGAAGTTGCCCATGTCGATGGCGCCGGCGCACTCCTCGTTCGTCAGAAGCGTTTCGTACATCTTCTCACCGTGGCGGATACCGATGACCTTGATCGCGTTCTTGTCGCCGCCGAACAGCTCGCATACCGCCTCCGCCTGTGTCTGGATCGTGCAGGCAGGTGCCTTCTGTACGAGGATATCGCCGCTTTCACCGTGCTCAAATGCGAACAGAACGAGATCGACCGCTTCGTCAAGCGACATAATGAAGCGTGTCATGCTGCCGTCCGTGATCGTGATCGGGTTGCCGGCACGGATCTGATCGATCCACAAGGGGATAACGGAGCCGCGCGAGCACATGACGTTGCCGTATCTCGTGCAGCAGATTTTCGTCTTCTCGGGCGATACCGTGCGGGATTTCGCGACGATGACCTTCTCCATCATCGCCTTGGACGTGCCCATCGCATTGACGGGATACGCCGCCTTGTCCGTCGAGAGGCAGACGACGTTCTTGACACCGGCTTCAATCGCGGCAGTCAGTACGTTTTCCGTGCCGAGAACATTCGTTTTGACCGCCTCGATCGGGAAGAATTCGCAGGACGGCACCTGCTTGAGCGCCGCTGCATGGAAAATGTAATCCACGCCGTGCATTGCGTTTTTCACGCTTGCGAGATCGCGGACGTCGCCGATGTAAAACTTGATTTTTTCGGCAACCTCAGGCATCTTTACCTGAAATTCGTGGCGCATATCGTCCTGCTTTTTTTCATCGCGGGAGAAAATGCGGATTTCACCGATATCGGTGCGGAGAAAACGGTTGAGAACGGCATTGCCGAATGAACCCGTACCACCGGTGATAAGAAGAGTTTTTCCTGTAAACAGTGACATGGGATATACCTCCGATGTGATTTTATGTAAGGTTATAAATTACTTGTTTTTTCGTTTGAGTCCTTTCAGAAGAATTGCATCCACCATGAGCATCGAATTTTTCCTGAGCGGCTTGATGAAGAACGGCACGACAAAGGTCGTGATGATTTGCGAGATGAGGGACGCAAAAGCTGCACCGGACGGTCCCCAGATCGGGATCAGCAGCGCATTCAAAGCGACGTTTGCGACCGCGGCGGACAGATAGATCCAGATCAAATATTTCTGTGCGTTTTTGCAGACAATCCACGCATTGCGCGCAACGCCGAGATAGGAGAACGCTGTGTACCATGTTGCGATGCGGAGTGGGTCGGCCGCAGGCAGATATTCGGCCCCGTACAGAATGCAGATAACGGGATTTGCGAGCAGAACGAACAGGACCGATACGATCATGGAAAGGTAAAAAACGATGGCGTAGAGGAGTTTGTTTTTTCGCTCAAACTCTTCCTCGTTCCCGTTTTTATTCTCCTCCATGATCGGCGGATGGAGCGATGCGATAATTGCATTCAGAATGAAGCACCACATACTGCACAGCGATGTTGCGCGCGCATAGTAACTGACGTCCGCCGCAGAGAGAAGCTGCTTCAGCATGAACTTATCCGTTTGCGCGTAGATGGCTACCATCAGACCGGGTAGGATGAAGGGAGCACTTTGCCGTAGAATACGTTTGCAGCAGTCGATCGATATGCGCAGTTTGCTGCCTTTGTATTTTTTATAACATATGTACAGAAATACACCGATTACGATGTAATCCACAGAGAGCGTGACAGCAAAAAACTTTACATCTTTTCCCGTCACTAGCAGGAAAACCTTGTATACCGTCATGACTGCATATGCAACCAGTGCGGCGGTAGATGTGACTTTGGAGAGGAGTTGTGCTTGAAACCAGTAGTTAAATACTTCGAACACATGAAACAGAATACCAACGGTGCTCAATGCCACGACGGCAACCGCCGTCGGGTCATCGCGATCCACGATGCAGACGATGCCGATGATCGTTATCACGGACAGCGCACTGGAGAGCAGACGCAAAAGAATCGACGAGCCGAGTATTTCACCGTCTTCATCGGGATGGTCAATAAATTCCTTGACCAGGATATTATTGATTCCGAGTGTGCAGAGAGAAGAAAAGAACGCTGTGTATGCACCGGCGTAATCAATGAGTCCTTGATTGGACGGCCCGAGATAGCGTGCGGTGAGCACTCCCACGATCAGGGAGATCAGCATCTGTACGATTTTCTCGCCGATCATCCACCCGGCGTTTTTTACGACTTTGTTTTTCAGAAAACTTTTTATCATACCGATAAGCTCCGTATTGGTTTGGCAGGAACCCCTCCGACCAAGGTGTTATCGGGAACATCTTTCGTTACACAGGCACAGGCTGCGACGATACATCCGTTTCCAATATGCGTTTCGTTAATAATTGTGGTCCGTACGCCGATCCATGTGCCGTTTCCAATTGTTTGTGTAAAGGAGATGCCCTCTCCAGCCCGATGTTCAGCAGAGCCGATCAAATGGCTTCCGGTTTGAAAGGTAACTTCAGGTGCAATATCGCAGTTGTCGCCGATGATGACAGTGCCGTTTCCGTTTATTTTCAGATTCTTGCCGATCCAACAGTTTTTGCCGATTGTCAGATTTCCGTAACATTCGATCGGAGCGACGATTTTCGTGTTCTCTCCGATATTGTATCCTATAGAGATCAAGAGTTTTCGTTTTTTTTCAAAATGCTTGGGGCCGACAAGGAGTTTATTGACCCGAAACAGAGTCCATGTTCGCTTCAGCCCTTGCAGGTGCAGAAATTTACTTAATTTTCCCATTGTTTTTATACCACCCATCGGGGATAATTTCCGCCTTGCTGCATACGCCGCTGTCAAACGGGAACGGCGCTTTCTCGCCGCGCATCACTGCTTCTGCAAGAGTAATAAACTTCCGTGCCGCCGCTTCAGCATTCCACTCGCCGATCATCGTTTCATAGGCGCGTTGGGAAATCGCTTTCCTCTCAGTGGGGTGATCCATCAGCCATTTTACCTTGCCGTAAAGATCGTCGAGATTGCCGTCTTTGTAGATGATGCCGTTTTTGCCGTCATCCAGAAGAAAAGGCACAGCCCCGATTGCATGGGAGGCACAGACTGCGCAGGCGGAGTTCATGGATTCGTTCAAAACGGCACCCCATCCCTCTCCGCGATCAGAGGTGAACAGGAAGATTTCGCTTTCTTCCATGTGGGTGCGTACCTCCTCCGGTTTCATAGAGCCGAGAAGGTGTACGCTGTCGGAGAGATTTTCTTCCGCGATTCTTTGACGGATCTGCTCCTCCAACTCTCCGTTTCCGATCATATTCAGTGTGAAGCTGTAGCCGTCTGCTTTCAGCCGTTTTGCGATTTCGACAGGTACGTCGGGATGCTTTACAGGAAGAAATCTTGCTACCCAGAGGAGAGTAGCAGGCTGTTTTTTCTCAATCAGTGCATCGATGTCCTCGTGCTGTTTGATTTCGGGGAAGTATCCCCATTTGTATGCCTTACCGATAAAGGTGCGGGTTTTGGCAAAATCGGCAGCCGTGTATGCGCTTGCACAGAGCAGACGGACGTTTTTGTGACGCCCGTATTTTTTATAAAAACGGTAAGCACGCACGGGCAGTTTGTAGTAACCGACTTTTGCCTTGTAAAGACGTTCGGAGTATATAAAGATCGGCTTTTTTTTAAGGAGCCTGTTTTTTAGTGTTTCGTATGGTGCGCTTCCGTGAATGACGACATCAGCATCATCAATTAAAGTCTGGCATGTTTGTGCAGCGTGCTCATCAGTGTAGTACTGCAGTACATAAGAGGGTGTCTCAGAGAACCCCCACCCCAGATTGCGACGATCTTGTTCCATCGGCTCTGTTTCGATAAAACGGTACTCTCCGTCAGTCAGCGCATATAATTTGTCCGATAGAGGCTGTTGGTGGTGAGATAAATAATTCGAGATGAATACAATTTTCACGCTTTCGTCCTCCTTTGTGTGAGTGGGTATCTGTGCGATTATTTCAGCAGTTTCTGATATATTTCGAAATATTCCCGAGCCATGCGCGCATCGGCGTATTTGTTGATTGCTGCGGTCGATATTTCTGCGGCATTCTCTTGTGTTTTGAAATCCAGCCATTTTTCGCGGATCTGCTTTTCCAGTGTATCTGTATCGCCAAACGGTACGAATTCGGAAAAATCGTCTATCGTGATGCTTTCCGATCCGCCGGAACAGAAGCCGGCGACGGGTGTTCCGCAGGCGAGAGATTCCGCCACAGCCATACCGAACGTTTCGCGCTTGCTGGTCAGTACGGTCAGATTTGCTTTCCGGTACCAATCCGCCAGTTCATGCTGATTGGAGAGCTTGCCGAGCAAAGTTACGTTAGCCGGAATCTCCCCTTTGACATTATAGGGACCGGCTGCGACGAATTTTACATTCTCTTTAGCGAAGCGTCGTGCAAGTTCAAAAATGTATTCGCCGCCTTTTATGTGTCCGGGCGTGTCCGAAAACGCAGACGTGACGTGAAAGATGATTTTTTCATCCGAGGGAGTTGACGGTTTGTAATGAAAAACATCCGTATTGATGCCGTTCAGAATCGTATAATTCTCGTAAGCGTTGACAAGCGGGGATTGTTTTGCGCGTTCCGTCAGCCAGGGTGATACGTTGACAACGGAGAGTTTTTCAAAGCCGTCAAACGCGTTTTTCATTCGTGTCCATGCTGTATGTGTGCGGTCAAAGAAAAGGGATCCGGTTGCTGTTTTCAGCGAAGGACATTTGCCGCAGCCGTTTTTCCATTTTTCGCAATTGTGTGAGTATGAACAGTTCCCTGTGTACAGAAACTCCGCGTGATTCGTCACAACAGTTGGAATCCGGTGCTTTTTCAGAAAAGCGAGTAGTTTGTGCACATTCACAACGCAGCCGTTGACAGAATGCAGATGCACAATATCGGGGCATTCTTTTTTGATTGCCCGGATCACCTTCGCAGTAGAAAGCGGGGCAAATCCGTATGAGATTCCCGTAAGGTAGGAAATCCGTCTGTACAGCCCCTGCTCCAGCGGTAGGGATACGGCGTATTTTTTTAGATATTCGCAGTTGGGAGATGTGATTTTCGGCGCGCACAGAACAGCTTCATCTCCCCGTGCATGCAGATTGCGGCTGATATCCGCAATGATTTTTCCAGTGCTGCCCGTTTCAGCGCTGTTAACGTGCAAAACTTTCATATATAGCCTCAATCATTGATTTTTTGTGAGGAGATCCAGACCAGGCACATGACAGAGATTGCATATACGGAGCCTGCGGTAAAGAACGCGGCTTCGATCGACATATGGACGATCAGCATGAGAAGCCCGATATATGCGAGCTGCTGATAGCACCGAGTTACGTTTTTGTGGATTTCGAGAAATCTGCCGCGCAAAAACAGAACGAAGAACACTACCACGAATATGCCGGAGGTGGCAAATACGCTGAGATACGCATTGTGCAGATTTTCGTACCGATATTCGACGAAACTGCCGAGTACAAATTCCATGAAATTATACTGCTTGAATACATCGGTATAGATGGCAAAACGTCCCGTGTCAAAGACTTCGCCGAGGAGTTGAATGTTCTGCGATGTCTGTTGGAATCCAATGATGAATACAAAAACGGCGATCGGAATGATGAATGCGATTTTTGTCAGAATTGCTGTCAGTGCCGGCCAGGAATTCTTCCGAAAGAAAATATAGTAGATTGTGTACCCGATAGCAAGGAGAATACAGGCGCGGGAGTCTGTAAGAATAATCAGAATTCCTACCACGGCACTTGCTGCTGCATAGATAATCTTCCATTTCATCTCTTCAAAAAATGTGGTGGCACCGAGAAGGATGAAGAAGCAGACAAGCAGGTACATACCTGTCTGATTCGGGTTCTGATAGCCGAGTGTCAGGGATGAGAGCTGTACGATGCCGTACGGTCCTTTGTAATTGAACGCAAGAGGCGAGAGCGCCAGAAAAAGATAATATGTTGCTAATCCCAGAAAGAGGTAGTACACCTTTTTTGCAAAGTTGCGTGTAATATTTTGGGTTGAAAACTGTAAAAAAATCGGGATTTCCCAGAAGCAGAACAGAGCAACGAATGATTTATACGTAAATCCGGCTGCTGCAACCAGGGAGAAAAGGGAGAGAATCAGAATGCTGAAAAGAACGATGGCCGAGGGGCGTGTGAAACGCATGCGGAAGGCCTTCATCATATCGTAAAACGCGGCAAAGAAGATCATCCATGTTCCAATACTCACCAGCACAGTTTGTCCCCATGGCTGACTCACCAGAATCAATGCCATTGCAATCAGTGCAACGTATCGTGATTTATTCGTTACAGGTACTACTCTCATGATGTGTTAATCCTCGTATTTTTCTGAAGAAATCCAGGCCAAGCACATCACGGAGACTGCGTAAACGGACCCGGCAGTAAAGAATGCTGCTTCTACGGACATGTGGACGATGAGCATGATCAATCCAACAAAGGCGAGTTGTTGGTGGCGCTGTTTTGCGGTTTTATGGATTTCCAGAAATTTATTGCGCAAAAAAACGACATACAGAAGTGCAACAAAAAATCCGGCAGTGGCAAAAATACTCAGATACGCATTATGCAGATTCTCAAATTGATGCGATGAATAATCACCCAGCAGGAATTTGACAAGATCGTAATTGGTAAAAACATCGGAGAAAATCGTTGCGCGTCCGGTGTCGAAATCCTCTCCCATGACAAGGATGCTTTGGGCTGCCTGCTGGAAGAACACGATGAAGATAAAGAGGATGATCGGGAGAAAAAAGGCGATTTTTGCGATCATACCGATTGTTCGTGCGGATGTTTTTTTGCTGAAGAAAACATAATAGAATGCATATGCGGCAGCGAGAAGCACACAGGAACGGGAGTTGGTTGCGAAGATCAGCGTACCGATAATGATAGCTGCGCCGATGTACAGGTGCCTGAGCCAGCGTTTCTGGAAATACGCTGCAGCACTGAGAAGGATGAAGAAGCAGATAAGCAGGTACATACCTGTTTGGTTCGGGTTGGTATAGCCGAGGGTTAGTTCATCGAGCTGTACGATGCCGTACGGTCCCATATAATCGTGTGAAATGGAGGACAGCGCCAAGAAAACATAGTACGCTGCCAATCCCAAAAAGACATAGTATAGCTTTTCCTTGAACGATTTGCTCACGTTTTGGGTAGAGAACTGCATGAAAATCGGGATCTCCCAAAAGCAGAACAGGGCAACCAAAGATTTGTACGAAAAATCTGCCGAGGCAAGCAGGGAAAAGAATGACAGCATCAGTATGCAAAGCAGAAGAATCGTTGGCCTGTTCAGAAAACGCATACTTGCCGCTTTTAACAGATCGTAAAATGCGGCCAAAAAGATCAGCCAAGTTCCAAGACTCATGAGACCGGTTTGTCTCCACGGTTGTCCGCAAAGAATCAAAACCATGGCGAACAGCGCAATATAACGGGACTCGGATGATCCAAGGAGTTTTTTTCCTCCAATGGATATAAACATTACGATATACTCCTTACAGACGGTTGTTCGGTCAAGCGAGATGTTAAAAAAGCATCCGCAAAATCTCTTTCGCTTGAACGCGGGTGTTTTTTTTCTGTATCAGGAAACTGCGCGCGTTCTCGCCGATATGGTTCCGTTTCTCTTCAGACAGATCGCATACAGATACGATTGTCTCTCGCAAAGAGGATACAGAATCGTCGGGAACATAGCACAGATAGTCGTCGTATTCATCGGGAATGCCGTCCAGCTTGTACATGATGACCGGCTTTCCGCTCAGCATATACTCCATCGTTTTGGACGGAAAACTGTATTTGGTGTACGCCTCGTTGTTCGGGCGCGGATTGACAAGCACGGTGGCTTGTAGCTGCATTTCGCAGATTGTATTCTTCGGTACGTACCCGAAAAAGCGGATACGGGGGTCATTTTCAGCGGCTTGTTCAATTTTTTCTTTCATGTCGCCGCCGCCGCAGATCCACAGGCGGTAATCGGGATTATCGATTCCTGCAAAGGCATTGAGTAGATTGCCGATGCCGAATTTTTCGTGCAGTGTACCGGTGTACAGGATGATTTTTTCTTTTGCCGGAGTATCGGGCGCTTCTATGCTGTCAAACAGATGCGGATTACAGATACCCTCCACGATGGTATACGGTCTGTCACCGACGCGAAGAGGTTCCTTCATCTGCTCTGTGAGAAGAACAAAACTATTCACGCGCTCCATGCATTTATAGACGGAGCGATTGTTGATTTTTCTCAGAAACCTGCGCAGGGGGGATACTTTCCCGAGATCGTAAAACTCAGGCAGATCAGTTACAACAAGTGTGACATGATAGCTTTTGTCCAGCTTGCGGATTGCTTTCAAAAAAGGAAGATAGGGCGAATAGATCAGGATCTTCTTGTCCTGTGACTGCTTCAGAAGACGGAGCGTTTTCCGATAGCGCTGATGCTGTTTGATGAGCGGGAGGTTAACACCGCCGATTTCAAAGCAGTCGGCGCCGTTATACGTCCAGTGGCGATCCTCTAAAACAAGATCGCTGTACTGCTTTTTCCAGATGCCGACGGGAAGAACATTAATGATCGATACAGGCTTTTCCAGATTTGCGTTCAGTCCGTCGATCAGATTCCACTGATAGCCGTTCACGGCGTTGGAAATACCGCACTTGCTTTTTTTCAGGTATTCGTTTTCACGTTCTCTTTCAAACAGACAGCCTAAGAAAATCATACGTTCCTCTCCGATCGCACCGGCGATCTTTTATACTCTTTCGAGAATTGCTTCGTACAGATACTGTGCGCCCTGTTTTACAGCAGCACCGTGTCCGAGTTCGCGGATTACTTCCTCGCAGGCGGTGTTTTCGTACACAATCGCAGGCGTGCCGCAAGCGATTGCCTCTACCGTCGTCATACCGTAGGATTCCACCTTGCTCGGATTTGCAAAAACATCTGCCGCCGTGTAGATCTCTGCGAGCTCCACCGCGTTGTTTGTGCGGGGCAGGGCGAGGATGTTTGCGGGAAGTCCCGCCATCTGTTTCGGCGTCAGTCCAACAAGAACAATTTTGTACTCCTCAGAGAGCATGCCGGCAAGCTGTATAAAGTCGCCGAGACCTTTGTTTACGCCCCACGCTGTCGCTGCACCGAGGATGATCTTTTTATTCTCCAATCCGTGACGGGCACGGAAATCGCTCTCGCGCGGGTGGAAAATTTCCGTATCAACCTTGTGCGGTACTACTTCGATCGGGTACTCCTTCAAAAAGGATTCCTTCACAAAATTTTCCATCCAGTGTGTCGGCACGTACAGAGTCATATCGCGGATGCCGGTGAACAGGTTTTTTTTCTTTTGGTAATTCTTTCTGGAATTGTCCGCAAAAAAGCTCTTCGGGTACTGCTTGCTTTTCGGACAGTCATAGCACTGCGTCTTCCATTTTTGACAGTTGCCGATCACGAAATGCGGGCAGTGACCGGTGAATGCCCAGCAGTCGTGCAGACACCATTTCACCTGCATCTGCGGGCGGGATTTGATCCAGGTAAACAGCAGTTCCAGATTGATGTAATACCCATGCAGATTGTGCAGCCAGAGCAGATCGGGATTGTATTCGTCCGCCCATTTGAGAAAGCGTCGCGTTGCGGATACGCTGTTGAATCCCTCATTGTCAAAAAGGCGTGCTTTCAGACCGCTTGTGCGGACATCCCACGTTCCGCCGATGCGCACGGCGGATTTCTGGAATTTCTCAGGCACACTCTCCCGTCCATAGGCGATCTTCACCTCGTGTCCGTCCTTTTCCAAATCTGCCGCCAAATCGGTGCAGATTCTGCCCGTACTGCGGATGCCGCAGACGGAGTTGATCATCAAAACTTTCATATATCCCTCATCGCACGATCGTGCGGTAGCAGATTTCGGAGGTATAATGCTCCTTGAGATACGTCATTTCCGCATCCTTCATGCCGGCGCGATCTGCTTGCACGGCAGTGGCTACTGCCTTTCCAAAAGCATCGGTATCGTTGCTTTCACACCACCAGCCGAAGCCGCCCTCGGTGATCACCTTGCCGATATCCGTGTTCGGATCGGTGCAGGCAAGCACGGGCAGCCCCGCCTGCATATACGCAAGCAGGCGGCTTGGAAAGTTTGGAATCGTAAAGCGGTGATCAAGAAAGATCAGTCCGACGTCGCACGCGGCGACCATGCGGTCATAATCCTCCTTCGGGAGTCGTTTCATCAGCTTCATGTTCGGTGCGTGCAGATCGCAGAAAAATGTCTCCAGCTTGGAAAATTCGGTACCGTCACCGACGAGCAGAAAATACGCGTCGGGATTGTTCACCTGTGTTTTCAAACACTCCATGATGAACGGAATCCCCTGCGGGCGTCCGAGATTTCCGCCGTAGACGAATACGGTTTTGTCCAGCGGGATGCCGTATTTTTCGCGGATCTCCGTGCGCTGTTCGTCTGTGATCGTCATGTCCTGAATCTCAATCGCGTTCGGACAGATCTCCACTTTTTCCGCCGGCACTTCGGGATTATGTGCGAGCACGTAATCCACATTTGCCTGCGACATACAGCCGATGCGGTCGGAGATGGCGTACAGCTTCTTTTCCTTTTTGCGGAAATACCTGTACAAAAGTCCTTTCACGCCCGATTTTTGCATCATGCCGATATCGACCGCGTTCTGCGGGAAGATATCCTTCAGCAGAAGATACGTTGCGGCACCGTCGCGTTTTTTGATGAACCGGACCGTTTCGTAGTGGGTGACAGGGGGGGTGGGGTAGAGCACGAGATCGAATTTCACGTCAGCGAAATACTGCTTGATCGCCTTGATGTACAGCGACGGCAGGCGGACGGTCGTGATGCCCTTTTCAATAATGTTCGCTTTTTTATTGTTGCCGATCTTCACGCGCAGGATATGGCAGCCGGCTTCCTCGGTGAGATACGTTTCCGTCTGTGCTTTCTTTTCCACCGCGCAGACGATGTACACCGAGTGCCCGTTTTTCTGAAACTCATGCAGAAGATCCAGCGAGATCGAATGCCCGGCGGCGTCTGCAATCGGGCTGATCGAAGCGAATAATACGTTCATAACGGTTGTCCTTTATGCGTGAAATTTGGCTATCAGATCGTGGCGGATGAGATCCTCCCCGTCCGTGCCGACCGCGCGGATGCGTGCGTTGGCGGCGGCGTGACGTGCTTTCAGATCCGCATCACTGTCCGCTTCGATACTGAAATACGCGACGCGGTCGCCGCTGGAGTTGATCTGTGTAAACACGGCGCCCGGTGCCTTGAATCCGGAGTACGCCGCGATCGTGCCGTCCGCAAGAAGCTCTTCAAATCCCTCGAGATGATCGAGCTCGCCCGCTTTGCAGTAGACGAATTCGTTTACAATGATCTTGTCCGCCTTGCGGATCTCTCCGACGTGCGGCTTTTCTCCAAGCGTCAGATCGACGACGGCTTTCACCACGTCAAATCCGGACACGCGTTTGATCATTTTGAACTTGATACCGCCGCCTGTGCGTGCACAGAATTCGACGACGGAGATCTTTTTACCGTCGGTGATGAGCTGTACGAGCATCGGCGTATTTTTGAGTCCGAATGCATCCGCGATTTTTTGTACGGCATCGGCGATCATGGCATCGATTTCGTCCGGAACGTCGGCAGGGATACGGCTGCGGTTGATGATGAACTTGCCGTCCTCGCCGATTTTGTAGATGTTGGTCAGACAAAGCACGTGCGCCTTGCCCTCCTCCACGTATACATCCACGCTGATTTCTTCCCCTTCGGCAAATTCCTCAGCGATGGCGGTTTTCGTGCGGCTGATGGCAGACGCGGCATCGATTGCCTCGCGCAGTTCTGCCTCATTCTGCACCTTTTTGACGCCGCGCGAGGAGTATGCATCGACCGGCTTTACAATGATCGGATAGGAGAGAGACGCGAGCTTTTCCGCATCATACCGATCCAGTATCACGAATTTTGTAGTCGGAACGCCGTTGTCCCAAAAGATCTGCTTCATGTACGATTTTTTGGAGACGTTTTCGGCAGTTTCGGCATCGATATACCACGGCAGGGAAAGATCCTGTGCGATTTTCGCAACGACCTCCAGCACCTGATCGGCACAGACCGTGATGAGAAAATCGACCTTTTCTTCCACGGCAACGGCGCGGATCGCGTCCACATCCAGAACGGATACCTGATAAAATTTGTCGGCGTATTCTCTCGCGGCAACCTTGGGATTCATATCTGCAAGGATCGCCGTGATGCCGCGGCTTTTGAGTTCTTTGATTAACGCAATCTGCGGAAGACCTCCGCAAAGTACGAGCGCTTTCATGTATGTAATCTCCTTAATGTGGGAGTGATTTATTCCTGGCTTTCCATGTACGCGCGATAGAGTACCTCGGCGTCGTGATTGAAAAGTCCCTTGTTTTCAAAGAATGCTTTGATTTTCGGTTTTTTCATCGTTGGGCCGCACATGATCTGCTCGTAGTCCATGGCAGGATGCGAGTTGATCTCGCAGAGCTTCATGCCGTCCTCGGTGATGATGATATCCAGTCCGAGATAATCGAGCGAGGAGACATGCGCGCAGATATCGCGGATCTTGTCGCGGACGTACGCCCAGTTTGGCAGTCCTGCACCGGCGAACACAAAATTCGTATCGGGATGCCTATCGAGGCGCCACTCGCCGTCGGGACAGTATCTCTTGTAGCGGATGGCGAAATCGTTGTACAGACCGGTTTCAAAATCGAAGCCGACACCGACACCGCCGGAGGAGAGATTGCTTGCGCCGCCGTTGACGGACGTGCCGAATCTTGCATACGATACGGAGCACGACCACGTGGCAGGGGTATAGAGATCCTTTTTCGGATCCTTTACCATAATCACGCGGAGCGTACACTCACTGTCCGGCCAGATGGCGGCAAGGTCGTGATGCTGATGCGCGTACTCAGTGATAATGTAGTTGCGCATGGAGTCGCGGATTTCTTCAAAGCGCGCCATGTCGATCGGCTTGTTGTTCTCCCACAGCTCCTCGCCGCGCAACTCCAGCTTGATGAATCCGAGACCGCCGGAGGTGCCGGAGTTCGGTTTCATGGCGAGGATGCCCTTGTATTTCAAGAGATTCATCAGATAGTCGCGATCCTTGGCGATGTGCTTCGGCGCATCCATCAGATAGGTAAAGCTGCCGTCGTTTTCGACGTAGGCGTAATATTCTGGCATCGTGGACTCGCATCCGCCGCTGTTGAGGACGTACTTGAGCGTCGTCTTGTCCAGCCATTTCAGAAAATGGTTGTTCAGCGGATGGAGCATAAAATAGTTGTAATCGGGGAGGTAATCGTGTACGTTTTCCTCCGTCAGACCGTACAGGGTGACGCGGCCGGGATAGAATCCGTGCTTTAGGGCGAATGCCGCTTCCTCACCGGAGACGGGAAACGCCTTTTCGTCATCGGAGAGTTTCTTTACAAACATACGGGACCAGCGGTAGTCCATGCCGGCTTCCCGCATTTTCTCCAGAAGTACATCGTAGTTGGTCATAGTAATCCTCACGTTTATTTATTTGCGGATTCGGTTTCTTTTTCAGCCGTTTCGGGAACGGGCGGCAGGGCAGCGTCGCCGTCCTTGAACGCGATGCCTTCGCTTTTGAAGACGACTGCCACCGTTTTGAACAGAATCTTTATATCCATCCACAAGCTGAAATTATGTACGTATTCGATATCAAACTCAATTTTCTGCGCCCAGTTGAGGTTGTTTCTTCCGTTCACCTGCGCCCAGCCGGTGACACCCGGACGCATGAGATGGCGCTGGTTGTGGTAATCGGTGTATTTTTCAACCTGACTCGGCAGAGTAGGACGGGGACCGACAAAGCTCATGGTGCCGTTGATGATATTGAAGATCTGCATTAGCTCGTCCAGGCTTGTTTTGCGGAGAAATCTGCCGACGCCGGTGATGCGTTCCTTTGGTGTCAGCTCTCTACCGTTCTTGTCAAAACTTTCCTCGGGGATGAGCATGGTGCGGAATTTGTAAATTTTGAACACCTTGCCATCCTTGCCCACACGATCCTGCGTAAATACGGCGGGACCCTTGGACGTGAGCCGGATGAGGATCGGGATCACGATCATCACGGGAATAACGATCAGAATCAGCAGAAGAATGATGGATACAGTGAGATCAAAAGCACGTTTTATGAAAAGTTGAAATGTTCGCACGGTTTGTCGGTCCCCTTTTACTTACTTCTTTTTCTTGGGCGGAACGAGGGATTTTTCTCCCGCTACATACATCTTCACAAGTCCGATCAGAACGGACACGGAGGAGAGGTAAATGATGACAGGATAGCACTGCTTGTAAATGAAAGTGCAAATTTCCGTGGCGGTCTCTCCGCCGATAATGATTGCGGCAAGATAACCGAGGAAGGAAAGCGCACCTGCGAAAAGGGCGATTGCGATTCCTGTGCCGTAAACGTAGGACAGGACTTTTGCGGTTTTTTCTCTGAAGTTACTCATGTGCGCACCTCCTTACAGTCCGATCACGGGGAGCACACCGAGCAGAACGACCACTTCCATGACGTACTGCACAGCAACCCACCACAGATCATTTTTCAGCGTTTTTGTGAAATCCGATTTAGCGATCGACATACCCGCATACATACCGAGTGCGAATGGCGGCGTGATACCGCACATAACGCCGCAGATGCAGGGAAGCATAGCGGCAACGAGCAGCGGATCTGCGCCTGCCGAGGCGAAAATCGAAACGAAAACGGAGCCGAGCATGACGGTAATGGAGGAGCCGGGGATCACCATGGAAATAAAGCAGGTGATCAGCGGCACGATAAATGCAAGCGCGACCAGTCCGAGATCCATCTTTTCAAAGAACGCCTGCAGATCGGCAGCGGCATTGATGTCGGTAAACAGTGCGCCGATCATGTAGCCGAGGATACAGGTGGCAACGGTCGGCACGAGTCCCTTTGCGCTGCCGGCGAACGTCTTGACGATGCCTGCGGGTGTCATCTCGCGTCTGTTTTTCGCGATCAGAACGCCGTAGATTGTCGCGATTCCTGCCGTGAAGATGAGCAGGGAAGAGGAGAAATACTTCGCGCCGGTTGCACCGAGACGTGCGGTGAGGAAGGATGCATTGAATATCGCATCAAAGAAGAACGGGAACAGGATTACAACAGGGAGGAAAAGACCGCTCCAGCCTTCCTTGATCGTCTGCTTGAGACTCGGAATTTCCGATTTGTCCATCGCCTTGATCTTGTAGTATTTGCAGAAAGCGAACAGCTGGATAAATCTTGCCAGAATGAACCAAAGCGATACGCCCCAGCATACGATCCAGAACTGACCGGTCGTGACACCGCTGTCGGGATACACGGCAAGGAATGCGCCGAGTGCGGCAACGATGTTGGCAGACGGCGGGATCATATTGCCGAGATAGCTTGCGGTGCTTTCGACGTTTGCGGCAAGATGGGGCGGATAGCCCGATTTAATCATGGCAGGGATGGTCATCGTGCCGGTGGCAAGGACGTTGCCGGGGCCGCTGCCGGAGAGCGCACCCATGAAGCTGCTCGCGGCAATGGAGGCGTAGCCTGCACCGCCTGGAATCCGTCCGAGCAGAGCAAGGATGATCTTTACGCAGTTATCGATGACTTTCGTTTTGGTAAGAATCTGCGACATGGCGGAGAACGCCATCATGGAATAGAGAAGCGAGGTGGACAGTGCTTTGTCGATATAGGAAAAGACATTTGCCCACGTGCCTGTAATTGTGAGCAGAATCACAAAGCTTACGAGAATGCCCTCATAGATCGGTCTCTTGAAAAGAAGAAACCAGAGAAATATGACGGCAAGCATGACTAAAAGATAAATGAAAACACTTGGCATAACATAACTCCTTATTTTTGATGACACCGACTGCAACGAGACGGAGTTTTGCCTACCGCAACGGGCAGGCAGATCACCTCAGCTAAGCGAGGCGATCACTGTCTCGGCCAGATATTCCATATCACTTTCGGAATAATCCGGCTCGATAGGGAGGCAGATCAGCTTTTCGGAGAATGTCTTCTCGGCAAAACCGTCGAATTCTTCGGAAAGCGTCTTCCTCCAAAGTAAGGGGATATATATTTTCTTTCCGATCAAAAGACTGCGAATATCCGCACTTACCAGCAACGGGTAGAACTGCGGGGCAAAATTGTCTTTCGGATCGAGGGAAAGCGTGTTATGCGGCTGAAGAAATTTGTGCAGGATGGCAAAGTTGCGGGCACGCATCCGGCGTTCCGCCTCGTAATCGACTGCGGAGAGGAGTCTGCGTGTCAGAGCGGACATCCCCGCACGTTTGAGAACGAGCTCCTGCTCATTTGCCTGCTGCTCCTTGTACGCGGCACCTGCACCGCATTCGAGTGCGAGGAGCAGCGCACGTGCGCGCTTATAGGATACATCCGTCTCCCAATCCGCTATGGATCCGCGCAGGGAGGAGGAGATCAGATACGCACCGTCCGGAACGGCAAAAAACTTACGCGCGGCGTAGATATTGAACGTGTTTTCCTCCATGATCGGCTCTGTGAAGAACGATTGGGAGTTGTCCACGATTTTTACGGGAAAGCGTGCGTTTTTGATGTACTCGCCGCACAGCCCGTGATAATTCACAAGCAGAACGGCGTCTCCTTCGCCCGCATCGATACCGACGGGGAGAAAACGCGCATCAATATGGTAGAAGACGCACTCGGCGCCGCATTCCGTTGCTGCCTTCTCCCAAGCGGACGAGGCGTAATACGGCAAATGCACCCGTTTGGCGTTCGTGTGCGCAAGGGCATAGGCGAACGCGGTGTATTCACTGTTGAACGCAAGCGTCGTATCGTTTTCGGGATAGTACGGCGTATACTGCGGCAGCCGCAGAGGGAGCGCACCGCCGAACTCCTTGATTGGTGATTCGGTAACGGTGTGTCTGGTGCGTGTGCCGTCCTGTTTGTCGTAAGAAAAGAGAACCTGTGCCTGTGCCCGTGCCGATTTCGGCGGTACACGCGGCGTTTTGCCGCAGGCGATTTCCAGAACGGCTTTTGTGTAATCATAGCCGTAGGCACGCGGAATCAGATCGGTGCCGATATAATCTCCGTACATGCTTGGCGTGACTTCGATGATGTAGACGCGGTTGTCTCTTCCGACGATAAATTCGATGGAGGAGGCGCCGAGATGCAGACCGAGCGCGTCAAGAATGGTGCGGCAGTTCTCACGCATTGTTTTTTCGGCGGAGAGGGGGAGTACGGCAGGCTGGGTGTGCCGGTATTCGCACACGCGAGAGCCGGTTATTGCCGCATCCCGCTTTGTGAATCCGACGACGTAATGCGCACCGCCGAAGGAGAGACATTCACAACTGTACAGCTGTCCGTCAATGTATTCCTCGACGATGGCTTTTCGCTCAAAGGAGGTTTCCCTCGCGTTGCCGATCGCGCCGAACAGCTCGTCAGCGGATTGCACGATCCGCAGTCCGCGTCCGCCGGAACGGTCGCTTGGCTTGACGACCAGCGGATATCTGAGCGCGTTCAGGGCGTCAAACGGGATTGTGTCCCCGATTTCAACATGGGCAGGCTGGAAAATCCCGTGTGCGGCGAGTGTTTTTCGCGTCAGAATCTTATTCGTGGCACGCCGCACCGACTCATATCCGTTGCCTGGCAGAGCAAGCGCTTGGGCGATATATGCGCATGTACCTGCGGCAATGTCGGAGCCGATCGATACAGTGGCGTCGACGCCGATCTCCCTGCATTTGGCGAGAATATCTTCTTTATTGCCTGCACTGATCGGGTAAAAACGGTCGGAGGTTTTCTCGCCGATCTCGCCGCCTGTCTGCCAGGCAAAGGTGTGGGTTTCAAATCCCATCTCTCCGGCTTTCAGAATCAGCGGGTTCTGCTGATCGTTCGCGCCTATGATTGCGATTTTCTTTTTCATGCCGGATCAGAAACAGCTTTTCACGATCTCGATGACCTGCGTCTGCTCGGTCTCGGTCATTTTGTTGTCGCTCGGCAGGCACAGACCGCGGTGGAAAATATCCGCGTTCACGCTGTCTGCCTTGCCGCAGTCGATATACGCGTTCGTGCGGCATCTGCCGTCGCCGTCCGCCATGACGAACGGATGCATACGGAAGATCGGCTGCATGTGCATCGGCTTCCAGATCGGTCTGCCCTCGGCGTTGTACGATGCGAGCGTCTCGAGAATTTCGGTCGGGCAGGATTTACCCGCCTCTTTTATGTAGGCAGCTTCATTGTCGCTGCGGACCTGCTTGCACATGGCATCCTTATCGATGAGGAGGCAGGAGAGCCAGTAGTTCGGCTCCATCGTGTCCGCCGTGAACGGATTCATCGTTACGGGCAGATCCTTAAATCCTTCGCGGTATCTTTCGTAGATCGCTTTTTTCTGCGCGATATGCTCGGCAAGATACGGAAGCTGACCGCGGACGACACCTGCGATCACGTTGCTCATGCGGTAGTTGTAGCCGAGCTCCTCGTGCTGATACCACGGTGCGTTCTCGCGGCTCTGCGTGGACCATTTACGCACGCGGTTAGCCACGTCAATGTCATCAGTCAAAAGCATGCCGCCCGAGGATCCGGTGATGATCTTGTTTCCGTTGAAGGAGATGACGTTGTAATCGCCGAACGTGCCGGTCTGTTTGCCTTTGTACGTCGCGCCGAGGGATTCTGCCGCATCCTCGATGAGGGAGGCACCGTGCGCGTCACAGATTGCGCGGATCTCGTCAAGCTTGGCAGGGGTGCCGTACAGATTTGCCACGACGACCGTTTTGACGTCGGGATACAGTTCAAACGCCTTTTCAAGCGATGCAGGATCCATGTTCCACGTGTCATATTCGCCGTCAATGAAAACAGGGAGTCCGCCCTCGTACACGATCGGATTGACCGTTGCCGCGAAGGTCATATCGGAGCAGAATACCTTGTCCCCCGGCTTGATGCTCGCGAGCTTCATGGAGAGATGAAGCGCGGCTGTACCGCTGGAGAGGGCGACGGCGTGCTGTACACCGATCATTTCAGCGACGATGCGCTCCGCCTCGTTGATATTTTTGCCGACAGTGGACATCCAGTTGGTCTCATACGCTTCTTTTATGTAGGCGAGCTCGTCCCCGTGCATGGTGGGGGTAGCCAGCCAGACTTTTTTTTCAAACGGCTTCATGCTCTGTGTGTCCTTTCGTAATAAGTCGGGAAATCGTGAGAAATCCACGAGAAAACATACCCATACATATTATATTATATCACTTTTTCCATTCGGATGCAATAGGAAACACATATTTGTTGTAATATTCGATGAGTGATTATCGTTAATTATTGACGAAAAAAGATGGCAAAAATAAATGTTTTTGAACAAGAAAATACAAAAGTTGAGGCGCAAACATTGATGTGAATTTCTGGCGCTTCTGAGATATTGAATTTCTGTTTTTTCGATGACTGCGTTTTTCAAAAAACGCGGAATCTCACCGCGTCGGTATCGGGAAAAACGGTGCATTGCGGTGTGATAAGACGTTTTTGTAATATATAATAAAACAGCGGAGTAAACTCACTCCGCTGTTTGGTTTTCGAGTCTCTCTGCCCATGCGTAGGGAATCGCCAGATTTCCTTTGCCGCATCCGAGCCGGATGTCCGCTTTCTTTGTGCCGTGGAAATCGCTTCCGCCGCTGGGAAGAAGCCCGTTTTTCTCGGCAAGAAGCAGGGATTTGGCGGTGGTTTCCTTGTCATAGAGCGAGTAGGCGCACTCCATGCCGACAAGTCCGTGCTTTTTCGCTTCGGGGAGGAATTGTGCCAGCGCTGCCTCCGACAGATTCAAAAACGGATGCGCCAGCACGGGAACAGCGCCGACGGATTTTATAAAATCGATCATTTCCCAGACAGAGATCCGCCTCGGCTCGATGTAGTGCCCGGCACCCGGCGCCAGAACCGTGTTCATTGCCTGACTGATGGATTCGGTATAGCCTTTGTCTGTCATTGCCTGTGCGATGTGGGAACGGTTGAATTTCCCGTTCGGTGTCATATTCCGGATCGCTTCGAAATCAATCTCGTAGCCTGCACGGTTCAGGGAAGCGATCAGTGCACGGTTGCTCTCCTCCTTGCGTCGGTTGACGTCTTCCATGAGTGTTGTGACGTGCGCAAACGCCTCCTCGGGAATAAACAAGCCGAGCAGATGCAGCTCGGTATCCTCATAAGCTACCGAAAATTCCGCGCCTGCGATTGCACGGATATCCTTACCTTTTGCTGCCGATAAAAAATCCGGAATACCGTCTACTGTGTTATGATCGCATAAAGCAACCGCCGAAAGACCGATCCGGACGGCGGTGTCGATGATCTCGCCCGGGGTGCACGTTCCGTCGGAAAACACCGAATGGGTGTGTAAATCGCAAAGTTTTTGCATGGCTGTATCTCCTTTGGGGCCGGCTTCTGCCGCTGTCTTTATGTCGGATTGTTTTTCTTCCCGAACAGGGACTTGAACTTGTCCAAGAGCGTCGGTGCTGCCGCGCTGCCTTTGTGATTCGATACGGCTTCCAAATCGCGTATCAGGGCATCAACGCTTTGGTATCTGTTGCATGGAGTCTGCTCCATGCATTTTTCAACAACTCGCTTAAACGCATCGGTAAGATCAGGGTTTTTCTGCCGAAGAGGATAAATAACGTAGGGCGGACGGCTGAGATCGTTTCCGGTCAAGAGGGCATACAGCGTTGCACCGATTGCGTATATATCCGTTCTTTCATCCGCTTTGCCTGTTTTTGACAATTCGGGTGCGGTGAAGAAAGCGGAGGCCAGACGGTTTTCGTACAGTATGCCGCCTGCTTTTTGTGCCGTACCGGAATCCAGAAGCTTGATGTTGCCGTCCGAAGTCAAGAGTATGTTGCCCGGGTGCAGCTCGTTATGGAAGATGGCTGGGCTTTGACTGTGAAGATACTGTATTATATCGCATAATTGAAGTGCCCAGTCAAGGACACGGGCTTCATTTTGTACGCCGTCTGAGCCGATTACCTGAGAGAGAGTCCGACCGTTTACCCCCCTCGTAACAATAACCAGCTGTTCTTTAGCGTCAATGATATCCACGAGGTCAAGGATTCCCGGGTGAGACAGTCTGTTCAAAAAGGTGAGCTCGGATGACAGATTCTGCGTGGATCTTTCGTAAAGTTCTGAGCGTTTGTCGATGATTTTCAGCGTATAAAACATACGGTTGTATTCGTGGAACGCCCGGAAAATGTCGCCGGTGCTTCCGGCAGTGAGTTTGTCCAGAATCTTGTATTTGCCGAAAAGCATGTCTCCGATATGTACCGTCTCTGTATCCGTCGGGTCAGTGGATTCCGGCTGGGGAAAGGAGTCCTCCGGAGGCGCCTCTGCTTCAGGGGACGATTGCGCCGAGATATAGCTCTTTACGGTTGCGATCAAATGTTGGATTTCCGCAAGAGATTCGTCAATTCTTCTGACAGGCAGAATCTGATCCGTACTGATGTACAACTCGAATTCCTCGTTCAGCACGACATCCTCCAGCTGAAGGGGAATAAGGGTTTTGCGGTAATTGATAGCGCGCTCGACTTCCTTGGCAACCCATATGGAGTTCAGCGAGCTGTTTGAAAGAAGCAGAGCGAGACAGGCGCAGTTTTTGATCGCGCTGCCGATGACTTCGGCGTATTTTCTGCCGACCGGAATGTCATTTGGCGCCATCCATGTGTTGATGCCGTGCTTTTCAAATAGATTTTTGACAGAGATTGCTTCGTCCTTGTTTTTCGTGCTGTAGCTGATAAAGACGTATCCCATGGCTTTTCCTGCTTTCAGAGAAGATGTTATTTTCATTATAACACAAAACGGAGGAAAAGTAAACGTTTATACTGTCGGTTTTGGGCTAGGAGGGGATTGCGAAAACTATCAGAAAAGCCAACCGCATAAGCGGCAGTATGAGTCCGCTTGCGGTTGGCAGATATTTCTGAAAGCTTTCAGCCTTGCCGGTAATATGCCCTTATAGGGTTGCTCGCTCGGTGGTTATGATTTCCTCACCATGCCTATCAGCGAAAACAGAAGCATTGCGGCGAGATTGGTCAGAACGACCGAGGCACCGCCGGGTGCATCCAGCAGATACGACAGCGTGATGCCGACGACGAAGCAGATCACGGCAACTGCTGCCGAGGAGATCACGACGCCGCGGAATGTTTTGAACACGCGCATCGAGGTGAGAGCGGGGAAGATAATCAAAGCCGAGATCAGCATCGCGCCCATCATGCGCATACCGAGGACGATCGTCACTGCGGTCAGCGCCGCGATCAGCATATTGTAGAGGCCGACACGCACACCGCTTGCTCGTGCAAACGATTCATCAAACGTCACGGCGAAGATGCGCGTGTAGAACAGCAGAAACAGGAAGAGCACCACGGCGGACAAAATCAGACTGAGCGTTACGTCCTCGCCGCTCATCGCGTAAATACTGCCGAACATGTAGCTGTTCAGATCCGTATTCACACCGCCGCCAACGGAGATAACGAGCACACCGAGTGCCAGCGCCGATGTCGAGATCACCGCAATCGCGCTGTCACCCTTGAGGCGGCTGTTCTCGCTCAGACGGAGCAGGAAAAACGCCGCGATCACCACGATCGGGATCGCCACCTTGAGGGGGGAGAGATTCGCCACGGCGGCGATCGCCAGCGCACCGAATCCGACGTGGGAAAGCCCGTCGCCGATCATGGAGTATCGCTTGAGCACGAGACTCACACCGAGAAGGGCGGCGCAAAGCGAGACGAGCACGCCCACCCCGAGCGCGCGGAGCATGAACGGGTAGGTGAACATTTCGAAAACCATCTCAAGCATTTCCGGCACCTCCCAAAAAGGTCTTGCCGATCTCCGAGTCGAGATATTCCTCGCGCGTGCCGAAAAAGAGCTGCTTTTTCTTCAGATGCAGGATGTGCGACGCGTCGTGCATCACCGCCTCGAGATCGTGCGATACCATAACGACGGTGATCTTTTCCGTTTTGTGCAGGTGCTCGATCAGCGAATACAGCTCGCGGCTGACGATCGGATCGAGTCCCGCTGTCGGCTCGTCAAGCAGGAGCAACTTTCCCGTCGCGCACAGTGCCCGGGCAAGCCGGACCCTCTGCTGCTGACCGCCCGAAAGCTCGCGGTAACATTTTTTGGCGAGATCGGCGATCCCCATCCGTTCCATATGGTATGCGGCGAGATCCTTCTGCAGCTTGGTGTAAAAGAGGCTGTGCCCGAACCGACCGATGCATCCGCTGAGCACGACCTCGCGGACGGAGGCAGGAAAATCCCTTTGAATTTCCGTCTGTTGGGGCAGATAGCCGATCTCTTTTGCGGTCAGTCCGTCGCCGAACGTGATAGATCCGGACGTAGGGGCTTTCAGCCCAAGCAGGGCGCGGACGAGGGTGCTTTTTCCCGATCCGTTCTCTCCGACGATGCAGAGATAATCGCCCGCATTGACAGTGAAATCAATGCCGTCCGCGACTGTTACGCCATCGTAGGCGAGGGTGAGATCGGTACAACGTATTTGAGCCATCAGGATAACGCCTTCCTAAGATTTTCAAGATTCTGCCGCATCAGCGAGACATACGTGGCGCCGCTGTCGAGCTCGGCGCGTGTGACGTTGTGGCAGGAGTGGAACAGGAGCGTCTCGCATCCGGTTGCTTCGGCAACAGCATCGGCAAGACGGCGGTTTGAGAATTCGATGTAAAAGACGGCAGGAACATTTTCCGCCTTTACGAGATCAATCATGCGCGCGATCGTTTGCGCGCCTGCCTCCGTTTCGTGGGCGCATCCCGCAAATGCGGCGTGATACTTCAGCCCGAACGCTTCGGAAAAATACAGAAACGGATACCGATCCGCAAAAATGACCGTGTCCCGTGTGCTGTTCTCAATCACCTCGGCAAAATCGCAAGCAAGCATTTCAAGCTCGGCAATATATGCTGCCGCGTTTGCTGCGTACAGCGATTTGTTTTCGGCGTCTGCCAAACGAGCGGCATCGCAGATCGCGCGCACGATCTCTGCCGCATTCGCAGGCGACGTCCATACATGTTCGTCGTATTCATGGGCGTGCTCGTCTGCTTCGTGAGCCATGTGATCCGTATGCCCATCTGTGCACAAAAGCGGCACAAGATCTGTCATAGCAATCACGGTGACGGTGTCCGTATCGATCGAGTCGAGAACGCCGTCGATCCATGCGTCGGATTCGCCGCCGCCATAGATGAAGATATCTGCGCGGCGGATTTTTTCAATATCACGCGGCGAGGGATCATACGAGTGCGTCTCCACACCCGAATCGATCAGTATCGTGACAGATGCCGCATCCCCCACGACTGCACGGGCGAAATCGTACGGCGGAAACGTCGTCGTGACGATGGAGAGCCGTCCGTCATCGGGAGTTTGTCCGCACGCCGTGAAGATCGGACAGAGCAGGGCGACGGCAATGAGTAAAGCAAAAATTCGTTTCATATATGTTCCTTTGACCTTATTTTGCGGCACAGGCGGCGCATACGCCGAATATCACGGACGAGCCGCCGATGAGAAATCCGTGATCTTTCAGGATATGTTCCCGCACCTCGGAGAGCTTGTCACATTCCATGTGGATCAGCATACCGCAGGACGCGCATTTCAGATGAAAATGGTGCTCGCATCCCTCGCCGACCGCGTACTGATAAACAAAGCTGTCCGTATCCGCGGATTCAAAGCGGCGGAGGATGCCGTCCTCCCACAGCTTGGCGATCTGGCGGTAGACGGTACTTTTGCCCGGGCAAGATTCGGAGGAAGACAGTGCCTCCACGATCTGATCTACCGTAAAATGCCTGTCCTTATGGGCGGCGAAGAAATCAAGGAGCTGCTTTTTTGCCCCGGTCATGTATGTGGTACGTTTCATAATTCACCTTTGAAAATGGGAATGATTCTCGATTTCAATAGTATAGCACATCGTCTGAGAAAAGTCAAGGGAAAACGAAAAAAACCACCGCGGGGTGGTTTTTCGCTTATTCTCGTTCTTCTTTATAATACTGTATGCCGAACCAATCGAGATCATGGATTTTCACCGTGCCGGCGGCGAGT
This sequence comes from Clostridia bacterium, assembly GCA_017466375.1. Classification (GTDB taxonomy): domain Bacteria; phylum Bacillota; class Clostridia; order Oscillospirales; family CAG-272; genus SIG701. The sequence continues at coordinate 17,986 of JAFTUH010000041.1, read as the reverse complement.
GCTTCGCGGATCGGCATCTCCGTGCCATCTCTGAAATACACGATCACGTACTGAGATCGGATGGAAGGAAAGTAGTACAGGTATTTCTCGTCGGAGTAGAAACCTTCCAACGCTTCATCGGTCGCGTATTCGCCGCTTTCTGCGTGATCGATAATGTCCTCAATCAGCTTCGGCTCGGCAAAATACTGTATTCCGAAACGGTCGAGATCATAGAGCGCGACATGCCCCGCTTCCAGCGCGTCCTTCACGTTTTCCGACGTGCCGTCCGTGTATTCCACGATCACGTATTTGCTGATCGGGTTGCCGAAAATGTACACGTACTGCCGATCCTCGTAAAACGGCTCCTCCACATCAGGAAGATCGGCGTTTTGCGTTTGAGTGGTGTCCGTGATGCTGACGATCTCCCTTGTGATAACGTCCGACACGCATTCGGACGGCTGTGATTCCGCTGGAGTCGATATCGCCGTATCGCTGACCGTGCCTGTGTCGGTCGTTTCATCTGTGTTCTGCTCGTTTATATCGGGCGTGCCCGGTTCGCTTGCGCACCCGATAAACAGACAAATAAGTATCAGCCCTAAAACCGTCAGAAGGATTCTTTTCATAACCGCACCTCCGTCTTTGTATATACTTGTTTGACGGTTTAATACCTGAAAAAGTTCCCTTTTTACAAAAGTTTTTAGGGAGGGGTACGGGGAGTGACTTTTTTCAAAAAGACACTCACCGTCATATCTCGTTCCTTCTATATTCACCCCACCGTGCGGCAGACGGCGGCAAAGATTCCTTGCTTGCGGAGAGCCGCGGCACAGCATTCCGCGCGTACATCCGAGACGAAGATACCGAATACGGACGGACCGCTTCCGCTCATCAGCGCGGTGACCGCACCTCCTGCTGTCAGAAACGACTTGATCTTCGCCGCATCCGGATGAATCGGCAGAATCACGTCCTCAAAGCTGTTGTACGCACAGCTTGCCAGCGCCTGCACATTTCCGCAAGCGAGTGCGGCGTAGATCCGCGACGGATCCCGCGGCGTGTAGGCGGCATAATTGCCGTGCAGTTCATCGAGTCGGGCAAACGCCTCCGGCGTGGAGACACCGCCGCCTGCCTTCGCGATCAGCACCGTGTAATCGGGGCGCGTCTCAACAGGGGTCAGAATCTCGCCGACACCTTCACAGCGGCACGTACCGCCCGTGATGCAGAACGGAACGTCCGCACCCAGCTTCGCACCGAGCTCACACAGTTCGTCATGCGTCAGCTTATTCTTGAAGTGTCTGTTCATCAGGCGGAGCACCGCCGCAGCATCCGCACTGCCACCGCCAAGCCCGGCAGAGAGGGGAATGCGCTTGTCAATATGCATTTTTACCCGTACGCCGTCGATTCCGACCGTGCGCAGGTACAGATCCGCCGCGCGATAGGCGAGGTTTTTCTCATCGCAAGAGAGGGCGGTGTCGGAGCAGGTGAGGAGAATCTCCGTTTTCTCTCCTCCTTCGGTGATCTCCGCTGAGATCGTGTCGCACAGACCGACCGTCTGCATACAGCTGTGGAGATCGTGATAGCCGTCGGGACGCTTGGCAACGACGTCAAGAAAGAGATTGATCTTTGCGTAAGCGGATTCGTAAATCATATGTATCTACCATAGTTTCCGTAAGTATTTGGGAATCAGTGCAGAAATTTCACGAGTGGGTTTTGCTTGATGTCGATCGCATGGAACGGGCACAGCTCCTGACAGCAGAAGCAGCGGATACAGTCGCTGTGACGGATCGAGGCGCGCTTTTTGCCGCTTTTCTCTATCATGCCGATCACCTTGCGCGGGCAGGATTCGGCACATACACCGCATCCGACGCATCGGTTGGTGATGAACGGGCGCGGTGCAAAGAAATCGGCAAGTCTGCCGCCGAACATGGTGGAAAGAGAGCCGAGGAACGTCTTGCGCGTTGCGTCCGGCTCGCGGAAATCGGCGACGGTGATCTCCTTCGGGGAGACGCCGCGGATATCCAGCTTGTCGAGCGATTCCGGGCACAGACCGCGCGCCTTTGCCGCTTCGGTAATGGAAATTGTCCCTTCAAATCCGAGGATCGCCTCCGCCGCGAGGTCGAGACAGAACGGACTTTTGCTCATGAGGACCGCGCCGATCGTCTTCGGATCGCCGCCGGTCGGGCCGTTGCCCTCCATGCCCACGATCGCGTCACAGATAGCGAGCATTTCGTGCGTTTCGTTCAGCATCTGACAAAGATCGACGATCATTTCCGAGAAGACGGGCAGGGCAGGATACGCGGAGTGCATTTCAAACTTGCGAATGCCGGGGATCACGCCGAACAGATTTTTCACCGCCGCGCTCATTTTTGTCAGCGAGTGGGATTTCAGCCGGCACAGATCGACGATTACGTCCGCGTCCCGGATCGGCGTAATGACAGAAAACGCGCGGCACGCCTGTCCGTTCGGGGCGTTCACTGTGTTGGCGGTTGTGTCAAAATTCAAAGGCAGATCACACGCTGCCGCCGCGTCCGCGATACCGCAGGTTTTGTAGTTTAGCTTGAGCGTCGATTCGGAATAAATACCGCCGGGGCTTTCCGCCAAAAGAAGATCGGTCGCGCCGTGTGCGCGCAGGAAATCGACCACGGCGGAGAGGAAAACGGGATGCGTGGTTGCCGCGCCGTCCGGCTTGGTGGGGGCGACAAGATTCGGCTTGATGACGACGCGCTTGCCGGCATATGCATCGGCGCGCAGACCGATCGCGTCCGCCTGTTCATTCAGACGGGCGAGGATCTCTGCACGGTTGTATTCGGTTTGCCGCAGAACGGCTACGGGCGCAAAATTTGTGCTTTGTTTGTCCGACATCGCCTATCCCCCCAATTCTACATTATAGTATACCATATGCAAAAGGGGATTGCAAGATATACAGAAAAAAACACCCGCGCCGTAGCGCGGGTGAAATCTTTACAAAACGTTCGCAAGGAAGAGGCGATGTGCAAACTTCACTCAATCGCCCCAATATTGTACGGCGTGGTCTGGTACACGAAATAGTTCAGCCAGTTCGAGAAGAGCAAACTTGCGTGCGCTCTCCACGTGACGCGCGGCGGTTTCGTGTCGTCATCGTTCGGGTAGTAGTTTTTCGGCACCTCGATCGGAAGTCCCGCGTTTTTGTCACGCAGGTATTCCTTCTCCAGCGTGCGCGGATCGTACTCCGAATGTCCCATCACGAAGATCTGCTTGCCGCCTTCGGATTTCACCGCGTACACACCCGCTTCGGGCGAGGACGCGATCACCTTGAGCTGCGGTACAGCCTCGATCTCCTCGCGCAGTACCGTCGTGTGGCGCGAGTGCGGCGCCATGAACGTATCGTCAAAGCCGCGCAGAAGCGTGCACTCTCTGTAGTCCACCGTGTGCTCAAACACGCCGAACATCTTCTCCTCCAGCGGATACTTGTTCACGCCGTAGTGATAGTACAGTCCTGCCTGTGCGCCCCAGCAGATGTGGAACGTCGAATGGACGTTTTTCTTGCTCCATTCCATGATCTCGCAGAGCTCGTCCCAGTAGTTGACTTCTTCAAACGGCATTTTCTCTACAGGCGCACCCGTGATGATGAGCCCGTCGAATTTCTCGTGCTTCACCTGATCGAATGTCTTGTAGAATGCGAGCAGATGCTCCTCGGAGGTGTTCTTCGATTTGTGCGTGCGCATGTGGATCAGCTCGAGCTCCACCTGCAAGGGGGAATTACTGAGCAGGCGGGAGAGCTGCGTTTCCGTGTCGATCTTCGTCGGCATCAGATTCAGAAGCAGAATGCGAAGCGGACGGATGTCCTGCGTGATCGCACGCGTTTCCGTCATGACGAAGATGTTTTCATCCGTCAGCGTCTGGACGGCGGGCAATTCGTTCGGTATTTTGATTGGCATAAATTTCTCCGTAGTTATCAGATTTTTGCGAGTGCCTGCTCGATGTCCTCGATCAGATCCTCTTTGGACTCCAGACCGCAGGAGAGGCGAACGAGATCGGACGGCACGCCTGCGGCAAGCAGTTCCTCATCGTTCATCTGGCGGTGGGTCGCGCTTGCCGGATGCAGACAGCAGGTGCGCGCGTCGGCAACGTGTGTTTCAATGGCGGCGATGCGCAGTTCTTTCATGAATGCTTCGGCGGCTTTGCGTCCGCCCTTTACGCCGAAGGATACGACGCCGCATGAGCCGTTCGGCAGGTACTTCTGTGCGAGATTGTAGTATTTCGAGGAGGGCAGGGAGGGGTAGTTCACCCACGCGATCTTGTCGTGCGCCTCGAGATACTGCGCGACGGCAAGGCCGTTTTCGCAGTGGCGCGCCATGCGGACGTGGAGAGACTCCAGCCCGAGATTCAGATAAAACGCGCTCTGCGGGGACTGGATTGCACCGAAATCACGCATGAGCTGGGCAGTCGCCTTCGTGATGAACGCACCTTCGAGACCGAAGCGCTCGGCGTAGGTGACACCGTGGTAGCTCTCGTCGGGCGTGGTCAGACCGGGGAATTTATCCGCGTATGCGAACCAGTCGAACTTACCGGAATCGACAATGCATCCGCCGACGGCAGCGCCGTGACCGTCCATGTACTTTGTCGTGGAGTGCGTGACGATATCCGCGCCCCATTCGATCGGACGGCATCCGATCGGCGTGGCAAACGTGTTGTCGATAATCAGCGGAACGCCGTGTGCGTGGGCGACCTTGGCAAATTTTTCGATATCAAGCACAGTGAGTGCAGGATTCGCAATCGTCTCACCGAACAGCGCCTTCGTATTCGGGCGGAACGCCGCGTGCAGCTCGTCCTCCGTGCAGTCGGGGGAGACAAACGTAAAGTCGATGCCCATCCGCTTCATCGTGACGGCGAACAAATTGTACGTACCGCCGTAGATGGTGGAGGAGGAAACAACGTGATCTCCCGCGGAGGCAAGATTGAAGATACTGAAGAAGGACGCCGCCTGACCGGAACTGAGGAGCATTGCTGCCGTACCGCCCTCAAGAGCCGCAATCTTTGCGGCGACGGTGTCGCAGGTCGGATTCTGCAGGCGGGAATAAAAGTATCCGCTTGCTTCAAGGTCAAACAGTTTGCCCATATCCTCGCTCGTGTCGTATTTGAATGTCGTGCTCTGGATGATCGGGATCTGGCGCGGCTCGCCGTTGCCGGGTGTGTAGCCGCCCTGTACGCATTTGGTTTCAATTCTCATTTCTTTCGCCATAATAAACCTCCCGCCGCTGTGCGGCATTTGAATCAAAATAAAAAATCCCGTCTCAAAAAAGCCTTTGAGACGGGAGAAATTCACCCGCGGTACCACTCAAATTGCATCTTTCGATGCCCCTTCAGGCTCTGACAAGCCCTATGCCTTGACGCGGCAGATACGGGAGACGCCTACCCCGCATCAACGCGGCTCGGAGCTCCGGCTCGGAAGCCATAGATACTGGAAACGCTCCCATCGGCTCACACCAACCGCCGACTCTCTGGGGAGAAACGTGACCGATCCTCTTCGTCACAGCCTTTACTCAATTGTTATGGATTTGTGCGATTATTCATATTATACAGTACATTCGGCCGTCTGTCAAGACGTGCGGCGAAATTTTTTCGGTTAGCAGGTGCTCGGAAGACTTTCAAAAATAGACACGAAAAATTAACCGAAAGTTAATGAATGTATGGTATAATGCGTATAATGCTGTGCGCAGGAGGGACATTATGAAAAAACGTCGGAACAAACTGAATCTAAAGCTGACGTTTTTCGTCTTTTTGATCCTGTTTTTGTCCAACGTAGCGATTATTGCCATTCTGGTGCTTTTGTATCTGTTCGGCGTGATCAATACGTGGGGCGCGGCACCGCTCGTCGTCGGTATTATTGCCCTCGGCGCGAGCCTTCTCGTCAGTACGGTCGGCTACGGCTTTTTTGCGATGCTGTTCTTCCGCCCGCTCAATGAACTGATCGCGGCGACAAAGCGCGTTGCGGCGGGGGATTTTACCGTGCAGGTCAAGGAGATGCCGGCGAGCAGCCACCGCGCGATCCACCGGGGCGAGATCAATATGCTCATCCGCTCGTTCAACGAGATGACGCGCGAACTTGCCAGTGTAGAGATGTTCCGCAAGGATTTTATCAGTAATTTCTCCCACGAGTTCAAAACGCCGATCCTCTCCATCCGCGGATTTGCGCGGCAATTGAAGCGAGGCAATCTGACCGAAGAGCAAAAAGAAGAATTTACTAAGATCATCGCGGATGAGACGGAGTACCTTGCGGATATGTCTGCAAATGTGCTTCTGCTCACGAAGTTGGAGAATCAGAAGATCGTCACCGACCGAAAGCCGTTTTCGCTCGATGAACAGCTCAGAGACTGTATGCTGCTCATGGAAACGCAGTGGACGGATAAATCCCTTGAGGTCGAGATGGCGCTCGATGCGGTCACCTATACGCAGAATCCCGAGCTGCTCTCGCACGTGTGGAAGAATCTGCTCTCCAACGCGATCAAGTTTACACCGGTTGGCGGAACGATCGCCGTTTCCTGTCAAAAAACGGAGACGGGCGTGCTAGTCACCGTATCCGATACGGGCATCGGCATGAGCGAGGAGACGATGGCGCACATGTTTGAAAAATTCTATCAGGGCGATGTGTCCCACGCATCCGCAGGCAACGGACTCGGTCTGTCGTTGGCGGCGCGCGTTGTCGAGCTCTGCGGCGGCGAGATCCGCTGTGAGAGCCGCCCGAATGAGGGAACGACGTTCACCGTATCCCTTCCCGATTAAATTCATAATTCAGCCGTCAGGCGATACAGGAGATATACGAATCATGTACAAGTTGAAAAATCTGCACAAGGATTATCCCCTCTATGAGACAAAGCATTTTAATGACATCCGTGAAATGGTGGAAAATGCCGCAAAGGATTACCCGGAGCGTGTCGCGCTGTCCTACCGTGTGACACCGAAAGATGAGGAAGCTGTGCGCGTGACGTTCCCCGAAGCACGCGACCGCATCCGCGATCTCGGTACGGGCATGATCGATGCGGGCTGCCGCGATGCGCATGTTGCTCTCATCGGCGAGGCATCTTACAACTGGGTTTGCACCTACTACGGACTGATGGCTGTCGGCGCGGTAGTTGTTCCGATTGACAAGGAACTGCCGCCGGACGATATTCTCGGTATTATGGACAAAGCGGAGTGCACGCACATTTTCTACAGCCCTGTCGCTGAGGAAAAAATTGCGGCGATCCGTGACCGTCTCTCGTATATGAAGCAGTTCATTTGCTTCGACGAACCGACGATTCCCGGCGCATCCAAGCTGTCCGATATGGTCGCACGCGGTGCCGAGCTGTACGCAGGCGGCGACAATTCCTACTATGAAACCGAGATCGATCCCGACCGTATGGCGACGATCGTGTTTACCTCCGGCACGACCGGCAAGGGCAAGGGCGTTATGCTCTCCCAGCGCAATATTTGCTCGAATATGCAGGAGGGTATGTACAACTTCCACGTCGAGGGTAAGACGATGTTCGTACTGCCGCCGCATCATACGTTCGGCTCGACGGTCAATTTTGTCGGTCACTACGCGCTCGGCGTTGAGGTGTATATCTCCAGCGGCACCCGTTATCTGCTGAACGAATTGAAGGCAGAGAAGCCGAATCACCTCGTCCTCGTTCCGCTGTTTGTTGAGACGCTGTATAAGCGTATCTGGCAGACGGCAGAGAAGAGCGGCAAGGCGGATATTCTGAAGAAAGCGATCAAACTCTCCAACGGTATGCGCAAAGTCGGCGTCGATCTGCGCAAGAAACTGTTCAAAGACGTGCTTTCCGCGTTCGGCGGTAATCTTGAGATGATTATCTGCGGCGGTGCGGCACTGAATCAGGAGATGATCGACGTGTTTGAGGCGATGGGTATCGTCATTCTGAACGGATACGGTATTACCGAGTGCTCTCCGCTGATCTCCTGTAACAGAAACCAGTACAGAAAGACCGGCAGTGTCGGCATTCCGCAGCACGGTTCTGAGGTCAAAATCGCAAATCCGGACGAGAACGGCGAGGGCGAGATCTGCTACAAGGGATCGAACGTCATGCTCGGCTATTATAAGGAGCCGGAGGCGACTGCTGCCGTCATCGATGAGGACGGATTCTTCCACACGGGCGACTGGGGTAAGCTGGATGATGAGGGCTGGATCTACATCACGGGACGACTGAAGAACATCATCATTCTTGCAAACGGTAAAAACGTGTATCCCGAAGAGATCGAGTACGAGATCCGCAACGTGCCGGGTGTCAGCGAGGTTGTCGTCTACGCCGGCGAGAGCAAAAACGAGAAGCGCGAGATCATCGTCGCGGAAATCTTCCCCGATGAGGAGGAGATCGAGAAGCGCGGCATCACCGATGTGAAGGCGTATTTTGCCGCCGAGGTGAAGAAGATCAACGACCGCATGCCGCCGTACAAGACGGTTGGTCACATCAAGATCCGCAAGGAGGAGTTTGTGAAGAACACCTCCAGAAAGATTACGAGATTCAATATCGATAAGTCGATTGACTGATGAAAATGGCGCACCTGCTTTGAGCAGGTGCGCTGTTTTGTGAAATTAGGGTTTAACTCCGCATTGCACGGTTTCTTGACAATAAATGAAAAATGTGGTATTATAAAACACACAATACTATGCTGGAGGATGACAGTAGTGAAAAAACAAACAATATCATTCAATATTTGTATGCTTGTGATACTCAATATTGTATTTTGGGTTAGTTATTCATATCCCAAATACATAGTTGATTGGACCTCCATCGTAAATGTTTTTTCTCTGTCATTGCTCTGTGAAAGTTTTTTACGGCTCTTGTTTTATGGTGTTTATTTTTCATTTTTGATTCTTGCCGTTACAAAAAACAAAACGATTTTCTCCCAACACATTTTTCGATCTGACAGTACGTTGCAAGGCAGGAACTTTGTTGGAAAATTACTTGCTTTGATTCTTGTACAAGTGAGTTTCGATTTGCTTTGTGCAATTTTTGAGATAGTTGTCCCTTATGGTATGCGGGATGTCTGCGTCGTGTTGGAATGGATCATCGTTTACGCTGTGCTTGTTAAGGGACGCCTGTCTTTCATTAAAAACAAAAAAGCAGTTATTGTTGCTTCATCTGTTTTGATCGTCGCATTGGGAATAAAAATCTGTTTCAGTGTAGCGGCGTTTGAGGAATGTGTGGTTCTTAATGAGAAGTATCTGTTTACTTCTCCGTATCTGCGCCAGTTTATTCAGAATACGGAATTTATACAAAGCATTCGGGATATGCTGTTTGACACAGTAATTGGCAGTACGTTCATCATTTGCCATGCGGTGAGCACTGCGCCTCGTGATAGCGAGGAATCAGATCATACATATCCGCATTTGCAAGCGCATACCCGTACAAGACAAGGTGTGATTTGGTGCATTCGCTTCTTCCTTCTGTGCGTGATTGTAGTTGTTTTATGTGTCGTTAAATTTATGATCTATCCAAATAATTCTATTGCAGAAATAAAGAGATTTTCCATGTACCAAACACATAATGAGTTGGATAGTTCGTTTTATGTGGGACAAAAAGAAACCACTCGAATTTTTCGAATGGATGGACGATCTTCAAAAAGAACTGTATATCAAATAGAGACAATTCAATTGTTTTGTAATCAACAAAAGGTTGCAGTGTTAAAAGCACTTGAGCATAATCCTATGTTTCAGTGTTATCCTTCAGATGTAAATATCACAATTACTGAATACACAATTGAAGATACGGAAGTGTACTTGTATAAAAATGCTGCCATTTCGTTTGTGGAGAATGGAAAACCGCGCACCGTAAATTTTCAGGATTTGAAAACGTGCGAGGAGAATTTAATTCTGATAAAAACAGTTGAATGGCTGATCTCCGAGGGAAATGTGATTGCCTTTGAATACGGCTGTGAATATTTGTATCGGTATGACAGAGACTTCATTGTGCCATATATTGAACGGTACGCCGCCGCGCAGTTTACGCCGGAGGAAAGCATGCTGATTGTAGAAGCATACTACCGCCCGGAGTACCTTGCAGGACTTGCACAAAAAATCGGTGTGGAAAACGAGTGAAGAGGAAGTTCTCTTGTAACCTACATTTGTAAAATTGCCAAATCACCACATATTGTATCGGATATATACAACCAACACAGCCGGGAACGATTTGTTCCCGGCTGTGTTTTCGTTATTACAACTGTACAATATTCACATTTCCGATCTTTCTTGCAATATTCGCCTCTCTCTTGTGGCAGGAGAGGAGAATGCTCTGTGCTCCGATACCTTCGTCAGCGGCAAGCAGAGCGAGGATTCGCTCCAGACGGGTTTCATCCACGCGGGCAAAGCTCTCGTCGTAAATCAAGGGCGGACGCACGCCGTCGAACAGCACGCCTGTGAGCGCACGGCGCAGGCTGACGTAGGCGATATCCTTCGTACCTTCGGAGAGATATTCCACCTCGTGCGTCTGACCGCCGCGGGTGAAATTCATCGAGAGCGATTCGTCCACGCCGATTGCATCAAATGAGCCGCCCGCGAATTGGTTAGCAGAGGCGCACGCCTCACTCACCACGCGCGGCAGAACGCCTGCACGCATGGATTCCGACGCGCTTTTCAGCATATCGATCGCGAGGCAGTACGCCTCGTGCCGTTTGGCGAGTTCTTCAATCTCTCCGTCCAGCGCGGTGATCTTGTCAGCGATCTCCGCCGGGGATATGGCTACGGCACGCGCGGCGGCGATGCCCGTTTCCAGCGAGTGCATCCGCTTTTCTGCGGCAGAGTATTCTTCCTTCAGCTGTTCAAGCGCGGCGCGGGCAGCCTCTAAACGCGGAGCGTCAATGCCCGAGGCGATTCGTCCCTCCGGCGTCTGCATATTTTTGTTGAACGCTTCGCGTACGGCGGTTTCGTCCTCCGTGGAAAGCTGTTCCTCCAGCACGGACAGACGCCCGCGAAGTGCATCTGCCTCACTGCGGAGCGAATCTGCAAAGGTGCAGTGCTTCTCGGTTTCTTCCGTAGCGGCTGTGAGCGCGGCAAACGCACTGTCAATCCATGCGGAGTCCGAATCACCGGTATCAGCACCGGCAGACGAACACGGCACGTCCGCAAGGTAGCGCCCTGCAAGCTCGATTGCCTCTGCGGCAAGATCACGGCGCTGTCTGCGCGTGTTTTCGTACGCTTCGTCGAGCCGCTGTTCCTCTTCTTTCAGCTTTTCGGGATCGGCGGTGTCTCCGTATTTTCGCAGAATGGCGGCGGGAATATCCTTCACCGAGGCGGCATCCCATTCAATCAGGTGATCGGTCAATTTACGCTTGGCGCGACCACCCAGAATGAAGAACAGAAAAGCAAGGGCAGCAAGGACCGCGGTGCCGATGATAGCGGCGGTATACTGCGGGTGGAGCATCTTGTACAGCAGCCACGCGCCCGCGCCTGCCGCGGCGGCAAGCAGAAGCAGTACGATTCCGGCGGCGGTCATTCCGCGCATCCGTCCGCGCAGAGATGCCGCTTCGTGCGTGGCGTCCTCCGTATCGATATGGATGTTGTTCGCGGTCTGATACGCGTTCTTCCACTGTGCGTGTGCCTCCGTGCGTGCGGCTTTCAGATTCTCCGTCATCTCCCCGAGGGAGGTAAGGCGCCGGTGCGTGTCTTTCAGCCGGGCAAGATAGTCGGCGTTCTGGCCGGCTGCCTCCGCTTCGGCGATTTTTGCTTCCGTTTCGGCGATCTTTTTTCTCGCCGCGGTTGCCGTATCAAAGCGGCGGCGGATGAGATTGAGCGCGCCGTAGCGGCAGATGAGTGTCTGTGATCGGATTTTCTCCTGCAGAGCTTCGCACTGTGCCTTTGCGGATTCAAAATCCTCCTCGGATGCTGTAAGCGTACCCGAGCGTGTTTCCGCGTCTCTGAGCATGGCAACCGCTTCACTCCGTTCGGTACGGAGATCGTGGAGCAGTCCGCCGCCGCCGTTTTTGTGCAGGATGCGGCGTCGCTCGTCGTCCAGCCGTTCGATGGCTTTTTTCGTGCCGACCGTTTCGTTTGCACTGAACAGCAGATTCTCAATAGAGGCGAGAACGCCCGTACTGCTGATGCGCGCGCCGTCGATCTGACGGACAAAAACGGTATTCATGAAAATATTCTCCGGAACGCCGAACAGCTTTTCGCCCGGATTTTCGCCCTTCAGGATTACGGTGTTCGTGGCGGTATCGATCATGCGGATGCTTTCGCGTACAGTTTCGCGCGTTTTTCCGCCGTCCTCCGTCTGCGATACGGTGAGAAGCCGTTCGATGCGGTATTCTTTCTCCCCGTCGGCAACGGTCATGGATCCGCCTGCCGTACCCGTGCTCCAGTTTACGTAGCGGCGGCGCTCCGTCAGCTCTCCGCCCGTGGATTTTCCGGAAAGACCGTACAGCATGAATTTGATAAACATGGCGGCGGCGCTTTTGCCGGATTCGTTATCTCCTTCGATAATGTTCAAGCCGTGCGTGAGATCGATCTCCCGATCACGCAGGGTACCGAAAGCGGAAATGTTCAGGTTTTTTATGTACATAGTCAGCCTCCGTCAAAGATCGCTGATATTCTCGCCGGCGATAGCGGCAAGTCCGACGCGGAGGGCACGCACTGCGATTTCCCTCTCGCGGGGAGATGCGTTTTCGATTTTATCCCGCATAGCGCGGTAGAAAGCGCCGCGTACCGTGCGGTCGTTTTCGAATTCGTGTGCATCGAGCTGGGGGATCGTTTCATCCAGAATCTCCAAGGACAGAAGCTGGGAGAATCGCGTGCTGAGGGAGCGTTTGTCAATGATAAGAGAGGGGGATACAGCGCCCGTCAGAACTGCCCGCAGGCAAGTATCTGCGCCGAGTGTATGCTTCTCGATCTCCTGGGTAAGTGCATCCTCGATAAAGGTGAGTGTATCCGCGCCCGTGCAGTCGATGGAGAGACGCTCATAGCGGCGGCCGGAGAAACGGATGCGCTGTGCCGTCACGTGCGCGATGCCGTTTTTCTTTTGAATATCGACCACAATGGCGCCCTTTTTGCCTGTTTCATCCGGTCCGCGTGCCTCAAGACAGCCGCAGTACGCGTACGCACGGCTTCCGTCACTGACGATGCTTTCCGGATTGTGAATGTGTCCGAGTGCGGCGTATTCTGCCCCAAAAGCGGCGATATCTGCTTTTGTGATCGGGCAGTAGGAGGAAAGCGGGGAGGATGTATCTCCGTGTGCACAAAGCAGATTGATCCGATCGGGATTGTTGACCTCAGCGCCGTTCAGGGGAGAGTCGGTACGGCTCGGTGAGGTAAATGCATAGCCGTATACGTCCGCACCGTACTGATCGAACGCGAAATAGGAGAGCGTCGGCTCGGTGAAAACGTATACGTTTTCGGGAAACAGATTTTTCTCCCAGATACTGCCCGGTGAGGCACAGTCATGGTTTCCGGGAGAGATGATGACAGGTTTTCCGAACGCGAAAAACTCACGGATCATCATGGCAATGGTCTCACGCGATATAAAGGAATCCTCAAACAGATCTCCCGCGATCAGGATCATATCGATGCCGTTTTCACGTGCGTAGCGCATCATGCGAGTAAACGTCTTACGAAGCTCATCGCGTCGGGATGATGCACCCACGGAATCCGGGCGGGAGAAGGCGCTGTCCAGATGAATGTCACCGGTGTGCAGGATTTTCAAGTGTTCGACCCTCCTCGTGTAAATAGATGTACAATACTATTATACCATGCCCGCCGCCGATCAGCAAGGGCAAAAAACGAAATAAAGTGCTTTTTGTCAAAAACGGACGGCTCTCTGCAAAAAAAGCGATTGTAATTTTTCGAGCGATGTGGTATACTGTTTTATAAGAGATTTACAACATGGGAGGCATATATGCCGAATTACAGAAAAGAACGCGTGAACGATTCCGTCATGCAGGAGGTTTCCATGATCCTCAGAGAGGTGAAGGATCCGCGCGTCGGAATGATCACCGTTACGGGCGCGTCCGTCAGCGGCGATCTCAAATATGCGAAGATTTATTTTTCCGCTTTTGATGCAGACGTCAAGGAGACGCTGAAGGGACTGAAAAGCGCATCCGGATTTATCCGCTCGCAGCTGGCGCAGAGACTGAATCTGCGCGCGACGCCGGAGCTTACGTTTGTGCATGACGATTCCGTCAGCCACGGCGCACACATCGCGTCTCTCCTCAGCTCGCTTGATATTCCGTCGGATGATGCAGAGGCGGCAGATGATGACGAATAAAATCACCGCTATCCCGCTTTCCGAGGCGGCAGGGCGGCTTCTGGACGCACCGTCTGTGCTGATCTTCATCCATCAGAATCCCGATGGAGATGCCCTCGGCAGCGGTTTTGCGCTCGCACAGATGCTCCGTGCGATGGGTAAGACGGCGCGTGTCGTCTGCGCGGATGCGATTCCGCACCGCCTTGGCTTTCTGATGCGGGAGCAGGAGTCTTGCGCCTATATAGAGGGAATGGAGGACGGTTACGCACTCCTGTGCGCGGTGGATACGGCATCTGTTGCACAGCTTGGTACCCTTTCTCCGCTGGCAGAGAAAATCTCGCTCAGTATCGATCATCATGGGCAGAACGATCCGTTTTGTGCGCACTGTACGGTACCTACCGCATCGGCGGCAGGAGAGGTGCTTGTCGATCTGTACGGGCTTTTCGTGTCGAAGGGGCACCTTGCACCGTCGGCGGATATCTGCCGGCTGCTTTACGCCGCGATCGTTTCCGATACGGGCAGCTTCAAATACTCCAATACAACGAAGGATACACTGCTGAAAGCGGCGGATCTGCTGGAGACAATCAGTGCGGCGGATGACGGCGGGGACGATATTGCTATGCTCAATCACCGCCTGTTTGCGTGCCGTACGATACAGGAACTGTACGCACAGCGTGCCGGCATCGATGCGCTTCGCCTGTTTTTTGACGGCGCGATCGGTGTTGTTCTGCTGACACAGGAGATGCTCACGCAAAGCGGACTCAGCCGGTCGGATTTTGGAGATATTGTCGGTCTTCCGCGTTCGCTCGAAGGGGTGCGGATCGCCCTGTCCGTCAAGCAGGATGAGACGGAGCCGACAAGCTGGCGCGTCAGTTCCCGCTCTACGGAGGATCTTGACGTGTCCGCGGTTTGCGCGTCGTTTGGCGGCGGCGGTCACAAGCGTGCGGCAGGCTGCAGTATCACGGCACCCGATGCCGAAAGTGCGCTTGCTGTCGTCGTTGAGGCATTCGGCAAACTGCTCGGTACGGAGGGCGCAGAATGAGTGCGCCGGTCTCGGGGATCATCATTGTCAATAAGCACGCGGGCGTTACGTCATCCGATATCGTCAACCGTCTGCGCCGATTGTTCGGAACGAAGCAGGTCGGGCATACCGGCACGCTTGATCCGATGGCGACGGGCGTTCTGCCTGTGCTGATCGGGCGCGCGGTCAAGGCATCCGATTTTATCGTGGCGGAAAACAAACGCTATACTGCCGGAATGCGTCTCGGCATCACAACGGATACGGAGGATACGAGCGGCACGGTGCTGACGGAGAGCGATACTCTCCCGAGCGAAGCCGAGGTGCTCGCCGCGGTGGAACGGTTCGTCGGCGATATTGAGCAGATTCCGCCCATGTACAGTGCTTTGAAGGTCGGCGGTAAAAAACTGGTCGATCTCGCCCGTGAGGGGATTACTGTGGAGAGACAGCCGCGCCCGATCCGTATTGATTCGCTTACCGCTGTACGGGAGGCGGACGATCTTTACCGACTGGACGTTCGGTGCTCCAAGGGGACGTACATACGCACGCTTTGCGCCGATATCGGTGCTGCCCTCGGGTGCGGTGCGGCGATGGCGTCACTGATCCGCACGGAAAGCGGTCCGTTCACGCTTGCTGAATCGGTCAGCGTTGCCGAACTGGAGGAGATGACACAGGAGGAGCGCGTCGCGCGTCTCTTGCCGCTGGAATCGTTCTTTTCGGATTGCCCTGCGGTCACGCTTCCCGATTTTTACGCGCGCCTTTCGCAGAACGGATGCGAGATCTATCAGAAGAAGATCGGCGCGCATCTGGCAGACGGCACGCTTGTGCGGCTGTATCGGCATACGGATGGCGGCGAGGAATTCTTCGCACTCGGTCGGGTTGGCGAATACACGGATGGCTCCGCGATCAAAGCGGTGAAGCTGTTCGTTTTATGATTTTCGTGAGGTGTGTTTATGTCTCTGCATGATCTTGTCCTGAAAAACAGAAGCTACCGATCCTTCAACGCTGTCAGATCGGTCACGGAAGAAGAACTTTTGGCACTTGTCGAATGTGCGCGCGTCTGTCCCTCTGCGGCAAACAAACAGCCGCTTCGGTATCGGCTTGTCAGTACGCCGGAGGAGATGGCACGCGTGCTTGCGCATACGAAATGGGCGGCGGCACTGCCTGATTGGCATTTTCCGCCGGACGGTCATGAGCCGACCGCTGCAATTGTGATCTGTCATGACCGTGACGTTATTTCCTCGGAATCCGCAAGTGCAACGGATGTCGGCATCGCCGCGCAGACGATGCTTCTCGCCGCGGCAGAGAGAGGTCTCGGCGGTTGTATGATCGCGAATTTCAACCGAGCCGATTTGCACGGAGATTTGACACTTGCCGAAAATCTCGTGCCCGTTCTCGTGATCGCGCTCGGTGAGCCGGACGAGGAGATCCTGCTTGAAACGGTCGGGGAGGACGGGGTCACATCGTACTACCGTGACGCGGGCGGTGTGCATCATGTGCCAAAGCGCGCGTTGGGCAGTCTGCTCGTTTGATTTTATGACAAAACAAAAGCTCGCTGTCCTACGGACAACGAGCTTTTTTGATGTAATCTGGGGATTAGAAATCGACTTCCGTGTCGTAGTAGCAGCACTTGAGCAGCTTTTCCATCTCGGCAACGGAGATCTTGCGCGGGTTGGAACCGGTGCAGGCGTCTGCGACAGCGTTCTTCGCGATCTCGGGAAGTCTCTCAAGGAAGACGTTCTCGGGAACGAAGCCCTGCTCGCAGGGGAGGCTGTCTGCGCCGTAATGCTTGATGCACTGCGGAATGTTGAGGGCATCGTTCATGCCGCGGAGGTACGCGATGAGGTTTGCAACCTTTTCATCATCGTTTGCACCGCCAAGACCCATGTAGTCCGCAATCACGCCGTAGCGCTTCTTTGCGGTCTCATCCTTTGCGTTGAATGCGATAACCTTCGGCAGATACATTGCGTTTGCGGCACCGTGGATGATATGTGCGCCGAGATCCTCAAAAACAGCGCCGGTCTTGTGCGCCATGGAATGTACGATACCGAGCAGTGCGTTGGAGAAAGCCATACCTGCCAGGCACTGTGCGTTGTGCATGGAAGCGCGCTTCGTCATATCGCCGTTGTAGGAGGCAACGAGATCGCTCTGGATCATCTTGATTGCAAAGATGGCGAGCGGATCGGTGAATTCGCAGTTTGCGGTGGAAACGTACGCTTCAATTGCGTGCGTCATTGCATCCATGCCGGTGTGTGCGGTCAGCTTTTTCGGCATCGTCTCAGCCAGTTCGGGATCAACGATGGCGATGTCGGGCGTGATTTGGAAATCGGCAAGCGGGTACTTGATGCCCTTTTCGTAATCGGTGATAACGGAGAATGCGGTTACCTCGGTAGCCGTACCGGACGTGGAGGGAATCGCGCAGAAGTGCGCTTTCTTGCGAAGCTCCGGAATGCCGAATACGACGCACATCTGCTCAAACGTGATCTCCGGATACTCATACTTGATCCACATAGCCTTTGCCGCGTCGATGGGAGAGCCGCCGCCGATAGCCACGATCCAGTCGGGCTGGAATTTTGCCATAGCCTCAGCGCCCTTCATAACGGTGGTGACAGACGGATCGGGCTCGATTCCTTCGATCAGTTCAACCTCCATGCCTGCTTCCTTGAGGTAGGAGACGACCTTGTCAAGAAAACCGAATTTCTTCATGGAGCCGCCGCCGACGCAAACCATTGCGCGGTTTCCCTTGAGTGTCTTCAGCGCTTCCAGAGCGCCATTTCCGTGA
>JAFTUH010000003.1 GCA_017466375.1 Clostridia bacterium | reverse complement strand
TTTGATCCTGTATTTCCGGCGAAAGCTGACGGCATATGACGCACCTGCGGCGACAAATTCGAGTAGGGCAGAAAAGGGCGGGGTATCGCTTTTCCGGCTGATCGCGGTCAGTGGTCTTCTTCTGCTGCTGATTCCGTCACTTGTCCGCGGTATGCTGGATACCGGCTTGAAAACATGGGTGCCGACGATGATTACGGAAAATTATGACGTGACGCCCATGTTTGCGGGAGCGCTCACGACGGTGCTCCTCGTTGTGAATCTTCTTGCGATTTTTCTTGTCGCGTGGATGTATCCGCGCAAATGTAGAAACGCTGCGGCGGCAGTCGGCATCTATTTTGCGGCAACCGTACCGCTGACGGCGGTTCTGATCTTCACAGGCAGGATTCCGCTGGCGATCGTCCTTGTCATGCTTGCACTTGTGACCACGCTCATGAGCGCGGCGGCGCAGTTTTTCAATGCATCGTTTGCTGCGGCGTACGCTCCGTACGGCAAAAACGGCGTGATCGCGGGTGTTATGAATACCGCAAGCTGTCTCGGCTGTGTGATTGCGAACTACGGTTACGGTATCGTCGCCGAGAAATTCGGCTGGACTGTGACGGTCATCGTGTGGGTCGTTCTCGCACTGATCGCGCTGGTCTGCTGTCTTCTTGCCGTGCCGAAGTGGGCGAAATTCCAAAAAGGAAAGATTGAATAAAACGTACCTCCTCCGATTGCTGACCATTCGGGGGAGTTTTTGTAAAAAAAGTATAGCCAAACTATACTTTTTCTCCATAAATACTTCGTGGTTCGTATCCGCGGATGTGGTATAATAGAATCACAAAAGCGCTTGTGAGTATTTTTCAGGAGGGTTAACAATGACTATAGGATCAAGAATCAGACAGTACCGCCGTGAGAAGGATCTCACACAGGAACAGCTTGCCGAGTATCTCGGGATCACAGCACGCGCTGTGTCGCAGTGGGAGACGGACAGAACCGCGCCGGATCTGTCCCAGCTTCCGCTTCTGTGTAACATCTTCGGTGTATCATCGGATGTTTTGCTTGGAATCGACGTGTCATCCAAACAGAAGAAAATTCAAGAGATCGACGACGCCGCGTATGCAGTCGCCTGTACGGGCGATCACAAAACATCTCTGCAGATGTGGCTGGACGGAATCCGTCAGTTTCCCGATTCGTTTCAACTGATAGGTCGGTATATTGCCGAAGTGTATATGTATGCGTGGAGGGTGGAGGATAAAGAACTGCACAAGGAGCGCGCACTTGCGTATATAGACAGAGTTCTTGCGGACTGTACGGACAGCCGTATCCGATACGAAACGATTCGGATTGCCTGTATGTGGTATCCGAAAATCGGTATGACGGATGAAGCTCTCAAACTTGCTGAGACACTTCCGGAAACGACGCAGTCGGACATGAAACAGCGAATCTATACCGGAACGAAAAAGCACGAACAGTGGCGTGAAAACATTATGGGGGATTTCACCAACGCTATCGGATTGCTTGTGGATTATGCGTGTTTGCAAGATGACGACGGAAACGACATTTTTACCGATGACGAAAAGCTGCGCCTTTGCGAGACGCTGATCAAAATGTTTGAACTGTTTTTTGAAAAGGGAGATTATATGTTCCATGCGCAGTATCCGGAGGGAGCGTGTACGCTTATGGCGCGTATCTATGCGTCCCGGAAAGACAGTGAAAATGCGCTGGAATGCATACGCAAAGCAGCAGAATACGCTGCGCACTTTGATACGTACGATTACGAAGGGGTACAGCAGTCGCTGATTGCACGCGGAAATATTCCGGGCGGTATCTGGCGGCATGATACGCACAACAATACCTACGAGCTTTTGGAGTGGCTGCGCACGCAATCGGTTTTTGATTTTCTAAGAGAGAATCCCCGTTTCGGTGAGATTCAAAAACAGATTGAGGGTACGGCTGTATAATCTTAATACACGCACGAGAGCATCCTGATGCCGTACCGTTGACAAAAGGATGCTCTTTCACTATGGATTCATCAGCTTATAATCCTCTCCACCGTCCATCGGGAAAACGGAGAGGATTTCTTTATCCGCAAGAGTTTCCGTCATCCGAACGGCACGGATATGCCGACAGGTGTACGTCGTGAAATAATAGGTCATCGTTTCCGTATCCGCACAGGATGTGTATACCGTACGCACATTCTCACCTGTCTCCGTTTTCACGCACCCGTTCGGGATGGACACCGTATCCATCATCCGAAAGAAGCGGCTGACCGGATCGGATGATTCTGCTGTGTGATTTTTTGCGAATACCGCACGGATGAATCGTGACGAGGACGAGAAATCGCCCGGCAGACCGATACCGCCTGCACCGCGTGAGTAGTGGGTGAGATCGATTCCCGGACACAGGCGGCTTTCAAGCGGATCGGCACCGATTCCCATACAGTCCGTCAGCCGCCATTCGTGATACGGAAACGGCGGATTGTTCGTCAGTACACCGAAACGGTTTTCGTGCAGAATCAGCCCGTTTTGCATCGGCTCGGCGACGATGCAGCGTTCTTTGTCTGCAAAAATCCAGTGCAGAGGCGACGGCGGCATAACGGCAGAGAATGAGTCTGCGGTTATGTTTACGCTTTGCAAAACGGTCTCTGCATCTTTAACGTCGCGGCAGTACGACAATATATACGGGATCAGCTCAAAAGATGCAAGATTTACCCGATTGGCGCACGGTGGCTGATATACTGCATTTCCCGGGAAATTCAGCCCTGCGGCGCAGAGTCCGGAATCATTCATGGCATCGAAATACAGTGGAAATCCGTTCTGCACGATACCAACGCCGAGTATCTCCAAGTGCTGTTCACATATTCCTTCGTGCCGGAAAGCGAAAGAGAATTTTCGCGGTGTGTGGAGCACGCACTCTCCGTATGATTTTTCCAGATCAAGCGTGCGTCCAAGGAGATGCCCGCACTTTGTTTCATGAATTGCCGTGCACATAATGCCTCCGCAGACTTTTTTTATTATTTTAACGCCGTGACGCCATTTTATGTGCGGAGTAAAAGAAAACTCCATCCCGATTCATGGATGGAGTTCGTCGTAATGCTTATTTTTTGGTTCGAGCAGAAAGATTTATGATCTTTTTGCCGGTTGCCTTTTCAATGAAGGCGCCAAAGGCACTCTCCGTGCCGCCGGTGATGCTCTTTTTTTCATATACCTGCGCATGGTTTTTGCCGAAGAGAAACACAAAATATTCCTCCGTTTCCGCAATGTCGGTAATGTTGCCGTAGGAAAACTCGCTTTTGCCGACATTCGTCAAGGTGCAGTAATGATCCTCATAAAATGTTGTTTCCGCCTCGGTCATTCCCGGGAGCAATCGCTTTTTTGCGACGTATCCGTTCAAAGTGTCTTCGAAAACAAAAGCAAGAATCATAATCAAAACAACTGTCCATGTCAAAATCATTTTCATATCAACATTGAACGGTTCGCCGCTTTTGGGGAGTGTGAGAAACAGTGCAAACACGATCACAAGCACACCGAAGATTCGCGTGCGTCGGCTTTTGGCTGTGCGGGTTGTTTTTCGCAGTGCTTTTGCCATAGCAGTCAATGCTTTGTGTGAGTAACCTGTTTGGATTTTGAAGAGCATGGTATACCTCCGTGTCGTTTGTCACTAAAACCAGTATACATTAAATTTGTGAATAAATCAATATTTTGGGTGAAGCGTGTGAAGATTTCCAAACGCGCCTTGACACTCATTTCCTTTTGTAGTATAATGATATACGTGATAAATTGGCAGTAAATGCCGAGAAAACAGTAATTTTTGACCTGAGAGGGGAAGTGCTATTATGAATCTGGCAGAAGCAAAAGAGTATGCAAAAAAGAACGTACACGTAAGACCGTCCGTTCCCGGTCGTCTTGGCGGTAAAATCGCCGTCGTAACCGGCGGTGCGCAGGGATTCGGCTACGGTATTGCCGAGGAGCTGTACCGTGAGGGCGCAAGCGTTGTTCTTGCCGATATCAACGAAGAACTCGCACGTGAGTCCGCAGCCACGCTCGGCGAGCGCGCAGTCGGTATCAAGGTGGACGTCGGTTCTCCCGAGTCTGTCGAGGAGCTTGTGATCCGTACCGTTGAAAAATTCGGCGGTATCGATGTGTTTGTCGCCAACGCAGGTGTTGCCAAGGCGGGAAGCCTCGAGGAGCTTACGCCCGCGCAGTTTGATTTCGTTACGAAGGTCAACTACCACGGCTATTTCAACTGCGTGAAGTCCGCTTCCGATATTATGAAGGCACAGCACGAAGCAGATCCGGATGCATGGTACGACATCATTCAGGTTAACTCCAAGTCCGGTCTTGTCGGCTCGAAGAACAACTTCGCTTACGCCGGCAGTAAGTTCGGCGGTATCGGTCTTACGCAGAGCTTTGCGCTTGAACTTGTCGATTATCAGATCAAGGTCAACGCAATCTGCCCCGGTAACTTCTATGACGGTCCGCTGTGGTCCGATCCTGAGAAGGGCTTGTTCGTCCAGTATCTGAATGCAGGCAAGGTTCCCGGCGCGAAGACAGTGGAAGATGTTAAGAACTTCTACCTTTCTAAGTCTCCGATCCGCCGCGGATGCACGCCTGTTGACGTGGCTAAGGCTGTGTTCTACTGCGTTGAGCAGACGTACGAGACCGGTCAGGCGATCCCTGTCTCCGGCGGTCAGACGATGCTGAACTGAGTGAGGACAGCATGAGCAAGTATATTGAATTGCAAAAGGAACTCGCGCTGCTGAACGTGGACGATCCCGCCGAGCGTCTGGAGAATCTCAAAAAGCTTCTCGAGGCGGAGACGGTCAAGCCCGAGGTGAAGCCCGAGTTTGCCAACAACCATATTCATACGATTTATTCTTTCTCGCCGTATTCTCCTACAGCCGCTGTCTATATGGCACGCGCGGAGGGACTTGAGACGGCAGGGATCATGGACCACGACAGCATCGGTGGTGCGGAGGAGTTCCGCAAGGCCGGTGAAATCGCCGGCATCGGAACCACTTGCGGTATGGAGTGCCGTGTAAGCCTCGCAGATACCGCACTGGCAGGACGTAAGGTCAATAACCCCGATCAGGCCGGTGTCGCTTACATGGCGATCCACAGCGTTCCTGCGCCCGGATTTGCCCGTCTGCAGGAGGTGTTTGCACCTCTCCGCGAGAAACGCAACGTCCGCAACCGCAAAATGCTCGCCAATATCAACGATCTGATGCGTCCGTACGGCATCGAACTCGATTTTGACAAAGATGTCGTTCCGCTGTCCAACTTTGCTGTCGGCGGATCGATCACCGAGCGTCATCTTCTGTATGCGCTCAGCGTGAAGATCGTCAGCATCTGCGGCAAAGAGAAGTGCGCGGAGTTTGTCAAAAACAATCTCCACCTGCCGCTGTCCGAAAAGCAGACGGCACAGCTTTCCGATCCCGCAAATCCGCATCTTCTGTACGATCTCCTCGGTGTGCTCAAAGCACAGCTTGTCGAGAAAATTTACATTCCGGCAACCGACGAGTGTCTGCCTCTTGCCGAGGTTGTAAAACTGGCGGATGAGGTCGGTGCGATCCTCTGCTATCCGTATCTCGGTGACGTCACCAATTCCGTAACCGGCGATAAAAAAGCCGCCAAATTCGAGGACGATTTCCTTGACGAGCTGATCGATGTTCTCAAAACTGAGGGCGTCAAGGCGATCACCTATATGCCTGCGCGCAACACACCTGAGCAGATCGCGCGTCTCCAGAAGCTCTGCCGCGATAACGGCATGATCGAAATCTCCGGCGAGGACGTCAATTCCTCCCGTCAGAGCATGATCTGCCCCCAGCTTGCGCTGCCGCAGTTCACCCACCTTGTCAAAAAGGCGTGGGAGCTCGTCGAGCGCGAAAAATCTTATAAATAATTTCTAAGGAGATACATATGAAAACGAAAGCAGTTCGCCTGCACGGCAAGATGGATCTGCGTCTGGACGAGTTTGAGCTGTCCGATATCGGTCCCGATGGCGTGCGTGTAAAAGTTATTTCCGACTCTCTCTGCATGAGCACCTATAAGGCAGCCGTCGAGGGCGAGGATCACAAGCGTGTTCCGAACGACGTTGCCGATCATCCCATCATCGTCGGTCACGAGTTCTGCGGCGAGATCGTAGAGGTCGGCGAGAACTGGAAGAACAAGTATAAGCCCGGTGATAAATTTTCTATCCAGCCGGCTCACTACTACAAGGGATCGCTTCTCGCCCCCGGTTACTCCTATGCAGAGTGTGGCGGTGATACGCAGTACGCGAATATCCCGATTGAGACGCTTCTCAGCGACTGCCTTCTGAAGTACGATTCCGATACGTATTTCTACGGCTCTCTGGCCGAGCCTTACAGCTGTGTAATCGGTACGTATAAGGCTATGTACCACACAAAAGCAGGCTGTTACGAGCATAAGATGGGTATCGTTGAGGGCGGTAAGATGGCACTTCTCGCGTCCGTCGGTCCGATGGGACTCGCTGCTATCGACTGCGCAATCCATGCCGATGTGAAGCCCAGCCTCCTTGTCATCACCGATATCGATCAGGATCGTCTCGACCGTGCCGCAAGCATCTTTACCGTTGAGCATGCAAAAGAGCAGGGCATCGAGCTCCACTACGTCAATACCGGAAAGGTGGACGATCCGGTTGCAGCGCTTCGTGAGCTGACCGGCGGTACCGGTTATAATGACGTCATCTGCTTTGCTCCCGTTAAGCCGGTCGTTGAGCAGGCTGACGCAATTCTCGCGTATGACGGATGCCTCAACTTCTTTGCAGGTCCGACGAACAGCCAGTTCAAGGCAGAGTTCAACTTCTTCAACGTCCACTACAATGCAACGCACGTCGTTGGAACGAATGCCGGCAACACGAACGATATGCGTGATGCTGTTGCTATGTTCACCTCCGGCAGACTGAATCCTGCCGCGCTTGTCACACATATCGGCGGTCTCGATGCTGTTGCGGAGACGACGTTGAATCTGCCTAAGATCCCCGGCGGCAAGAAGATGATCTACAACCAGATTAGCCTGCCTCTGATCGCGCTTACCGACCTTGAAGAGAAAGGTAAGGATGATCCGATGCTTGCAGAACTTGCTAAGCTTGTTAAGGCGAACAACGGTCTATGGAGTGCCGAGGCGGAGAAATATCTCCTCGCAAATGCAAAGCCGATCGCATAATTTTATAAAAAAAAGCCTTTCTTTCGGGAAAGGCTTTTCTTTTTCAAAATCTCTTGCTATTTATATTGTTTTGTGCTACAATGACTTCACTGACGAAAAGGGGACATCATATGGAGATCATAGCGCAAATCGCGGGCATTTTCGGATTGCTCTGCAACGTATACTCCTATCAGGAGAAGGATAACAAAAAGGTCTTTTTGTGGCAGGCAATCGGCGGACTTGTGTTTTTGTGAATTTTCTGCTGATCGGTGCACTCGCCGCCGCACTTTACAATCTCACAAATCTTGTGCGCGGGGTACTGCTTTCCAAAAACGATCGGAAATTGTGGCGTATGCTTGTGCCGAATCTTTTGTATACCGTCTCATTCGGTGTGTCTCTCTTTTCAATCTACAATCAGCCGTTTCAGCTATTTCTTGCTGTAGTTCCGTATATTACGCTGCTCGTTATGACTGTCCTTATGTGGCTCGGTAATCCGCGGCATATCCGTATGGGACAGTTGTGCCTGTCATCTCCCTCATGGCTGATTCACAACAGTTTCAATTTCTCCCTCGGCGGCATCATTTGTGAGATTTTCATGATGTGCTCCGTAATCCTTTCGTTTATCCGATACCGTAAAGACGGCTTTGAAAAATAAGGAGGCGCTTATGTTGCAAAAAGCGAGTGAAACACGCTATTTCCGGTACCAAAAAGAAGAGGCGCAGAATCCGTACATCGGCTTTTGCTCCTTCCAGCATTTCCGCGGGGAAAAGATCTATTCCGACCGAATCGTAAAACCGGAGAACAATCTGTGTGAGACGGAGGATGTCGAGTGCTATCCTGTTCCCGAATGGGTGCCACAGGACGGCTGGAGCGAAGGCTGGTATCCGGAAGATACGTCCATCGTTTACATCCGTTTTCTTTGGAAGGAATTTGAGCCACAGCGCGGCGTGTATAACTATCAGTTCGTGCAGGATATCCTTGACAAAGCGCGTGCGCACGGACAGACGGTTGCATTCCGCCTGATCGCGCACAGCACGCGTGAGCTTGACGACGTTCCGGACTGGCTGAAGGAGATGATCCCGTGCCCCGCGCGTCCAGAGGGAAAACGTGTGAAGGATTCCCCTACGGATCCCTTGTTCCTCAAGCTGTTTGGTGAGGCTGTCCGCGCTCTTGGTGAGCGTTTCGACAGCGATCCGGTGCTTGATACGTTTGACATCTCGCTTCCGGGTGCCTGGGGTGAGGGGCATAAACTTGAGCTGTATCCTGATGAGGATCTTCAAGCGCTTTATGACATTCACTCTGAGGTTTTCAAACAAACGCGCTTGATCGGACAGAGTGCAAAGGCATATATTTCCGATGCAATGCGCACAACAATCCCGATCGGTCTGCGCGGAGACGGTCTGGGCGAGCCCCATCATATATACGAAAAGTACGTCCGAGAGTTCAAAGGACATGAGGATTCGTGGATGTACGGTCCGATCTCCTTTGAGGCGTTCTGGTGGCTTGGTGAGTGGCAGCGCAAGGGTTGGGATATCGATGAGATCATCCAGATCACGCTGAACTGGCATATCAGCTCCTTCAATCCGAAATCCATCCCGATCCCCTACGAGTGGCGTGAAAAGTGCGAATATTGGATCAGCCGTATGGGGTATCACTACGCGATCGATTATTTCAAGTATCCAGCCTCCGCCTCGGCCGGTGATGAAATCGAGTTAAAGCTCGGTGTGGATAACGTCGGTGTTGCACCGATCTACCGTACGATTCCGCTTCATGTTCGTCTTAAGGGCGAGAGCGGCACTTATGAATTTGAAACCGATATTGACATTATGAAGTGGATGCCCGGTAAGGTAGCGGAGCGGTTCTTCGTAACGTTGCCGGACGGTATTCCGACAGGGAAATATGATATTCAGATCGCCCTGTATAACGAAAATGTCCCCGTGATTTATTTCTGCACCGATGCTCCGAGAGACGGTGCGTATTATACCCTCGGCGAAATCACGCTTGCATAAGGAAAAACGCCATTGGCTGAGCCGATGGCGTTTTACTTTTGCTGTTTCAGTCTGCTTTCAGGTACGATTCAACTGCCGTGAAGAACTGGGCTTTGGCCTCTTCGGACAGGATGCCGTATACGACGTATTTGCCGATTACGCGATATTCCGCATCGCGAAGTTTCGGGTATTCCTCGACGAGATACATACCGGTCCACTCGTCATTACGGTTTTTGAGGTACGTCTCAATCATTTCAGTGAGTGCAGCTGTATCATCGCCAACTGCGCGGAAGACACCGATTTCATCCAGTGTCGTGCCGGAATTCTGCACGTAGACTGCATAGCTGTCGGATGCCGACGTATCCAGCGCCATACGGAACGTAAGATAATCTTCGTCAACGGGATTGAGCTGCAACTCATCTGCACAGTTATCAATAATTGCCTGTGCGGATACATCTGTTTTGTACTGAACCGGCTTGTCACCGCACGCGGAAAGCGGCAGAAGAACGGTGATGAGCAGGCAGACAAGTGCTATCAGTCTGATTTTTTTCATGATGTACACCTCTTATTCAGTTTCGGATATCGGTGCGGCATAGCCGGGGAGTGCATGTGTGCGAATGTAGTTCAAAAGAATACTGAGCGCCGTCGGGTTCAGATGGAGACCGTCGCCGTTCTGATACTCAATCGGTAGGAACCCGTTCTCAGCAACCGCCAGTACAGAGTGTGTATCCAGATACGACGAACCGGTTGCCTCGGCGATTTCCAAAATCCATTCGTTTCCCGTGCGGATTTTCTCGTTGTTGATCGATTCCTTTTCCCAGTTTGTGGCGACGGGGAAAATCGACTGCAGAATGATTTTCGTTTCGGGAGACGCTTCCTGTATCTGACGGACGAGCTTTGTGTATACGGAGACGAAATACTCCTTCTGATTGTACATATAGGAGATGCCGTTGATGCCAAGGGTTACGACGACGATTTCAGGCTTCTTCCGTCCGATTGCTTCCTTGATCGTGATCTCTTCACCCGTGTCCGGATAAAGAATTGTGGTGGTCGTTGCGTAATCGAGCGTCAGTGTGCGGGAGGCGGGCGTCCATACCTGTTTTGTGGCAGTACCGTCCGTCAGTACGCCGTAGTACAGCAGGGAATACGTCGTGGAGTCACCGATAAAGATCATCCTGTCAATGTAAGACTGACCGGCATCCTCGGTTTCGCCGAGCATGGCTCCTGCATTTACGATCGGCACCTCAGGGGGATCCGTTTCGGTTTCCGGCGGGATCGTGTCGGTTCCGGTATCAAACGGAAGCGGCTCCGTGGCGGGCGGATCGGTTACGTCGGGCGTTTCCGTGTCTGCCGTGACAGGCGGTGCGGAATCCGCGGAGGAAGGCGGCTCGCTGTCCGATACCTGATCGTCCGTAACGGGCGGATCGGAGGAGACAAGGAGCGAGGGAAGTGCAATAATTGCAGCCACGATAAACGCGGTGGCGAGCACAGACAGCACGATATAGAAGTATCCGCTGTTCTTTTTGCGGCTTTTGTGTTTGTTAGGATTTATATACATAGCAATTGTTTCTCGGCAGTTGTATTATTTTTTGTCGGTAAACTGGTTCTTGTAGGCGGTGCTCTTGTTTTTGACACCGCCGCGCAGATACCGAATAACGAAGAGAATCAGCGCGATTATGATGTAGAGCAGCG
>JAFTUH010000040.1 GCA_017466375.1 Clostridia bacterium | reverse complement strand
TTGCAAAAAGTCCCTCCCCGCGGCGTTCTCCCCGTCGTTCCCCTCACACCTCTCCGTGGGCGGCGGAGATTTGTCCGTTTACGATATAGATGACGCCGTAGGTGCAGGGCGAGCCTTTGCCGACGGAGCCCGGATTGAAAAAGAGAATGCGTTCGTTTGGACCGAACGCGGCCTTTTCAGCGTGGTTATACGGCTGATGTGTGTGCCCGAACAGGGCGAGTGACGCACCTGCTTTGGCGGCGCGGGCAAGATAATCCTCCAGTCCGAATTTTACGCCGACGGTGTGTCCGTGCAGGGCGAAAATCCGCACGCCGTCCAGCATACGTATATCTCCCTCCGCTGTTTCCATGCCGCAGGCTAAGACGGCGGTAGGGGAATCCCAGTTCCCCCGAAGGACCACAGCGGGGATCGAGGGGAAATCGGCGAGTACCTCGGCTATGTCCCACACGCCGTCTCCCAGAAAATAGATCAGATCGGTGTCGGCACGGTGTGCCTCGATCGCGCGGCGGATACCGTCAGTACGCCCGTGGGAATCGGAAAAAACAAGGATTTTCATATATTTGTATCCTTTCTTCGGGGAAAATCAGTAGCAAAACGACCGCCCTCGCATATAGTGGTGATGAAGAACGCAAGGGAGGAATTTCAGATGAAACTGGACAGAAATACGGTGCGCTCACTGAGCGAGATGTCGGACGATCGCCTTTGGCGCACGGTGCGCATGCTCGTCTCCTCTTTGGGGATGGATCTGCCCGAACGGATGCGCGGACGGATGCATTACGAAGCGATCCGCCGCACGCTTTCGGAGATCACGGACAGCGATATTGCACGCATCAATGAAATCATGGAATCGTATAAATACCACAAAAACGACCGTAGAGGAGGCGGCTTTCGATGAGTGAACCGAAGGATATTTCCGCAATGAGTCCGGAGGAGCTGCAAAGCGCGGTGCAGAGTATTCTTGCCAATCCCGCCTTTGCGAAGCTGGCGGCAGAGGTTTCGGGAGAAAGCGCACCTTCACAGCCGCAAAATGAGCCGCAGAAAACACCCGCATCCGCACCCGCCATGCCGCAGATCACCCCCGAGATGCTTGCCCGTCTGCCGCAGATGATGTCCGCCATGGCGCCTCTTCTTTCGGGAATGCAGGGGAAAGGGCACGGCGGTAAGGGGGAAGCGGAGGATAAAAAAGGGGGAGACGCAGAACGTCGGCGCAGACTGCTCGCGGCGCTCAAGCCGTATCTCAGCCATCAGCGCAAGGACGCGATTGACAGTATTCTGAAGGTCACGGAGATGACGGATCTGCTCGGTCAGCTCGGCGGCAAAAGCGCACCGAATGACGGAGATCCGAAATAAGGAGGTCGCATGTACAGCCGAAGCGTTAAGGTGCGTGCCGACGAACGGTACGCGAGCAATATTCCGCCTGTGTACGGCGGCAGCCGATTCTACCGAACGCCGCCCGGTGACGGAATTGCCGTGCAGTATGAGGCGCGCAGTGTGCCTCCCGTGCAGACGGAGGAACGTACGGCAGAGCCGCCTTGTGCACCTCCTTTGGCAGAGGTGAGCGAGCCGTGTGAAGCGTGTGATCCTTGCCGCGCGGAGGAGTCGCCGGCGGAGGAGATCTGCGCGGAGAACGGCCAGCTGTCACTTGCGCGAAAAGAAGGGCACGGCAATTTTCTGCAGTCCTTTATCGAGGGGGATAAAGAGGAGCTTCTGCTCATTGCCGTGCTTCTTCTTTTGTGCGGTGAGGAGGAACGTGCGGGGGATATGATCGCAATTCTTCTTTTGCTGATTATTCTCCGATGAATCCGGGCAGAATCCGGAAGAAGCCGCGCATACAGCGGCAAGCTTCTTGCAGATCCTCTTTGATGCCCTTGGGAGATTTGAAATCCTCCGCCTGTTTTTCGTAGGGGATGTACAGGGAGAGTGTCAGCTGCTTTTTTGCCGGATCTGCGGATACGTCGGGATATGAATCCGTAACGGATGCCAGATAATCCGCGGCAAACAGCTGCATCTCCGTTTCCGGCAGCAGCGGGGAGAGCGAGGCAAGAGAGGTAATGTGCGAAAGCGGCGGCAGATCCCGTTCGTACGCCGTTGACAGCCGGAATTCGCCGTCCTGCCCGTATCGGCTGTGGGAGAGGCGAATGCATCCGTCTGCGCTCAGACTGTTCATCAGAGAAAACAGGATGCTGAGCAGTAAAAACAGCGCACTCGTATCCACAGGCAGGAGAACGTCCTCGCCGTCCGATACATATTCGACATGACAGTCCACCGTATCAAGTGAGGGCAGAACGTCCGTGACGTATGTATTTACAAGGCTTGAGAGGGAAAAGAGCCGTTTCTCTTTCTGGTTTTCGGCGGCAATCGGAGCCAGAATCCGTGCCGAAAACGACATGGCGGAGAGCAGACTTCCGAGTGTTTCGGCGAGCTCGGCGCGGTCGATTTCCGGTGTGCGCAGAAGCGTCTCGCACTCTTTTCTGAGACGAAGAAAATGCGCTGAGAAAAGGGATGCGGCTTTCTCCGTCTGTTGTGATGCATGGATCGGAGAGAGGAGAAACTCCTTCTGCGATCGGAAAAGAACAACCGTCGCAAACGATCCCGCCAGCGAATATTCAAAGCGGACGAGTGCTGTGCGGAAGGAGTGAAACGCGGTAAGCGGCAGACGGATGGTTCCCGTTTCGCAGTCGGTTCCGTACGCTGCGGTTTGCGACGCGCGGACACACGAGGCATACCATTCTCTGAATCGCTGTGCTTCTGTTTCGTTGCGGGTGCGTACGGTTTCGCCCGGTCGGACACCTGCCCGTGCGGCGGCGTCGTTCACACCCAGAATGCGCAGATCCCCATCTGTCTGCACGCTCGGAATAAGCGAGAACAGATCGGGATCTGTCTTTTTCGGTAATGGAGCTGAAAACATGACTTTCTCCGGTTTCAGTACAGACAGCGCACCGTTTCTGCGGATGCGCCGTGCAGAATTTCGAGCAGGGCTTCGCTTGCGTATTCTCCGTCAATCAGTACGGCGAGATCGTAGTAGGAGAGACTGCCGTACAGAGAGGCGAGCGTTTCCTGCAGAGATGCGGCGTAATCCGCGCTGTCCGCAGCAGAAACGTCGAGTAGCAGAAAATCAAAATACGCGGCGAGCGTGTCAAGATGCGGGGCACTGGCCGCATCGGTGAAGAGGGCGGGGGAAAGTGCCAGACCGATCGTCATTTGCGGTGCCGCCGCGCGGAGCATCTCCAGATACAAAAGCAGATCGTATGTCCGGGCGTCAGTCAGTGTGCTTTTTGTCAGACCGCAGACTACCGTTTCCGTAATTCCGAGCCGGGCGAGCTCCTCCAGAACGGCTGCATCCTGCTGTGCCGAATACGACGTGTGAACGGTGGCGGAGAGGTGGAGTCCGTACGCGCCCGCTGCCGAGACTGCTTCTTCGAGCAGGGAGGACGGCGTGAGAGCCGTATTCTCCGCGGCATCTCCGATGGCGAAATACAGACCGGTCGCATCCGAAACCGTTACGGAGATTCCCCCGTGCGATTCAGCTGCCGAGCGGAAAGCGGCGTTCAGTGCATCCGTTCCCGCAAAGACGGCGGGGGATACCGGCGCGCATACGAAACGCTTTTCGTGCGGATTCTTCATTGGCGGCCTGGTGTATTCGTACGTTTTCGGCGTACCTGTCTGCACGCTGTAATCCTCGGGCGTGAGATCGAGCAGGGACTGTGCCCGGACAAGCCGCTCGCGCAGAAGATTGCCGAGCACGGCGAGTCCTGCAAGAATCCCCAGAAACAGCAAGGTCAGAAGAACAATCCGGAAGATTTTCTTTTGTTTTGTTTTTCCCGTGTAGTGGGACGGCGTGTAATATCTCACGGCGTTATTCCATCGTCATAACGGAGTAGGAGGCAAACGTCTCGTTCGTTGCCAGCTTCATTTCCGCGGCACGCGCTTCGATCGCCAGGGAAAGTTGTGCGTCACGCAGATCCTCGCCGAGCGCGTCCATGTGCGCCTCCAGATACGCCTCGTCCTTTTCACAGCGAAGGAGGATGCTGTAGCCTGCCTCCGTTTCGACGATTTCGCTGACCTCGCCGATATCGAGACCGAAGGCGGCTTCCTCAAAGGCACGGTACCATACGCCGCGGCAGATGTAGTAGCCGTCGGTGTTGTTGAACATGTAGAGATCCTCGCCGTACTCTCTGACAAGCTCGTCGAAATCCTCGCCGTCCAGTGCACGCCCGAGCGCCTCCTTGGCGATTTCCAGATTTGCATCCGTGTCCTCGCCCGGATCGTTTGCGATCAGAATCTGCTTTACGCGAACGAATTCGTCCCCGTAGACGGCATCCCTGATTTCCTCGTCATCGCTCGTCAGCGCACCCTCCTCCATCATGGCGAAGTAGAGCTCCTCGTTGCAGGCGCTGACGGTCAGAAGAAAGCGGTGCACGCTTGCCGTCATGTGATTCAAAGCGAGTGATTCCACGTATGCGTCGGTGCTGCTGTAGTCTTCCATTGCCGCGTCGATCTGTACGTTCACAAGCTCCTCAATGGCTTTGTCGGTGCGCTCAATGCCGTATTTCTTTGCGAGAGACAGAATCGCGTACTGGTTACGCAAGGCGCTGAGTGCGTCCTCCATGACCTCCTCGCAGATCGCCTCAGCTTCGCTCTCCTCCCACGTGTCAACGTCGCCGTGCTCGTTGCGGAAATTGCATACGA
Organism: Clostridia bacterium; assembly: GCA_017466375.1. Taxonomy (GTDB): domain Bacteria; phylum Bacillota; class Clostridia; order Oscillospirales; family CAG-272; genus SIG701. The sequence continues at coordinate 94,856 of JAFTUH010000040.1, read as the reverse complement.
AATAGCGAAGCTGCTCGTACGGAACGGCAAACTCGTCGATCGTCAGAACGGTGGCGGACTCCTCTTTGGTGCTCTTCGGGATCTTATTGCAGGCGACGGCGGTGAACAGAATCAGCGCCGCAAAAACAGCGGCAAACAAACGGGTGACTGTATGACGGTGAGACATGGTGTACCTCTTTCATTTTCGGGAATTTGACAATACATAATTAGTATACCAAACGGGAATGACTGCTTTGTGAATTTTGAATGAATATATCATGAACGACAGCGCGTGATTTGCTCTTGCAAAATGTGCGTCGGTGTGTTATACTAAAGAAAATAACCGTACAGGAGGAGTAGCGATGAGTGATATGAGTGAAGTTGCCGGATCGGTCAAACCGGTAAATCTGCAGCGTGTAATGGACGAGCTGAAATTGGAGGCAGTCTATCTTCCGAGGGAGGCGGCGGAGATTTTGGTGCACCACGCCGATGTCGGACGTCCCGGGCTTCCGTTTTCGGGCTTTTTCGAGCATTTTGAGCCGGAACGCATTCAGCTGATCGGCAACGCGGAGTATTCGTATCTCGACAGCATTTCCGGGCAGGAGTGGACGGACCGTGTGACGAATTTCCTCGCGCATCATCCTGTAGCGGTCGTCTTCACGCACGGCAACCGCCCGAGTGCGGAATTCGTTTCTCTTGCCGAATATTTCGAGGTGCCGATTCTGTATACGGACGAGCAGTCCAGCGTGCTGACGGCACAGCTTCTGGCGTATCTGAACGTTTCTTTGGCACCGTGCATCACGCGTCACGGCGTTCTCGTCGAGGTGTACGGCGAGGGTATTCTCATGCTCGGTGACAGCGGCGTCGGTAAGAGTGAAACGGCAATCGAGCTGATCAAGCGCGGTCACCGTCTGATTGCGGATGATGCAGTTGAGCTGCGCCGCGTGTCTGCAAAAACGATCGTCGGCTCGGCACCGGAGATCATCCGCCACTATATCGAGCTGCGCGGTATCGGCATCGTCGATGTACGCCGTCTGTTCGGTATGGGCGCGGTCAAGGAGACAGAGAAGGTCGATATGATCATCAAGCTTGAAACGTGGATCCAGGGCAAAATGTATGACCGCCTTGGGCTTGAGTCGGAGTACACGGATATCATGGGCAACCAGATTCCGACGACGACGATCCCGGTCAAACCCGGACGTAACCTTGCGATCATCATCGAGATCGCCGCGATGAATAACCGTCAGAAGCGTATGGGATACAATACCGCCGAGGAGTTCAATAAACGCCTCATGGGCGGGCTTGGACTCTCCGAGGAGGATCGCTGAATCCTGACGGAATTTTCCGTTTTCCTGTTGCAAAGTTTGACATAGTATGATACAATAATAAAAAAACAGAGTAGGCGTATGTGCGTTAAGTGCTGTCGGGACGGGGAGTTGCCCGACGGACGAATGAAGTTTTTGCTCTGCAAAAACTTCGTCGAGCTCGCTTTGCCGTTTAGAGAAACGGCATTTTGCGGTTTCGCCGCAAAATCAGCAATCTCGCGAGACATTGCCTCCATTTACATGATTCGCAGTAACACTGCGGAGATGGGGGTGTGTCAAAACTTCAGCGGTACATACGTCGCATCCCACTGTACATATGAAGGCACAGCCTCCCTATGCAGTCGGAAATTTCTCACTTCTGTTTATGGGAGGTTTCTTTATGATGCATTCAAACATGACAGCCGAAAAAACGATTTACCGCACGCCGTTTTCGCTTAACTTCTGGCGGCAGGCGGCGAGCGAGGTCAAAAACCTCAGAGCGCTTACGTTTGCGGCAATCATCATCGCCATCCGTGTGGCGCTGAAGAACGTCTTTATCCCTGTCGGGGAAGATATCAGCATTTACATAGGCTTTGTCTTCACCGCAGTGGGCGGCGCGCTGTACGGACCGGTTATGGCACTGCTGGTTGGCACGGCAACGGATCTTCTCGGCTTTTTTGTCGCCGGAGGTGCCGCGAAAGGTGCGTTTAATCCGTGGTTTGTGCTGGTTGAGGTTCTGGCGACGTTTTTGTATGCGCTCTGCTTTTACCGGCAGAGGATCACCTTCGGCAGAATTCTTTTGTCCAAGGCACTGGTCAATGTGCTTGCCAATATCGTGATGCAGTCGTTTGCCATGTCGATGACGTATGGAAAAGCAATCTATATTTATATGATTCCCCGTGTGCTCAAGAACGTCATCATGCTGCCGGTTGAGGTGCTTGTGCTTGCGGTGATCTTCGGGGCGATTCTGCCGTCTATGGTGTCTATGAAACTGCTCCCGCATGAGCAGAACAAGCTGAAACTGCGTGTGTCATCTTATGTGATTTTGGGTGTGGTGACGTTGTTTTTCGTAGTCGGCGCGATTTTTGCCGCACTGCATTATGATGCTCTGCTGGCTGCTTTCAAAGCATTTTTAGGCGTCTGATGCCGATTTGAACAAACAGGAGGTAACAGTATGAGAAGATTCGTTTTCCGTACAGCCCTCCTTTTCGTTTTGACTGTGCAGATGTTGGCACTTACCGCCTGCGGGGAGGGACTGATGTCGCGCCTTGGCTTTGATACGCACGATTATAAGGGCGAGTCGGTCATCCGTACGTACTCGGCGGAGAGCGAGATTGCGGCAGAGCTTGTCGCCATGACGCGCGCGCTGACGGTGGTATCCCCGATTCTGACGCCGTTTTCGGGCACGAAAGAGGCATCGGAGGTGTGCCGAGACGCCGTTCTGAGTTATATGCTCCGTGAAAGCTACGCGCAGTACGCGGGCAATGCGGCGCTCCTCGAAAAAGCGGCGGAGGCATATCCGCAGATGCAGCTGACTGTGCTCATCCCCGCAGGGGATTTTGAAAAGGTCATCTACGCCACGTTTGGCGGCAGGGAACGGATTACGAACGGAGACGGCGAACTGTTCACGTATCTGGAAAAAGCGGACGCGTACACGACGGCGGCGCCTGTTCTGCACAGCGAGATCGAGACGACGGTCATCCGTCTGGAGGAGACGGAGCGGACGTACCGGCTGTATTTTACCAATACGCTCGGGGAGATCACCTCGCCGACGTACTGCGCGCTCATCATCCGCCGTGAGGACGGAACGATGTATTTCAGTGAATTGACCGTAAAGGAATAAAAAAGAGGAGAGGCAAGACCTCTCCTCTTCACTTTCCCCATCCGCTCAGAATCTCGAGGATTTTGAATCGGATTTTGTATTTCACGCCGCTTTCGTTTTTGATGATTCTGTACTGCTCCGGCGTAAATCCCGCCGCGATGAAATCCTCGTAAAACGAATCCTTCACCGCACGGGCGGTGCAAAGCCGCGGAAACAGCACGCACCACCAGTTTTGCCCCTCCCCCTCACCGAGGATCACGCGGAGCGACGTGTACTCCCCCGCCGGCAGGGTGAATCCCTCGTACTGACGTACGGGATACGTCTCTTTGCCGAGCGTTACCGTCACCGGCGCGCCTGTCACTGCCCGTGCCGCCTCTTCGATTGACGGAATCATCTCCGTGACGGCGGCGCGTGCCGTGTCAAAGTCCGTGCTTGCCTCCATGGCGTTTCCGATGCAGGCGAGAACTGCATCACGCACCTGCAGCTTTTCTGCCTGATCTGCCGCGCTGTCCGACTGTGCGATGACGTGCAGCCGGATCATGTTGTCGTAGATTGCCTCCTCCCCGGAAAGCGGGAAACAGGAGAGCAGTGCGTATGCCGTGAGAATCGATGCCGTGATCCATGCCATGATTTTCATATAAAACAACCTCCGCCGTTGTGGGATGCATCATTCTTCCCCAAACGAGCGGGATTTATACAGGATTTGCGCGGGAATTCTCCCGTGTGCCTTGACAATTCGCCAAGCGGGTGATATAATAGTAGAAAGTGTGCTTTTCACAAACATTTCACTTTTATCACATAATAAAGGATGGTTTTTTCAATGAAGATTCTGGTTATCAACGCCGGCAGCTCCTCCATTAAGTATCAGCTGTTCGACATGGACACCGACAGCGTGCTCGCAAAGGGTATGTGCGACCGTATCGGTATCGCAGGCGGCAATTTCAAGCACAAGGTAGACGGACGCGACGATTACAAGATCGAGATCCAGATGGCTAACCACAAGGAGGCTGTCAAGCTCGTTCTCGACACCCTCGTTTCCAAGGAGCACGGTGTGCTCGAGTCTCTCTCCGAGATTTCCGCAGTCGGTCATCGCGTGCTTCACGGCGGTGAGAAGTTCTCCGGCTCTGTTGTCGTTGACGAGAACGTTATCGCAGCGATTGAGGAGTGCTGCGAGCTTGGCCCGCTTCACAATCCCCACAACCTCACCGGTATCCGTGCGTGCGAGGCTATGATGCCCGGCGTGCCGCAGGTCGCTGTGTTTGACACCGGCTTCCATCAGACGATGCCCGATTACGCTTACCTCTACGCTCTGCCGTATGAGTACTACGAGAAGTACCGCATCCGCCGCTACGGCTTCCACGGTACGTCCCACCGCTACGTCAGCATGCGCGCTGCCGCTATGCTCGGCCGTACGGACGCGAAGATCGTCACCTGCCACCTCGGCAACGGTTCTTCTCTCGCGGCTGTTGACAGCGGAAAGTGCTTTGATACCTCCATGGGTCTGACGCCGCTTGAGGGTATCATGATGGGTACGCGCTGCGGCTCCATCGACCCGGCAATCGTTCCGCTTCTCATGAAGAAGGAAAACCTCACGCCCGACGAGATCGACACGATCATGAACAAGAAGTCCGGTATCCTCGGTGTATCCCAGGTTACGAGCGACAACCGCGACATCGAAGAGGGTGCAAAGGCAGGCAACGTCCGCTACCAGCTCATCGAGAATATGCTCTGCCACCAGCTCACGAAGCTGATCGGCGGCTACGCTGCGGCTATGGGCGGCGTTGACGCAATCGTATTCACCGGCGGTATCGGCGAGAACAACCCGCAGTACCGCGCACGTGTTGCTGAGAAGCTCGCGTTCATCGGCGTGGAGATCGATCCCGCCATCAACGCAGAGGCAAAGCGCACCTCCAAGGAGTACGATCTGTCCACTCCGAACGCGAAGGTCAAGATGCTCATGATCCCGACCAACGAGGAGCTCATGATCGCAAAGGATACGATGGAACTCGTAAAATAAGAAACACATCCGATCGGCAGGGGATTTTCCTCTGCCGATTTTTGTGATGGAGGGGAACGGGATGGAAGCGTTACCGAAAAGGAAACCGACACGGCTGCAAGGTTTTGATTATAACAGCATCGGAATGTACTTTATAACAATCTGTACACAAAACAGACGTTGTCTTCTCTCTCGTATTGTAGGGACAGGTGTCCCAGCCCGTTCGGGAGACGGATTGGTGAATTACGGTAAACTCGTAGGGACAGGCGTCCCCGACTGTCCGAAAGTTGAATTAACGAAATACGGAGCGATCGCAGACAAATACATCCGTCAGATGAATGATTTTTACGATCATTTGTCGGTAGAGGCGTATGTTATCATGCCTAACCATATTCATTTTTTGGTGTTTGTGAAAGAAAACGGACAGTCGGGGACGCCTGTCCCTACAACGAACGTAACGAGAGCCAACAGCTCGTTTTCAAAGTTTATATCTACGTTTAAGCGGTTTTGCAACAAAGAATACGGCGAAAACATCTGGCAGGCACGCTCCAACGACCACATCATCCGCGACCGTGAGGATTACGAGGAGCATCTGCGGTACATCCGTGACAATCCGAAGCGGTGGCGTTATGACGAGCTGTATGCAGAGGAATAGGGCGGCAGGCGTGATACATGTGCGGTGAGATTGAATTTGAAAAAACGGTGAGGTGAACTATATGAGAATATTAGAGACACCACGGCTTGTTTTGAGACAATGGCAAGAGCATGATGCCGGTGATTTGTTTGACATTATGAAAAATCCTTCTGTTCTTATGGGCGGATGGGAACCTCATTCAAATATAAATATTTCTATCGATGTTTTGAACGAGTATGTTGCGAGTAATGAACGATGGGCAGTTGCCTTAAAGGATAGCGGGAAAGTAATCGGCAGTGTAAGGGTTTATCCTGATAATAATCGTGGTAAATTTAATGCTAAATCGATAAACTATGTTTTGTCAGAAGATTATTGGGGAAATGGGTATATGACAGAGGCGATTAAACGAGTGATTAAATATTTGTTTGAAGAAGAAAATATCGATTTATTATCCGCATTCCATTATCCCGATAATATCAGATCTGCAAGAGTTCTTGAAAAATGTGGTTTTGAATATGAGATTACAATAGAACAAGGCTGCACAAGATATGATGGGCAAGTTTTTGATGCGGTTTGCTATTCTATTTTGAAAACAGACTATTATAGAAAATAATCTGTATTTTAATAAACCATCCAATTCCACTGACACATCCCCCGACAGACCTTGAAATCTGTCGGGATTTTTTTGCCTGCGAACGAAAAATCCTCCAAAATCGCGCGGATATTTCTGTGTCCCTCTTGATTTGCGGCGCATTTTTTGCTATACTATTATAATGTATACGAATGTTTATTTGACATTTTCTTTTCTTCGGAGGTGCATATGGAAAAAATTAGAAAACCGCGCGGTACCATGGACATCATGACGCCCGACGTGTATATCTGGAATCATATTGAGGATACCGTGCGTGACGTCGCGCGCCGCTTCGGCTTCGGCGAAATTCGCACGCCTACGTTTGAGGAGCTTGGACTCTTCCACCGCGGTGTCGGTGAGACGACGGACGTCGTGCAGAAAGAGATGTATACTTTCGAGGATAAAGAGGGAAGAGTCTTCGCCCTCCGTCCCGAGGGTACGGCATCCGTTGTGCGCGCCGTGCTTGAAAACGGCAAATGCTCCGACACTATGCCGCTCAAGCTGTTCTACCTCATCAGTTGTTTCCGCTACGAGAAGCCGCAGGCAGGACGCAGCCGCGAGTTTTACCAGTTCGGTACGGAGATGTTCGGCGCGGCTGACCCGTCCGCAGATTTCACCGTCATCGCGCTCGCCGATACGATCATCAAAGAACTCGGTATCAAGGACGTCGCTCTTCATATCAACTCTATCGGCTGTCCGCACTGCCGTCCCGCGTACCGCGCACGGCTGATCTCCTATTTCGAGGAGAATGAGGACAAGCTCTGCGAGACGTGTCGTCAGAGACTCCACACGAATCCGCTTCGTGTGCTCGACTGCAAGAACGAGACGTGCGCCAAGCTTGCCGCGGAGGCGCCGACTACGGTCGATAACCTCTGCCCCGAGTGCGCCGATCACATGACGGCACTGCGCCGCTATCTTGACGCCGCAGGGATCGCGTACACGGTCGATCCGCACATCGTGCGCGGACTTGACTACTACACCCGCACCGTGTTCGAGTTTATCGCCGGCGGTATCGGCGCACAGAGTACCGTCTGCGGCGGCGGCCGCTACGATGGGCTGATGGAACAGCTCGGCGGTCCGTCCATGCCCGGTATCGGCTTCGGTATGGGCCTCACCCGCCTCATCCTCGCGATGGAGCAGAGCGGTGTCACCCCGCCCGCCGCACCGCGTCCGGAGGTTTACCTCGCCCCGATGGGAGACGCCGCAAAGGCAGTCGCACTCACCGTTACGCAGAACTTGCGCGCGAAGGGCATCTACGCCGAGTGCGATATCATGAGCCGTTCTCTTAAGGCGCAGATGAAATACGCCGACAAAATCGGTGCGCGCCGCACGCTTATCCTCGGGGACTCCGAGATCGAGAGCGGCAAGGCACAGCTGCGCAACATGGAAAACGGTACGCAGAAAGAAATTTCGCTCACCGACGCCGCAGAGATTCTTCTCGGCGAGATCAACGCATAAAACGAATTTCAGAAAGGCAGGATACAATTATGGTACAGTCCTTCAGTCAGAAAGATAAAAGAACCCACTACTGCGGCACGCTTACAGCCGCGAACATCGGCGAGAGAGTCGCCGTCACCGGCTGGTGCCAGAAACAGCGCGACCTCGGCAGCCTCATTTTCATCGATCTCCGTGACCGCACGGGTATCGTCCAGCTTGCTTTTGACGAGAATACGGACAAGGCGATCTTCGACGAGGCATTCTCCGTTCGCGCCGAGTTTGTCCTCGCGGCACAGGGCGTAGTCCGTTCCCGCGGTGAGGGTGCTGTCAACAAGAACATCCCCACCGGCGAGATCGAGATCGCCGTGGACGGCTTTAAGATTCTCTCCGTTGCGCAGACGCCGCCGTTTGCCATCGTGGAGGACAGCGACGTAAAGAGCGAGCTTCGTCTCTTTCACCGCTATCTTGACCTCCGCCGCCCCGATATGCAGAGAAATATCATGGCGCGTGCACAGATCACGCAGATCGCGCGTAACTATTTTGCCGACTGCGGTTTTATCGATATCGAAACGCCGATCCTCGTAAAGCCGACACCCGAGGGCGCACGTGACTATCTCGTGCCCAGCCGTGTCCACCCCGGCAAATTCTATGCACTCCCGCAGTCTCCGCAGCTTTATAAGCAGCTGCTCATGTATTCCGGATTCGACCGCTATATCCAGATTGCACGCTGCTTCCGCGACGAGGATCTGCGCGCTGACCGTCAGCCCGAGTTTACGCAGATCGACGAGGAGATCTCCTTCGCTGACGAGAACGATATCATCGCCATCAACGAGGGCTTCCTCAAGACCGTGTTTGAGAAATTCTTTGGTAAGGATCTCCCCACGCCGTTCCCGCGCATGACGTGGAAAGAGGCAATGGAGCGTTACGGCTCCGATAAGCCGGATACCCGCTTCGGTATGGAGCTGTGTGACCTCTCTGATCTCGTCAAGGATTGCGGCTTTGCCGTGTTCAGCGGTGCCGTCGCCGATGGCGGCAGTGTCCGCGCGATCAATGTTGAGGGCGGCGCGAAACTCTCCCGTAAGGAGATCGACTCCCTCACCGAGTTCGTTAAATCCTACGGTGCGAAGGGTGTCGCTTGGTATAAGAACGCCGCAGATGCCGTTTCTTCCTCCTTTGCGAAGTTCCTCACCGAGGACGAGATGAAGGCGATTCTCGACCGTGTAGGCAACAAGACGGGCGATCTTCTGCTCGTCATCGCCGGCAAGAATACGATGGTGTTTGATGCGCTCGGCGCACTCCGCTGCGAGATGGCACGCCGCATGGATATGATCGATAAATCCAAGTTCAACTTCCTCTGGGTCGTCGAGTTCCCGCTGCTTGAGTACAGCGAGGAGGATGGCAGATTCTACGCGAAGCACCATCCCTTCACCATGCCCATGGAGGAGGACCTCCAGTACCTCGACAGCGATCCTGCCCGTGTACGCGCCCGTGCATACGATATCGTTCTGAACGGTACGGAGCTCGGCGGCGGCTCGATCCGTATCCATACGACGGAGATGCAGAACCGCATGTTTAAGGCGCTCGGTATCCCCGAGGATGAGGCACAGGAGAAGTTCGGATTCCTGCTTGAGGCGTTTAAGTACGGTGTGCCGCCGCACGGCGGTCTCGCATTCGGTCTTGACCGCGTAGTTGCTCTGCTCCTCGGACTGGAGGATATCCGTGAAGTTATCGCGTTCCCGAAAATGCAGAATGCATCCGAGATCATGTCTGCCTGCCCTGCAAAGACGGACGAGAAGGCACTGAACGAGCTTTCCATCAAGGTCACGGCGGAGGAAGACGAGGCGTAAGCCATGTTTCTTGAGAGATACCTCATGCCCGATTTTATGACGGCGCATTTCAGCAACGTGAAGCCGGAGATGCTCACGCAGGCAGGCATTCGCGGACTCATCTGCGATATTGATAACACGCTTGCCACGTATGACGATCCCGATCCGCCGGAGAATGTGCGCCGCTGGTGCGCGGAGATGACGGCGGCAGGAGTGAAAATCGCGTTTGTGTCGAATAACGACGCCGCGCGTGTGAACCGCTTCAATAAGCCGTTCGGCTTTCCTGCGTTCCCCGATGCGAAAAAACCGTCTGTAAAGGGACTTGCGCGTGCGATGCAGGCGATGGGTACGGACGTGACCTCCACTGCCGTGCTCGGCGATCAGCTTCTAACGGATGCGCTTGCCGCCAAACGCGCAGGGCTGAAGGCGATCATCGTGCCGCCGATCAAGGATAAAAAGACGCTGTTCTTCCGCTTTAAGCGGTGGCTGGAGCAGCCTTATGTCAACGAATACCGCCGACGTCATACGCTGATCTGACGAGGCGAACGAAGGAGATATGCAATGAATATCCGATACGAAAAACTCCGCGCGGAGATGCGCCGCCTCGGTCTCGATGCGGTCTGGATCACCTCGGAGGCGAATCATCAGTATTTTTCCGATTTCCACAATCCCGACGGGTGGATGCTCGTCACGGCGGAGAAATCGTACGTCTTTGCCGATTTCCGCTATGTCGAGGCGGCAAAGAACGAGGTCTTTCCCGAGTGTACCGTGATTCTGCCTGAGGGCGGGCGCAAAAAGTACCTGCTCCCGCTGATTGAGGAGCATAAAATCCGCACGGTCGGCTACGAGGACGCCGATCTGACCTGCCGCGCGTACAATGCGCTGAAGGCGGATCTGACCGAGTGCGAATTCGTACCGCTCGGCGCTGTTCTTGAGGAGATCCGTTCCATTAAAACCGAGGACGAGATCGAAAAGATGATCCGCGCACAGCGGATCGCGGAAGCCGCACTCGATCATGTTTTGAAAATGATGAACTATAACATGACCGAGATCGAGGTCGCTGCTGAACTGGATTATTTCATGAAGCGCAACGGTGCCGACAAGCCCGGTTTTGAGACGATCGCCGTCTCCGGTACCGCATCGAGCGTGCCGCACGGCGTGCCGCGCAACGTAAAGTTGGAAAAAGGCTTCCTCACGATGGATTTCGGTGCGTGCGTGGACGGCTACCGTTCCGATATGACCCGTACGGTCGTCATCGGTAAGGCGGATGCCGATATGCGCAAACTGTACAATACGGTGCTTGAGGCACAGCTCGCCGCACTGGATACGATCGCCGAGGGCAAAAAGAACGCCGATATGGACAAGGTCGCACGCGATATCATTGATAACGCCGGATATAAGGGCGCGTTCGGGCACAGCCTCGGCCACGGCGTCGGTCTGAAGATCCATGAGCTGCCGAATCTTTCCTGGGCGGTCGGCGAGAGAACCTTGCGCGCAGGCGAGATCGTCACGGTCGAACCCGGCATCTATCTCGAGGGCAAATACGGCTGCCGTATCGAGGATATGGTCGTCGTCGAAGCGGGCGGAAACCGCAATATGACCCTTTTCCGGAAGGAAATGATCGAAATTTAAGCGGATTTTGCGTAAATTCGTAAAAAAATCCGTTCGTCCTATTGCAATTTTTCCCGAAATAGGATACAATATAGTGTAATATACTCACAATTTTAATTTTTCATATGCGAAAGGAGATTGCTTCGCACAGCGAGGCAACGAATCTTATGGTAGTAGCAGGCGATTTCAAAAACGGTATCACGTTCGACATGGACGGTCAGGTAATGTCCGTCATCGAGTTCCAGCACGTTAAGCCCGGTAAGGGTGCGGCTTTCGTCCGTACCAAGCTCCGCAACGTAATCACCGGTGCAGTTATCGAGAAAACCTTCAACCCCACCGATAAGTTCCAGGATGCCCGCATCGACCGCAAGGAGATGCAGTATCTCTACAACGACGGCGATCTGTACTACTTCATGGATATGGAGTCCTACGAGCAGATGCCGCTTGACAAGGCTCTCCTCGCCGACAACTTCAAGTTTGTCAAGGAAGAGATGATCTGCCGCGTTTCCTCTTACAAGGAGAAGGTATTTGCCATCGAGCCGCCGATGTTCGTTGAGCTCGAGATCGTTGACACCGAGCCCGGTGTCCGCGGCGATACCGCTACCGGCGTAACGAAGAACGCAACGATGGAGACCGGTGCGGTTGTCCGTGTTCCGATCTTTATCAACGCAGGTGAGAGAATCCGTATCGATACCAGAACGGGCGAGTACATCGAAAGAGCGTAAGGCACTACCGCACAATTCACGGTTAACGCCTTGGCGGCACACTTGCTTGCATCTTTTCCGTCACTCTGTACAAAGTTCGTCAGCAGAGGAGTCACTCTTGCTTCCTCACTTTGTTTTGATTGACGAAAAATCTGACGGCGCAATTGTACCGCCAGAACTGTGCGGCATTGCCATAAATTTCCCCGAATCCGAACGTAAAGGCACAGAAATCAGAAAGGAAATGGTGAAATCATGAACGTAAACGAAAAGAGCGCATATCTGAAAGGGCTTGCGGAGGGCATCGGTCTTGATCCGCAGAAGCCGGAAACGAAAATCATAAACGCACTGCTCGATCTCGTGGGAGATATGAGCGCAAAGATCTCCGAGCTTGAAAAGGATCTGGAGACGCTGAACGACTACGTGGACGAGCTCGATGAGGATCTCGCATACGTAGAGGACTACGTTTACGATGACGAGTACGATCTTGACGATTACGACGATGATGACGATTTCGAGTGCGAGGCGTGCGGCGGGGATTGCGACGAGTGCGATCATGCTGAGGAATGCTACGGCGAGGACGAAGATGAGGACGGCTTCCGCTGTCTGATGTGCCCCGCCTGCAGTGAGAAGATCTACTTCGACGAGTCGATGGATCCTGCGGATATGATCTGCCCCGCTTGCGGCAAAGCCGTTTGCGAGGACGACGCACCCGAGGAAGTATAAGAAAACAAATCGCCGCCGTGAGGGAGACCTTACGGCGGCTGTTTTTACGCGATCATTTCTTTCGCTGATTCTGATGGTCGATTGTGACAAAGCGAAAACAATCCGTCACGGTTTGTGTGCAAATGCAGCCGAGAGGTTAAAATAAATGGATCATTACAATCATAAGGAGTATTTGACTATGAAGCGAATCCTTTCCGTTTTGCTGATTGCGGTATGCCTGTGCACCGTACTGGTCATGCCCGCAGCGGCAGAAAACGCAATGTCTGCGAAGTTCCAGGACGCACTGCAGCTTCTGGACCATTTTTACGACTACGATGCGAGGTACATGATCCGCATCGCCAACTACTACTTCGTAAGCTGGGAGAATGATAATCTCGGCCCGGTTACCGTCTCCGCTGAGGAGTACGAAGCGGTGCTCCATAAGCATTTCGTGCTGAGTGATGCACAGCTGGAAGCCGTCCGCAATTACGGCTATGATCTGACGTACGATGCGGATGCAGGCACCTATACGGTCACGATGCCGGGCGGCTTCGGCGGTTTCATGGCGGAGAGAACGTACGCCGGCTACGTGCAGAACGGCGCGACCTACGACGTTTTCTACGCGCATCAGACGTTTCAGTATCTGGACGACGTCCTTGCCGCTGAGGGGAAGACCCAGGACGAGGTGCTTGGCGGTGAGTATCCCGACACGTTTGAGTACGGCGGATTTGTATACAAAGACTACATGGGACGATACTATACGGTTGCATCCGTCGATGATTACGGCAGAAAATATACTGTTGAAATGAACGGGGATACCGTCCGTATTATTTCCTGTGCGGATTATACGGCGGCGGATCTGCCCGGAACGTTTGACGATCACACACACGAGTACACGGGAGTTGTGACGCTTCCCACCTGCACGGCGGAAGGATACACGACGTATAGTTGCGCCTGCGGTGACAGCTACGTTGCAGACCGTGTCCCTGCCGCAGAGCATGAGTGGAATTTCGGTACGGTTACCGTACAGCCGACCGAGACGGTTGGCGGTTCGATTCTGTATTCCTGCTATAACTGCGACGCTTCCAAAACGGAATCGCTGAATGCGCTTGGTGATCTTGCCGCGCGTTTCCGCAGTGCGCTCGACCGCCTTGATACTCTATATAACGGCTACATTGGCTCAGGTATTATGTCGTTTGTTGTAAACAATTATTTTACAACGATGGAGAACCACCTCCAGAATCCTGCCATTGTTCCCGCAGATAGATATGAGGAAGCGCTGCGGATGCATTTCCACATGACTGACGCGAGACTTGAGAGTATACATAGGCTGGATTTCTATGATTCGGAGACGCAGACGTACTCCTTGACGTATATCGGCGGTATGGGCGGCGGTTCCTTTTCCAGACGGTATTACGGTTATGCACGAAACGGGGAAACCTATGATGTGTATTTCCGCAGCATCATACGCCACAGCCTGAAAGAGATTTTGAAGGCGGAGGGCAAAACTCTGTCCGATGTGATCGGTACTACCCAGCCTTGGACCGTCATGTATAACGGCCTTGTGTTTGAGCGGACCGTGAACGACTACGTGGCAATCGAATATCCGGCAGAGCATACCGGCCGAAAGTACACCGTCGAGATGAATGGCGATATCGTGCGCATCATCGACGCTGCCGATTATACCGAGGCGGATCTGCCCGAGGTGTTTGATGACGTCGTCGCGCATGAGCACAAGTATGCGGCAGTTGTGACGCCGCCCACCTGCACGGAGGACGGATATACGACGTATACCTGCGCCTGCGGTGATTCCTATACGGGCGATACTGTGAAGGCCGGTCACGATTGGGATTACGGCACGGTTACCCTGCAGCCGACGGAAACGGCAAGCGGTGTCATGATCTACTCCTGCAGCAACTGCGATACCGATCGCGTGGAGAGCATCTATCCGCTCGGCAATCTTGCGGAGCATTTGCAGTCCGGTGTTTCCGGGTGGGATAACGCATACGATACGCTCGGTCCTGTGCATCTGATGATAGAGCGCGTATTCTATTCCTATTTCTTTACGGAAGGATCGTATTCTCCCGTAACCGTTCCCGCTGCCAAGTATGAAGCGGCGCTCAATAATCATTTTGCAGTCGATGACGCGACGCTTGCCGCCATCCGAAATTCTTCTTCCGCTAAATACGATGCGGCGACGGAGACGTATACTGTCAAGTTCATGGGCGGTATCGGCGGATGGATGAAACCGAGAGAATACTACGGCTACGTCAAAAACGGCGATACGTATGATGTGTACTACCGCGAGATTCCGTACGTGTTCTTAGAGGATGTGCTCGCTGAGGAGGGCAAGGCTCTGCCCGACGTGATCGGCGGTGCGCGTCCCTCTGAGGTCGAGTATAACGGCGTTACGTATAAAGATGGTCCGGACGGATATTTCGTCATTGCAGAGACGGCTGAAAATCGCGGTAAGGTGCACACCGTTGAGCTGAACGGCGATATCGTGCGCATCCTTTCCACGAAGGCGTATACCGAAGCGGATCTGCCCGGCGAGTTCGATGACTGTATCGCGCACGAGCATACCTATACCTCTTCTGTAACGGCACCGACGTGCACCGAGGCGGGATATACGACGTATAGTTGCGCCTGCGGTGATTCCTATACGGCGGATACTGTACCGGCTGTCGGACACACTTATGAGAGCGTTGTGACCGCACCGACTTGCACGGCGGAGGGCTATACGACGCATACCTGCGCCTGCGGGGATTCTTATACCGATACCAAAACCGCCGCACTCGGTCATACGTGGGATGAAGGCGTTCTGACGCTTTCGCCCACCGAGACGAAGGAGGGTGAGAAGACGTATACCTGCTCCGTATGTAAGGCAACGGAGAAGAAGCCGGTCGCTCCTCTGACGCATACCCATTCGTATGAAACTGTTGTGACTGCGCCGACGTGCACTGTGGAAGGCTATACGACGTATACCTGTACCTGCGGTGATTCCTATACGGCGGATAAGACGGACGCCCTCGGTCATGCATACGGCACGTGGACGCAGACGAAGGCACCGACGTACACCGAGCAGGGTGCGGAGTCGCGTACTTGCCAAACGTGCGGTGAGACGGAGACGCGTGCCATCGCAGTGCTTGCGGAGTCGGATGTGATCGTACAGGACGGCGTTACCTATCACGTTCCCGCGGATTCTGCCGTGACCGTTCCCGAAAACGATTGCTTTGAGGAAGATACGGTCGTCAAGATCGAGGAGATCCTCAGCGGCGACGTTTTTGATACGGTCGTTACTGCGATGATGAGCGTTGCCGAGAAGTACGTGGCGTACGAATTCACGGCAGAGAAGGATAATGTGTCCGTACAGCCCGAAGGCAAGCTGACCGTTACCTTTGCGATTCCCGACGGATACAGCGTGAACGTCACCGTGTATTTCATGGCGAAGGACGGAAAGCTGGAGCCGCTGCATACTACGGTTGACGTGTCTGCACGCACCGCGACGGCAGAGCTCGAGCATTTCAGCACGTATATCGTGGTGGATGAGGACAGCGAGCCGCACAAGCACGAGTACGCATCTGCCGTGACCGCACCGACGTGCACGGAGGACGGCTATACGACGTACACCTGTGCCTGCGGCGATTCCTATACGGATGACAAGGTAAGTGCGCTCGGACACAGCTTCGGTGCATGGAGCGAAACAAAGGCGCCGAGTGCCGATGCGGCCGGTGAGGAGACCCGTACTTGCGAGGCGTGCGGTGTGACGGAGACGCGCGAAACCGCCACTCTCACACCGAGCGATTCCGATGAGACGGAGCCTGCAAAAACGGAGCCGACCGATACGGCTACTGATCCGGGTGCTTCCGGTAATACGGGAATCATTATCGCTGTGATCGCAGCAGTTCTTGCACTGGGTGTCGCCGTGCTTCTCCTGACACGCAGAAAACGTGCATAAAAGCATAAGAAAAAGCGGCTTTGGCCGCTTTTTCTTATGCTTTTATGCGTTTGCGTGCGAAAATCTTTCCCGATATCTGTTGAAATCAATAAGGAATTATGGTATACTGTAACAGTGTACGCTTTTTTCTCCCGCTTTTGTCGGCGGCGTCCTGTGTTGCCGACTCTTTCCGCTTGCGGATGACCTTTGTGTATGGTATACTGTCTATGGACTGATCCGTTCACGAAAGGAGAAAAAACGTGCAAAAACAAAAGAATCTTTTCGAAAAAAATACATTTCGCCGTTTGTTTGCCAACGTATCGCATCTGTTTTGGGCACTCGCCCTGATCGATGCGTTGTACATAGCTGCTTACGTTCTGACGATTGTGACTTGCCCCTCGCAGGCGATGGCGCGGGGGATGCTTCTCTCGCAGGTGCCGCCTATGATTGAGCATATTCTGATGAGTGTTCTGCTCCTCAGTGCGTGCGGCGCGCTGGAAGAGTCCGTTTTTCGATCTGTATAAATCTGTATGGAGGTGCGATATGCACAAGTCTCAGCATTCCGCAAAGCAGGCGTTTCGCTCGGCGATGGATATCGCGCCGATTCAGCCTGCTATGACCGATTGCCGCCGTGTGCTTGCCGCTTATTCGGGCGGTGCGGATTCTGCGGCATTGCTCACTCTGCTTGTTCCGTATTGCGCGGAAAGGAAGCTTTCGCTTGTTGCCGTACACGTGCATCACGGAATCCGCGGCGAGGAAGCGGATCGGGACGCGCAGTTCTGTGCCGATTTCTGTGCGGCGCGCGGTATCGATTTCCGCCTCGAGAAGGTGGATGCTCCGGCCTACAGCGAAGCACATTCCGTCGGGCTTGAGGAAGCGGCGCGTACGCTGCGGTACGAGGTCCTTTATCGCATTGCCGATGAGATGGAGGGGACGCGGATTGCCACAGCGCACTCCGCTGACGATAATCTGGAGACGGTGCTGTTCCGTCTGGCACGGGGGACGGCGCTTGATGGTCTTTGCGGGATTCCGCCTGTGCGCGGGTGTATTGTCCGTCCGCTGCTCGGCTGTACTGCGGAGGCGATCCGCGAATATTGCCGTCAGGAGGAGATCCCATACGTCACCGATTCGACGAATGAGGATACGCTGTATACACGCAATTTTATCCGTAAGGAAATCGTGCCTCTGATGCGGCAGATTGCGCCCGAACCGGCACTCTCGGTCGCGAGAACGTGCGATTCTCTGCGTGCGGACACGGAATATATGCACGATATGGCGAAGGCGGCGCTCGGTCATCTTGCGAACGAGACATTCGTGTCGCTGGATCATCTGCAGCCGCAGCCGGACGCGCTTCTTTCCCGATCGATTATCCTGCTTTACGAAAATGCGGCAGGCGGCAGACGCGATCTGACGGCACAGCATATCCATGATGTTATGCGCGCGGTCCGCATGGGAGGCTTTTCCCGTGTCAGTCTGCCCGGGGATATCACTGCCGTGGTGGCAGGGCGGCTTCTGACGATGGAGCAGGGCAGGGCGGAGATTCCTGAGCCGGATCCGGATTTCGAGGTTCCGCTGATGCTTGGCGATAATCTGTTTCCGCATTACGGCTTCGGTGTCCGTATGGAGAGGGCGTGGAAGGAAGAAATGCCCGAAAAAGAGGAAGATTGCCAAAATATTTACAAATTATCTATACGTACGGCAATACCGTTTGATACAATAAAAGGTACAGTGCTCGTGCGTTTCCGCCGCGGCGGTGACAGTATCCGCATAGGCGGCATGACGCGCGTCGTGAAAAAAATGCTGAATGAAGCAAAAATTCCGCCGGCTGACCGTGCGCGGCTGCCCGTTGTGTGCGATGACGGCGGCGTATTGTGGATTCCCGGACTGCCGTATCGGGACGGAAAAATCACCTCCCGTTCGCAGGAAGGGTACGTTTGCTTCACATATTTTCTTCTGTAAATCGCATACTCCGCCCGATGTGCGGCACTATATATATGTATGACTAAAGGAGTTCTGACGGGCATGAGCGAAATTATGATGCACACAGATGTGGAACGCATTCTCGTTTCCGCTGAGGAGATCGATCGCATTACTACGAAGATCGCGGCAAAAATTGATGAGGATTACAAAAATGCGGACGGCAAGCTGGTGCTTCTCGGCATTCTGAAGGGAAGCGTCGTCTTCATGGGAGATCTTATGAAGAAGATCACGCTGCCTGTGGAAATCGATTTTATGAAGGTCTCTTCGTACGGCGCGGGCACGACAACAACCGGTCGTATCAAGATCCATCTGGATCTGTGCCGTTCCGATCTCAGCGAGTGCAATATTCTGATCGTGGAGGACATCATCGACAGCGGTAAGACGCTCTCGTACCTTACGGAGTATCTGCGCATTAACGGCGCGAGAAGCGTGAAAACGTGCACGCTGCTCGATAAACCATCCCGCCGTGAGGTGGATTTTGTATCCGACTACGTAGGCGCAAGCATTCCGGATGAGTTCGTCGTCGGTTATGGACTTGACTATGCGGAAAAATACCGCGCACTGCCGTACGTCGGCATTTTGAAGCGCGAGGTTTATGAGAAGAACTGAGCGGGATAAATCAGCGGCTGTATCCGCTTACCATGAATTTGCCGTCTGTCCGCAAAGTGCGGCGGGCAGATGAGACTCGGAGGACTGCATGAAAAGAAACTTTAAGGTTGCCATTTTCTATATCATTCTGATCGGCGTGATCATTTTCGGGACAGCAGCACTGTTCCAGAGCCTCCCGAAGGAGGAGGTCACGTTCAGCGATGTGATCACCTATTTTGAAAATGAGCAGGTCAAGGAATTTGTCATCGATGAGGATAATCTGCTTACGATGACGGTTCGCGTCGTTTTGGACGGCGTGGAGGGCGAGGCAATCTATACGTACGAGCTCAGAAGCCTCGATCTCTTCTTGTGGGCGCTTGGCGATACCGTTCTCGAACAGTATGAAAACGGGATCATCGAATCGTACAATATCCCCGCACCGAAGAGTATCCCGATGTGGGTAGCGTATCTGCCGTATATCATTATCATCGTGCTCTTCATCGCTGTGTGGATTTTCTTTATGGCGAATATGAGCGGCGGTAAGGGCTCGAAGATCGCGTCCTTCGGCAGAGCCAAGGCGAAGCTCGTCTCGTCGGATAAGAATAAGGTGCTCTTCAAAGACGTCGCCGGTGCGGATGAGGAAAAGGCGGAGCTGGAGGAGATCGTGGAATTCCTCCGCGATCCCGCGTACTTCACGAAGCTCGGCGCACGGATCCCGCACGGTGTCCTTCTTGTCGGTCCTCCCGGTACGGGTAAAACGCTTCTTGCCAAGGCTGTCGCAGGCGAGGCAGGTGTGCCGTTCTACTCCATTTCCGGTTCCGATTTCGTGGAAATGTACGTCGGTGTCGGCGCATCCCGCGTGCGTGATCTGTTTGAAACAGCAAAGAAATCCCCCGCGTCCATTATCTTTATTGATGAGATCGACGCGGTCGGACGTCACAGAGGCGCAGGTCTCGGCGGCGGTCACGATGAGAGAGAGCAGACCCTCAACCAGCTGCTCGTCGAGATGGACGGCTTCGGTACGAACGACGGCGTTATCGTCCTTGCGGCAACGAACCGCCCCGATATTCTCGACCCCGCTTTGCTCCGTCCCGGTCGATTTGACAGACAGATCACCGTCAACTATCCCGACATCAAGGGACGTGAGGAGATCCTCAAGGTCCATGCGAAGAACAAGCCGCTGGAGAAAGATGTCGATCTCCGTGTCGTTGCCAAGACGACGGTCGGCTTTACCGGTGCAGACCTTTCCAACCTTCTGAATGAGGCGGCACTCCTCGCCGCACGGAAGGGTAAGACTCTGATCGGCATGAACGATCTCGAGGAGGCGATGATTAAGGTCATCGTCGGTCCGCAGAAGAAGTCGAAGGTTATCTCCGAAAAGGAGAAGAAGCTCACCGCGTATCACGAGGCAGGTCACGCCATCGTCACGCGCGCGGTGCAGGAGAACGATCCCGTGCATCAGATCTCGATCATCCCGAGCGGCAGAGCCGGCGGCTACACGCTGTCCCTCCCGAAGGAGGATCGCTCGTATATGTCCAAGAACGACATGGTGAACGAGATCACCACGCTGCTTGCCGGCCGTGTGGCGGAGGCGCTTATCATGGACGATATCTCGACCGGCGCGTCGAACGATATCCAGCGTGCGACGTCGATTGCCCGCGGTATGGTCACGAAGTATGGTATGTCTGAGCTTCTCGGACCGATTTTGTACGGACACGATTCCGGCAGTGACGAGGTTTTCCTCGGACGCGATTTCAACAACACGCGCAACTATTCCGAGCAGACCGCATCGAATATCGATGCCGAGATCAAGCGGATTATCTCCGAAGGCTATGCTGCCGCTGAGAAGATTCTCAAGGAGCAGATGGAGAAGCTCCACTTTATCGCCGGCTTCCTCATGAAGAACGAGATCATGGAGGAGGAGCAGTTCAACCGCGCCATGGACGCGACGGATGAAGCTCCCGTGACGTATGAGGAGCTGGAGGAAATGGTCGCGGAGAAACGCCGCCGCAGTGCGGAGGAGAACGAAAAGCGCGCCCAGCATCTCGCCGAGCAGGAGAGAAAGCGTGAGGAGGAGCGCCGCCGCCGCGAAGAGCAGCAGGCACAGGATGAGCGTCCGCCTGAAGTAAAATACTGATAAAAAACGCCGCGGATCTCAGATTCGCGGCGTTTTTCGCTTGCTGACACTGATTTTGGGAGATTGCAACTGTCGGTTGCGGAATTGCAAGGCGGAATTGGTTGTGTTCCGGGCACTGTTTTGCTATACTGATTGTACTGACAGAAAGGAGATTTTATATGAAACTGTCCGAGAAGATTTATTACTATCGAAAGAAAACGGGAAAATCGCAGGAGGAGCTTGCGGAGCAGATCGGCGTGTCCAGACAGGCGGTCAGCAAATGGGAGACGGGAGAATCCGAGCCGGAGATCACAAAGTTGAAGGCGCTGGCGGCGGTGTTCGGCGTGACGGTCGATTTTCTCCTGTCAGAGGAGGAGCCACCGGAGGCACAGGCAGGACGGCCGACGGGTGAGAATCCGTCCGCGGAGCAGGAGTCACCGAACTATCCGAAGTGGCTTGACCGGGCGCCCGGCTTTATCGGTCGCGGACTTCGCCGATTCGGTTGGATTGCCGGCGTGTATACTGCCGTGATTGGGGCATTCTTCCTGCTCATAGGCGGTGCGGCGACCGTTATCTCAAGTTTGATGGTGCGCTCGTTTGAGTCGAGTGTCGACAGCATGATACAGGAGTTTGGATCGGGTTTTTACGGGAATCCGTTCGAGAGTGCGTTTCCGCAGGTGGAGACGTTCAATCCGGTCGGCGCCCTCGGTGCGGTTATTATGGTGATCGGTGCTGTTTTCGTGATCGGTGGGATCATCCTCGCCGTTTGGCTGAAAAAGAAAGGAAAGCAGTAACAAAAATCCCTCCGCGGAGCAATCCGTCGGAGGGCGTTTTTTTAGGATGCCTTGGCGATGTCGGTGATGATGATCTTTACGGACAGATTTTTACTGCGAAGCGTCAGGTCTTTGTTCGCCGCAATCGGTGTGGAGCCGCCGAGCAGGAATCCGCTCTCGCTCATGTATCCGCTGACGAGCATCGTGCCGTGGACGTCTTCTCGGGAAGCGTCTCCGTTTTCGGGAGCATCCGTCAGAACGTAATTCCCGTTTGCGTCCTCAACGTAAAACAGAGCAGGGGACGTGGCTACGCTGCCGGTGATCTTGCCCATGTACTGCTTCGTGGATTCAATGTAGAATTCCTCACCCTCCGTCAGATACTCCGTGGACGTACGGCGGATGTTCTCAATTTTGAACGATACAATGTAATCCTCCTGCACGACCGGCGAGGAAAGCGATCCTCCCGCATTTCCGATAACTACGCGGAGTGCGGCGCCGGCAATACAGAGAATAGCGGCAATGATGAGAAAGTAGTCGACGGCATTCAGTCTGCGCCGTTCGCGGGTGTTCTGTTTCGGCATGGCGGTAAATCCTTTCACGTTCCTTACGAATTGGGTATGTCAAAGACGGAGTTGTCAAATCCTGTGACGTCCGTCAAAAGGGATGTCGTTGTCAGCGAGTAGTAGGGGGCGTCTTCGCCGGGCAGGTAGGACTGTGCGGCAAAAATCACGCCGATATCGGGGAGAATATCAAAAACCTCACGGATTCCGCTGAGCGTATCAGTGAACTCGGCACGGATGCACGACGTACTTTCCGGTGCACTGATTGAGAGCGTATATGCGCCGTCTTCAGCCGCTTCAATCATCTGCATCATACGGGCGAGGGAGGGAAACCCGATCTCACTCTCCGCTGTAAACACGGAATCTGCCGTACGCGGGAACACGCGTGATGCATTCTGTTCCGCGATGCGGACTGCCGTCTCATTGACCGTTACGGCGCGTTCGAGCTGCCCGCGGAAGAGAATCTCCGTGTACTCCTTCCCGCCGGAAACGAGGCGGAAAAGCTGTCTCGTGCGTGATGTTCCCTCTGCATTGGTGCGGGTGAGCGTGCACGTCTGATAATACGACTGTGCAGGCACCGTTTCCATCAGTGCGGTGAGGAGGGCCTCGCTGTTTGTCTCAATAAATACGGGATCCGATTCAATTGACTGTTCCGTACCGTTCAGGGAGGAGAGAAACGACTCACCGAAGCTGTCGCTGTGATCGCTCACGTTTTCCGCTGTGCCGATCATGCGCTCCATCCAGTTGGGCAGATCGATCATACCGTTCAGATTCAGAACGATCAGCAGAATCAGAAACGCAAGCAGCATCACACCGCTGAGAATCAGCGTGCCGGGTACGATGGGCAAAACGGTGATGTCCGATCGCTTTTCGTTATTTGTTGTCCGTTTCATCGGTGCTTATTCCGGCATAGGGAGACTCTGCCGCCTCGTCGGTTGGCTGCGTCTCTTCGTCCGGATCTCCTTTTTTTGTCGGGGAGATCTGCTCCGGCGGAATTTCGCTTGGATCAAAAAGGCCGGAGAGATAGCGCGTGGACGGGTTTTTCATGACGATATAGTTGAGCCAGAAGATGATCAGTGCCGCTGCCGCCAGCAGGACGGATTTGAGCAGACGCTCGTTTGGGAACATCGTCTCGGTGAACGTGACTGCCACGAGACCGAGGATGCCGCAGATTGCGTACAGGATGCCGACCGTTTCCTTCTGTGTGAAGCCGAGGTCGATCAGCTTGTGATGCAGATGGCTGCGATCCGGTGCAAAGGGATTCTTGCCGTGCAGAAGACGGCGGACGATTGCCGTGAGCGTATCCAGAATCGGAAACGCGAAAATGGACAGCGGGATCATAAAGGAGAGAATTGTGTGCAGCTTGAACACGCCTTCAATGGAGATCAGCGCGAAGGTGTAACCGAGGAACAAAGCACCCGAATCCCCCATAAAGATGCGTGCGGGATTTCGGTTGAACGGCAGAAATCCGATGCAGGCACCGGCAAGGATACCGGTGATCAGAGCAGATCCCGCATCGCCGAGAAGAAGCATCACGCACAGAATGGAGAGGGAGCTGATGGCGGAAACACCGCAGGCGAGACCGTCCAGACCGTCGATCAGGTTGATCGCGTTGGTAAGCCCGACGATCCACAGAAGCGTGATCGGATAGCTCCATACGCCGAGTTGTACGTAGGATCCGCCGAGGTTGATCTGATTGATCAGGACGCCCTGCGAGATCGCAATTCCCGCAACGGCGAACTGCACGGTCATTTTCACAAGCCAGTGCAGACGGAAAATGTCATCCAGCGTACCGAGCGTGCAAAGGATCAGTCCGCCGATCCAGATCGCAACGAGAGAGGGAGTCACCTCACAGAAGAGAAGGGAGGTGACGACAAATCCGAAGAAAATGGCAAGACCGCCGAGACGCGGTGTGGGGCGCGTGTGCATCCGTCTGCCGTCTGTCGGGACGTCGATAGCACCGATTTTATACGCGAGAACGCGGATCGGCGGGGTGAGTGCATACGCTAAAAGGGCGGAGCAGATCACCGCGACAATGCCGTATATCAGGGTGGTATTCATACGTTCAATCCTTTCGGGGATGGGTATTTACTGTGCCGCATCCAGAGAAATGCAGTACCCGGAGCAGACCATATCCCCGAATGACAGGAATATCTTTGCGCCGACGTACATTTCATATCCGTTTATGCTGTACGAGATTCCGTCCAGAACGGCATCCGCCTGTACTGTAATTTCCAGGTTTTTGTATCCGTCCACAGGCGTCAGCACGAGTTTGCCCTCGTGAAGATTGGTTGCCATATGTTCGTACGGCTTTACCTCCACAGCGGTGACCGTACCGATCCGCATCTTTTTGGCAGAATCAATGACAGTGTCGCCGATGCTGATTTTGTCCGCGAATTCCTCGCTGATCTTGGTGGCTTCGACGACGTAGGTAAGCGTGTACGAGTCCGTGTTTCCTGCCTGCACAGAGGCGGATTCGCTGAAGACAAATACGTACAAAAGCAGTGCGACCACGGCGAGAATCGCCACGAGGATCACCGCGTCCATAAGATTGAATCCGGTTTTACGCTTAGCCATGAGAGACGGTTCCTTTCTCCACTTTTTTTGTTTTTTGTTTAGCCGATTTGGCGGCGGGGGGCGCAAGGTGAATTTCAGCCTCCGCCTCATCCGGCGTGTCCTGCCTGTGAGAATTGACGCTCTTGATGTGTGTAAGTTCCGACGTTCCGCAGCGAGCGTAGGCGGCGGTAAGACCGGCTACCAGCCAGAACATCAGGAATACGCGGTAGTTGTACCAGGTGTAATCGGTCAACCCTTGCGCGAGTGCAGCCAGCAGACCGCATAGCGGGGCCGCAGCATTCAGGCGGAGTGCCGTGATCTCCTTTTCAGCGGAAGCGCGATCCGTGCCGTTGTCGTGAATAACAGCGGTACGGCTTTCTCCCATGTTCGGTTTCAAATGGGTAGCGGAGATCGATTCCACGATCGTTTTCCGCATATCGGAAAGCGCGCGGTAGAACGAGAAATTCGCCTGACAAAGGAAGAACAGGAAGACAAACAACAGCAAAATTCCCACGATACCGCATTCGATCCACGTCTGCAGGTACAGATTGTGCGCATGCGGTGCCGCTTCAATGGCGGCGAGGGAATACCGCGGATACACCGTGTCCCACGCAGCCTCTCCGACACCGATGCCGCTCTGCCAGAAATCGCCCAGCATATGCACGGCACCGCGCCAGATATTCAAACGGTAGGAGGTTGAGGTGTCAGCCAGATTGCCGATACTTGTAAATCGGGATATGATGGACTCGGGCAGGACGAAGGGGAGAACCGGCACAGCGATCACCCCGGCGAGAATCAGAGACAGTGCCCGGCGGTGCCAGATCAGAAGGAACAGGAACGCACCGAAGATCAGTCCAAGCCATGCGCCGCGGCTCCACGTGAGAATCAGGCAAACGCCCATCAGCGCGGCGGCGCATAGACCGGCGGCACGTTTCATGGGAGTGCCGCGCGTCAAAAAGCGGCAGGCAGCGATAGGCAGAAGGAGAATCAGGTATTCCGCGAGCATGTTCGGGTTTTCCAAGGTGGAGACGACGCGCCCGGCGATATCTTCAAACATTTCGGTATCGAGCCATGCGCCAGCCTCGCCGATGGATCCCGTAAAGTATTGGAGAATACCGTACAGGGAGACAAAAGCGGCACCCAGGATCGAGGAGCCGGTGCAATGCGTGAGCCACTCCTCCGTTCTGCACATGAGCACCGTGAGGAAATAGCCGCCCATCAGGCAGACCAAGAGAAGAGCCGGTTTCAAGGATCCCGACGAGAAGGAGAATACGCCGCCGAGCAATATCGCGAGAGCGAACAGCAGTGCTGCCAGATCGACCGTTTCAAAATAAATTTTGCGTTTGCCTAAAAGCAGCTTGATGCCGAAGCAAAGTGCGGTATATATGAGAAGTGCTGCCAGCACCATGGTAGGCAGAAACGGCATCAGCAAAAAGAGGGCGGAGACACCGAGCTCCGGTGTCACGAAAATGCGGTAAAGGAGGAAAACGCCCGCAAACAAAAGGAAAATATAACTCACGGGGATCGCAGTCGTCAATAGACCGAGGATCATACCCACGATAAAGGCAACGTCCGATCTGCCGGAGAGCCCTTCCGCCCGCAATGATTTTTGACGTATGCCGAAAACGGCACATAGCCGCGGTGCGAACGATGACGACAAAAGTGCTTCGGAGAGAGATACGTTGGCAGTAATCAGCGCGATGGAGGAGAGGACCAGCACCGCGGCGATGATGAGATTGGAGAAAGGAACAGAGCCGCCTCCAAGCAGGGAGAGGAGATACGCGGCGGCAGTATAGATACCGAACGTAAGGAAAAAGGTTCCGTATACGCGCAGTCGGCAGCGGAGGAAGAAAGCAATCAGCCGCTGGATGAGGGAGAGGAAGAAGCTGTGCTCCGCGCGTACGGAAATGGCGCGCCGCACGGGCAGCAGTATACGCCTGTACAGAAAGCTTTTTCTGCCGCCGGAGGGCTTGTCCGCTGTGCTGATTGCACTTTGCGGATACGCGGAGAAGATCCGTCCGAAGAAGCCGTCCTTGATACAGCGGTATATGCACGTGAGCAAACGGTCAACGCCGCTGAGAATTACGCTGCCGCGGAGCAGTCCGGGCGAGGATTTTTTGCCTTGGCGGTTAGGCTTTTCTTTCAAAACGGAACGCCTCCTTTCCAAAAATAATAATACATCATTATTATACAATATTTTCCGCACAAATTCAACGGGTATTCGTAAAAAACAGAGAAACGGCAAAAAAAGAGACGCTTCTGCGTCTCTTTTTCGATTCGGTTTACTCGGCAAGCGCGGTTTTCAAGGTTTCCAGTGCTACGCGATAGCCGTCGAATCCCAAGCCGGCGATCGTCTTCATCGCATAGAGGGACACGAACGAGTGGCGGCGGAATTCCTCTCTTGCATTCACGTCGGAGATATGCACCTCCACCGTCGGGATCGATACCGCCTTGAGCGCGTCGAGGATCGCGACGCTCGTGTGCGTGTACGCCGCCGGATTGATCACGATGCCGTCGAAATTCCCGAGTGCCTCCTGGATTTCGTCCACGATCGCGCCCTCGTGATTCGACTGGAAGATCTCGATTTCGACGTCCAGCATATCCGCCCAGCCGTGCAGCATCGCGCACAACTGTTCATAACTTCCCGTGCCGTAGACGGACGGCTCACGTACGCCGAGCATATTCAGATTCGGTCCGTTGATAATCAAAATTCGCATACATTACTCCTTTGCCGCATCGATGGCGGCGAGTAGATTTTGTAGGGTTTCTTCCGTGTCATCCTTGCAGACGGCGCACGCATCCGCCCAGGATTCATACAGCGGGCGGCGCGTATCAAACAGCGCCTGCACGCCGTTTTTCGCTGTCAGCGGTCTGCCTCCCGTCGCAAGCTTTTCAAGCGGTCGTGTGAGATAGATCACGGTGCCGTTCTGACGGAGCGGATCGCGGTTTTCCGCCCGTGTGACGATGCCGCCGCCGGTCGCGATCACGGTGTGACTTCGTTTGCCGAGCGCACACGCGGCGTCATGCTCGATTTTACGGAACGTGTCCTCGCCCTCCGCCTTGATAATCTCGGCAGGCGTGCGCCCTGTCATCTGCACGATCTCCTCATCCGTATCGGCGAAATCGAAGCCGAGCCGTTCGGCGAGCCGCATGCCCGCCGTTGATTTGCCGCAGCCGGGCATACCGCTCAGGATCACGTTGTCCATCTGCCGTCTCGTTTTGCGGATCACCTCTTCGGTAACCGTATCGGGCAACGGACGGGCAAAGAAAAGCTCATTGGCACGCTTTGCCTGCGCGACGAGCATAGACAGTCCGCTCACGGCAGGGATGCCGCGGTCTTTCGCCTGAAGGATCAGCGCAGTGCGGCGCGGATTGTAGATCATATCGACCACGCCGGTGAGGGCGGGGAAGAGCGACAGATCAATCGGGGAGACGCCGTTTTTGGGGTACATTCCGACCGGTGTTGTGTTCACGATCACGGATGCATCGGCATGGCGGTCGAGATTGTCATAATTGTTCTCACCGCCGCGGGAGATCACTACGGGGATCGCACCTAGATCGGCAAGCACCGCCTGCGCAGTCACGGATGCACCGCCTGAGCCGAGAACGAGGCATTTTTTGCCTCTGACGTCGATGCCGCTTTCGGCGAGCATATAGGAGAAGCCGTAGTAATCCGTATTATCTCCGCGCAGGCCGTTTTCTACCCGCGTGATCGTATTCACCGAGCCGATTTTGATCGCCTCGTCGGAGATTTCCGCAAGGTACGGCATGACCGTCTTTTTGTACGGGATCGTTACGTTGATCGCTTCAAATTCACCCGAGTTCAGAAACGCGGGCACGTCCTCCTCCGCCCGTTCAAACAGACGGTATTCGTACTCTCCGAGGTGCGCGTGGATCTGCGGAGAGTAGCTGTGTCCGAGCTTCTCCCCCAGCAGTCCGTAGATTTTTGTTTCACTCATATCAGCCGATCGTCTCAGCATACGTGCCGAGATACTTGAACTGTTCGCTGTCCGCTTCCAATTCGGAGATCAGCTCGGTGAGCTCCGGTGCATACGCCGAGCCTTCGATGTCGAAATAGAACATGAACTCGAATTCTCTCTCGGGAATCGGGCGGGACTCGAGTTTCAAGAGGTTCAGACCGAGCGCGTTGATGCGTGCCAGCACGTTGTAGAGCGCACCGGGCTTATGCGGGGTGACGAGCATGATGCTCGTGCGGTCAGCGCCGGGATAAATCTCGGGACGGCGGGATACGCAGATGAAGCGCGTGTAGTTGTTGCTCTTGTCCTGTACGCTGTCCGCGAGAGAATCCAGTCCGTACAGCTCGGCACAAGCGCGGGCAGAGAGCGCCGCAACGTCCTTTCTATCGGACTGTGCGACCATCTGCGCGGCGACGGCAGTATTCTGGCATACGGTGATTTTTACATCCTTGAACGTGCGCAGGAAAGCGGCGCACTGATCGATCGCCTGCTCATGAGAGAAGATCTCCTTGATGTCGGTCATCTTCGTGCCGGGCTTGGCAAGCAGATGATGCTCGATCTTTACGCGCATGGAGCGATTGATATAGAGATTGTGATCGACCATCAGATCGTACACTCTCTTGACGGAGCCGGCGGTGCTGTTCTCGATCGGCAGAACGCCGTAGTCGCACATGCCCGATTCAATGGCGGCGAACACGCCGTCAAATGCGCTGAAATAGAGAATGGAGGGGAGCTTGAACAGCTTCGTGGCGGCGATTTGGGAGTACGCGCCCTCCACGCCCTGGCAGGCGACACGCGCCTTCTCGGGGAACAGCTTTTCGGTCGTGTCCAGCGCGTTTTGGATGATCGCACCGTATTTGCTTTCGGGTGCGAGCTTCTTGTGCTGGTACGAGCGGCTCAAAGAGAGGATCGTGGAATACAGCACGACGGCGTATTCGTCCATGTCCTCCCCGGCGCGTTCTGCGATGCCTGCGAGCAGCTCGCGCTCACGGGCACTGTCGAGGACGGGCAGACCGTGCTCTCTTTTGTATTCTGCAATGCTGTTGGAGATCTGCATACGCTCCATGAACAGGCGGAGGAGATCATTGTCAATGGTGTCGATTTGTTTTCTCAGTTCTGAAAGATCCATGGTTAAACTCCTAATATATATCTGAATTTTTTACAAAGGAAGCAAGGCGGGATCGAGCAGCGCGTCGAGGACCGCAATGGCGGCGACCGCTTCGATAACGGGGACGGCGCGTACGAGAATGCAAGGATCATGCCGACCGCCGACGGAGATTTTCGTGTTCTCCATTTTGGAGAGGCTTACGCTTTGTTGCTCCATGCCGATGGAAGGCGTCGGCTTCAATACACAGCGGAACGTCAGTGGCATACCGTTTGTCATGCCGCCCTGGATGCCGCCGCTGTTGTTTTTCGTGGTGAATACGCGCTCTCCGTCCGTTTGGAACGGATCGTTCGCTTCGGAGCCGCGCATACGGGCGAGATCAAATCCCGCACCGAATTCGATTCCCTTCAGCCCGGGCACGCCGAACGCTACATGGGAGATGCGGTTTTCCATCCCCCAGAACATGTGCTCGCCGAGACCGGCGGGAAGCCCGATCACGGCACATTCGATTGTACCGCCGACGGAGTCGCATGCGAGACGGGCGTCATCGATGATCGCCTGCATCTGTTCACCGGCAGCCGTATCGATCACGGGGAATCCGTGCGCGAGCACCGCGTCGAAATCATCTTTTGATACGGTAAGCGGATCAAACCGCGCATCATCCGCCTCACCGACGGAGGAGATGTGTGCACCGACGAAGATGCCGCGCCGTGCGAGGATCTGCAGGGCGATGCCGCCTGCGATACAAAGAGGGGCGGTCAGTCTGCCGGAAAAATGTCCGCCGCCGCGCAGATCCACGGCTTGCCCGTATTTCTGAATCGCGGCGAAATCCGCATGGGATGGGCGCGGTACGTCCGGCACGGCAGGGTAGTCGCCCGAGCGCTGATTTGTGTTGTAGATTACAGCTTCGAGCGTCTCGCCGTCCAGCTTTCCGTCCGTGATTCCCGAGAGGAATACAGGCGCGTCCGGCTCTTTGCGCTGGGTACCGTATTTCGTCGATCCGGGCGCACGCCGCGCGAGGAAGGACTGAAGCGTGTCTGTATTCACCGCCTCACCGGGCGGCAGTCCGACGGCGCGCACGCCGATTTTTTCGTCATGCGATCCGCCGTAGATGTCAAGGTGAAGATTTCTGAGAAACATGTCTGTCATGCCTCCGACTCAGTAAGGATGCCGCCGAGCTTACGGAAGTCCTCGGCGAAACCGGGATAGGATTTGCGGATAGCCTCTGCCTCTGTGACGGAGACGTCCCCATCCGCAAGATTGGCGAGGAGTGACGCGCACATCACCATGCGGTGATCGCGCACGGAGGATACGGTGCCGCCGTGCAGGGGGTGTCCGCCGCGGATCACGATGCGGTCTTCCTCTGCCCGTGCGTCCGCACCGAGGGAGGTCAGCATCTCTTCAATAGCGGCGGCGCGGTCGCTTTCTTTGATGCGAAGCCGTGCGATGCCTGCGATGACCGTCTCGCCCTTGGCCGCCGCCGCAACAGCGGAGATCACGGGGGTGAGATCGGGAATCTGTGACATGTCCAGCGTGATGCCGGACAGGGGCGCAGGGGCGGCGGTTACGCGATCGCCCTCGACGGTGACTGCCGCGCCAAAGGCACGGAGCACGTCTGCGATTCGTCTGTCTCCCTGCGGGGAGTCGGGATCCAGTCCCGTTACGGTGACCGGCTCTTTTCCGATGGCACCTGCCGCGAGCCAGAGCGCCGCGTTGGACCAGTCGCCCTCCACCGTGCAATTTTCGGGGGAGCGGTAGGGGAGGATTCCGCCTTCGTATCGCCGTCCGTCCGCAGAGACGGCGGGAGCCGCGCCAAATCGTGCCATTGCCGATGCCGTGATGCGGATATAATCCTCAGACTCGATTCTGTCGGTCAGATTGACGGCACATTTGCCGCCGGTCAGCGGCATTGCGAGGAGCAGTCCGCTTACAAACTGGGAGGATACGTTCGCGGCGATCGTGTACTCACCTGCCGTCATCCTGCCGCCCACCGTGAGCGGATCGATCGCTGCGTCGTCGGGCAGGATTGCGCCGTGACGCGCCATTTCTTCATAAAGCGGGGAGAGGGGACGCTGCGCGAGCCGACCGTGGCGTACGAAACGCGCCTGTGCACCGATCGCCGCCGCGACGGGCAGCATGAATCGGAGTGTCGATCCGCTTTCACCGCAGTCGAGAATCGCACCGCGCTGTACCGTGCCGACAGGAATGACGGAAAAACCGTCCCCCGTGCGGGTGATGTTCGCTCCGAGGGCGTTCAGCACGCGTGCCGTCGCGTCGATGTCTTCGCTTGTGACGGGGCAGATGATCGTGCAGGGCGCATC
Source organism: Clostridia bacterium (assembly GCA_017466375.1). Lineage (GTDB taxonomy): Bacteria > Bacillota > Clostridia > Oscillospirales > CAG-272 > SIG701. The sequence continues at coordinate 62,297 of JAFTUH010000040.1, read as the reverse complement.
TGCAAACGCGGCGCAGATGAGCAGGCGATGTGCCGCCGATTTCGACGGGATTGCAGGGATCGCCCCACCCGTCGGGGATTTTGTAAAGGTGAAGATCATACCGCGCCTCCGCTGAGGAATGCGGGCAGTGCATCGACGCCGACGCGGTGGAGCACGCAGCTGCCGATCCGCTCAGGCAGAACGAGATCGATCCTGCCGCCCTCGCGCTTTTTGTCGCGGAGTGCCGTTTCAGTAAGTTCCGACGCCGGATACGGGGATGCATCGGGCAGTCCGTACAGGCGCACGAGCGAGGCGATCTCCTCGATAATTCCGCCGCCGCACAGTCCGATCGAGTGCGCATACCGCGCCGCGATCACCATGCCTGCCGCCACGCCGTGACCGTGCAGCATCGTGAAATTCGCACGTGCCTCGATTGCGTGACCGGCGGTATGTCCGTAGTTGAGCAGCTTTCGCTTGCCGTGATCCGTTTCGTCCTCCTCCACGATTGCGGCTTTCATCGCGACACAGCGGCGGATGACCTCCTCCATCGGGAGATGATCGCGGTCTTTCAATATTTCAAACAGCTCCGCATCACCGAGCACGCCGTATTTGATGACCTCCGCCATGCCGTCCGCAAATACCTCCTCGGGCAGTGTGGAGAGCGCGCCGGGGTCGCACAGGACGAGCGAAGGATGATGGAACGCCCCCGCGAGGTTCTTGCCCCGGCTGAGATCGACCGCGGTTTTGCCGCCGACGGAGGAATCAACCATGGCGAGGAGCGTCGTGGGGATTCCGACATAACGGATACCGCGCAAAAACGTAGCCGCGGCAAATCCGGTGAGATCGCCGACGACACCGCCGCCGAGCGCACAGAGGATATCCGTGCGCGTGAATGCGTTTTCAGCGAGCGTTTCGAGCAGGGCGAGCCAGCTTTGCGCGTTTTTCGACGCCTCCCCGTGCGGAATCACGAATTTCTTAAACGAAACTCCCGCCTCCGTCAGCGAGGATTCCAGCCGTGCGCCCCAGAGGGCGTCCACCGTGTCGTCCGTGACGATCATAATGCGTCCCTCGCCGAGCGTTTTGCGGATTTCTTCCCCGGCACGGGCGAGAATGCCCGTCTCGATCCTCACCTCATACGGGCGGGATACGTTTACCGATACTGTCTGCATACTTTTCTTCCTAATTTAATTATTTACCGTCGATTTCCTGCTTGCGGATTCTGCCGTCACGGAGAAGCTCGCGTACCGTATCCGTGTCGCCGCTGGCGATTGCGTCGCGGTATTTCTGAAGCTCACCAATCAGCGTGTCAAGCTCGGAGGCGAGGTATTCTTTGTTCTCCACGAACAGCATGCTCCACATGTCCTCATTCAGCCGTGCCACGCGCGTCAAATCCTTGTACGAGCCGGCGGAAAATCCGCTGTGAATCTGTGCCGTCGGGCTTTTTACGTACGCATTGGATACGACGTGCGCAAGCTGCGAGGTGAACGCGATGACCTCGTCGTGTTTATCCGCCGTAGTGACGGAGAAGCGTCCGAACTGGGCGGGGGCGAGCACTCTCTTCACCCGATCGAGCAGGAAAATATCATCCCGTGTAGGCGGTACAATGACCATCGGCGCGCCGCGGAACAGATTTGCATCCGCGTACTTGAAGCCGGAGTATTGCCGACCCGCCATCGGATGGCCGCCGACGAAGGTGAAGCCGTGCTCCTTGGCGAGGGCGAATCCTGCCTCGCATACGGTGCGCTTCGTGCCGCACAGATCGATGACGACGGCGTCTTTTTTCACGATCGGCGCGATCTTGGTAAGATACGCGATCGCCGCCTCGGGATACAGCGCGATGAGGAGCAGATCGCACGTGCCGAGTGCATCCTCCGTCAGTGTGCCGTCAATGGCACCGATCAGACGCGCGTATTCCAGCGTGGGGATATCGATTTCGGCGGCGAGGACGGTGTCCGTCCCGTTTTGCTTGTAGGCCTTCGCCATCGAGCCGCCGATCAGTCCAAGTCCGACAATTCCGACTGTCATAACTGCCTCCGGGGTATGGTTTCTTTACTCGCGGATCGCGTCGAGGACGGCGTGTACGCCTTTGGCGACATCCCCGAACTGGGCGGGCGTGAGTGCCTGCGGTCCGTCGCACAGCGCGCGTGCGGGATCGTTGTGTACCTCGATCATGACGCCGTGTGCACCGGCTGCTGCGGCGGCGAGTGCCATGGATTTGACGTATTTGGCAACGCCTGTCGCGTGGCTCGGATCCACGATCACGGGCAGATGGGACAGCTCGCGGATGACCGATACGGCGGAGATATCCAGCGTATTGCGCGTGTACGTCTCAAACGTGCGGATGCCGCGCTCGCAGAGGATGATGTTCTCGTTGCCGCCTGCCATGATGTACTCGGCACTCATCAGAAGCTCCTTGATCGTGTTGGCAAGACCGCGTTTCAGAAGAATCGTTTTCTTCGTCCGTCCGAGCTCCTTCAGAAGCTCGAAGTTCTGCATATTTCTCGCACCAACCTGAATGACGTCCACGTCCTCGAACATGGGCAGGTGGTTCGCGTTCATGATTTCGGAAACGATCGGCAGTCCGGTTTCCTTCTTGGCGAGCAGGAGCAGCTCAAGTCCTTCTGCTTTCAGTCCCTGGAAATCGTACGGAGAGGTACGCGGCTTGAATGCACCGCCGCGGAGCATCGTGGCGCCGAGCGCTTTTACGTCGCGGGCGATGGAGATGATCTGTTCCTCACTCTCGACGGAGCAGGGACCTGCCATGAATGCGAACACGTCGCCGCCGACGGAGGTATCAGCGACCTCGATGACGGAATCCTCGGGATGGAATTTGCGGCTTGCCTGCTTGAACGGCTCGCTGATGCGCGTGACCGTCTCAACGATATCCAGACCGCTGAGCAGATCTTCATCGATCTTGCGGGTATCGCCGATCAGACCGAGGACAGTCTGGTAGTGACCGCGGGAAATATGAACGTCCAGTCCGACGGAACGGATCCATTCGATAATGTTTTCAATCTGCTGTTCGGTAGCTGTGCTTTTCAGTACTGCAATCATGGGGGTATCTCCTTTTGTTTCTTACATATAATCGGATTTGTTTGCAAAAATTTTCATGCATGCGTCAGTGCAGACGGATAAAGAATAAAAGAAGCCCCACAGTGTTTTCACTGTGAGGCCTGTCAATCGTAAATATATACGAAATGATGCGGCTTTATTTTCGCAGCAAAAATCACTCTTACCCGTTACGCGTTCTGAAACGTAAAAAAGTAAAAGTAATAGTATGCAAATGCGAACGTGGAAGCCATCGTACTTCGTATCTCCTTGTCTGCATAAACATGCAAATTTGTTCTCTACGGCTTATTATAGCACGCCCGATGCCCGCTGTCAAGATTTTTTTGAAAAAATATAAAATTCTGCATGAGCATTGACAGCGGCGCATATTTATGGTATAATCCCGGTAGGTTATCAGTGATAACTTTATCTGAAAAGCATAACGGAGGATCATGCATTGAATCAAAACGGAAGACTTGTTTACGACGTGCGGGATGTCTTTACCGTACGGGAAATCGTGCTTACGGGTGCAGAGCTGTTTCATGACGAATGTGCTTTTATCTATAGAGAAGGAAAAGGCGTGCGCGAGGTTACGTACGCAGAACTTGGGGAGAACGTGAAGGCGTTTTCCACGTATCTGAACAGTCGGGAGCTTGAGGGAAAAAAGATCGGCGTGCTTGGCAAAAACTGCTACGAGTGGGCGCTGACGTACCTTTCCGTGTGCGCGGGGACGGGTATCATTGTGCCGCTCGATAAGGAACTCAAGCCGGAGGAGCTGCAGTACGTGATTGATGACTCCGAGCTGTCCGCCATCGTCTATATGGGCGGTATGGAGGACAAAATCAATGCGCTCACCGGCGACTGGATCCGCCTGCCCGCCGAGAATATGTCCGATATGATCCGCACGGGGGAGAATCTTCTCGTGACTGGAGACACGTCGTTTGCCGATCATACAGTCGATCCGAAGGCGCTCGGTATCCTGCTTTATACCTCCGGTACGACCGGACTTGCCAAGGGAGTCATGCTCTCGCAGTACAATGTGTGCAGCGATATCGTACGCGTCGTGCGCAAGGTCAGCGTCGGTACGGAGGATCGCGTTCTCTCCGTTCTGCCTCTCCATCATACGTATGAATGCACTGCCGGACTGCTCGCGATTCTGTATGCGGGCGGCAGTATTGCGTATAATGATTCGCTTCGCCGTCTGACGGAGGATTTCAAGCTGTTTTCCCCGACGGTCTTTATCGCGGTGCCGCTGATTCTCGAGACACTGCGCAATTCGATTTTGAGAAAGTATAAGAATATCAAGGGCGGTTCGGCTGTGCTTGCTCTCCAACGGCGTGCTTCCGATGCGGTCGGACGGTCAAATTCCGCGCTCTCCCGCCGTATTTTCTCTACCGTGCGCGATGCGTTCGGCGGCAGACTTACGCGGATTCTCTCCGGTGCTGCGCCGCTTTCACCCGAGGTGTATGAGGATCTCGAACGCTTCGGATTTCAGGTGCTGATCGGATACGGTCTGACGGAGACTTCCCCCGTCTGTATCATGCACAGTGATTTCTACCGCTGTGCAGACGATATAGGCTATCCCGTCAGCGGGGTGGATGTCAAGCTGCTCGATCCCGATGAAAACGGTGTCGGCGAGCTTGCCGTGCGCGGACCGAACGTCATGCTCGGCTACTATAAAAATCCCGAAGAGACGGCGCGCGTACTCACGGACGGCTGGTTCCGCACGGGCGATCTTGCCAGACAGAAGGAGAACGGTGCGTACCAGATCACGGGACGGCGCAAATCCATGATCGTCACGCAGAACGGCAAGAAGATCTTCCCCGAGGAGCTGGAGTATTACCTCGACAAGCATCCGCTTGTGAAGGAGTCGATGGTCTTCGGTGAGGAGGGCGAGCGCGACGTTGTCGTGACTGCCGCCGTATTCCCGGATTACGAAGCGGTGGACGAACGTCTTGCGAAGGACGGCATTACGCCCGACAGCCCCGAATACCGCGAAAAGGTGCGCGAGATCATGCTCGGCATCGTGCGCGAGGTCAATGAGATGCTGCCGTCGTTCCGCCGTATCATGAAAGTCAACGTGCGCAAAACGGAGTTTGTCAAGACGACGACGCGCAAGATCAAGCGTGCCGCCGAGGAAAATATGACGGAGGGGGATAACGGCAATGCGGCAGCCGAGTGAAACGTCCCGTGAGCGGATCATCAAAGCGACGATCCGTGAGATTGCGGATCACGGTGTAGCTGATTTTTCGATCCGCCGTGTCGCAGCAGAGTGCGGCGTCTCATGTGCCGCGCCGTATAAGCACTTCAAAAATAAAAATGAACTGATTCTTGAAGTGCTTCGCTACATAAACCGCCGTTGGGCAGAGGTGCAGAAGGAGGTTCTGCTTTTGCATCCGGGGGACTACCGCGCGATGATTTTGGATCTGTGCCTGGCGTATATCCGATTTCTGTGCGAGAATCCCGGGTTCCAGGCGATCATTCTTCTGAATGACAGCTCGCTGGATGAGTCGCAGATCCGGGAAAAAGGAAAAATCTCCGTGCTTTCCAACGACGTCGTGCAGCACTACTGTGCTTCCGTCAATATGCCCTCCGAGGTCATGCAGCGGAAGGTGTATATTATCCGATCGCTGCTGTTCGGTGCGGTGATTCTGATGAAAAACGGCTCGCTGGAAAACGCCGAGGCAACCTATCGGATGATCTACGAATGCATCGACAGAGAGTTTGAACTGCCGTAAACAATTTGTGAAGGAATTTTGTCAAAACGATTGACAAATTGCTTCGGCGCTGTTACAATAATGTACAGAGATGCAAATCTCAAATACTGTGGTATCACCACGGAACGGAGTATTGTTTATGGTTTTGAAAATTTACGGCAACGCGTTCAAGGTGCTCATGAAGAAGCCGATCCGGCTTTGGGGAATCTCCCTGCTTTCGGGAATTCTGAGTTTCGTTTTCTCCGTGCTGTTCGGTGCGGTGATCGGTGTTTCCCTCGCAATCGGCATGCTCTTCACGACGTCAATGACGATGATCTTTCTGTACGGCTACAGAGGTCAGGAAGTAAAGGCTGTGGATATCTTCTCCTGCTTTAAGGATTGGGGCACGATCAAGCGTGTGCTTTGCGGCATGGGCTGGATGATGCTTTGGATCTTCATCTGGAGTCTGATTCCGATCGTCGGTCCGATCTTTGCTATCATTCGTACATATGAGTACCGCCTCACCCCGTACATTCTGGTGCAGGAGCCCAATATCGCTCCCACTGAGGCGATCAAGGTCTCCAAGGCGCGTACGATGGGCTATAAGGCGTCCATGTTCCTGGCAGATTTCCTGTTCGGACTGGCGTTCGGTGTTGTTGCTCTCGTGCTTACGCTGCTCGGACTGATTCCGTATGTCGGCGTTCTGTTCGCCATTGTCCTCTTCGTGGTCAGCGTTCTCTATGCGCTCTTTGCAAATCTCTTCCTCGGCCTTGTACAGGCTGCGTTCTATGAGGAGATCAACAATGCGGCGGTTTGCCCGCAGTGCGGCGCACGTATTGATGACAAAGCAAGCTTCTGCGGCAAGTGCGGCTGCAAGCTCAACTGAATCCATGAAAAAAAGGCATCCCGGTAAGGGGTGCCTTTTTTGTTTTATTCGTCTTTCGTGTCGCCGTATTCGAGGAGATTCAGTCCCTCGTTTTTATCCAGCGTGTGATTCACATGCCACTGCGTCTGGAAGAGGAGATAGTTGCCGCCGCGGAAATCCTGCACCCACTTGACCTCGTACAGATTCAGCTTCGATACATCCACGCCGTCAGGTACGCGCTTGATGATCGTGTACGGCTGCGGATACTGGCGGTAATCGACACCGTATTCGCTCTTCATTCTCGATTCGAGCACGTCGAGCTGCAGCGTGCCGACTACGCCCACGTAGACACGCTCCATACCGGAGTTCGGCTCGCAGAAGATACGGATCGCACCTTCCTGCGCAATCTGATTCATGCCCTTTGCAAACTGCTTGCGCTTCATGCTGTCGATCTGCTCGACCTCCACGAAAATCTCCGGCGCGAAGTTCGGAATGCCCTCGAATGTCACCTTCATCGACGGATCGCAGACCGTATCACCGATCGAGAAAATGCCCGGATCGAATACGCCGATGATGTCGCCCGCATACGCCTCATCGATAACGGAGCGCTCCTGCGCCATCATCTGCTGCGGCTGGGACAGCTTCAGCTTTTTATCGCCCTGCACGTGATAGTAATCTTCGCCGCGCTCGAATCTGCCCGAGCAGATGCGCATGAACGCGATGCGGTCGCGGTGGGCTTTGTTCATGTTCGCCTGGATTTTGAAGACAAATGCCGAAAAACGCGGATCGAACGGTTCGACTGTGTCTCCCTCCGTTTTGCGGGGCAGGGGGGCTGTCGTCATACGGAGGAAGCATTCGAGAAACGTTTCGATACCGAAGTTGTTCAGCGCCGAGCCGAAGAAGACCGGGCTGAGCTTGCCGTGGCGCACCTTCTCGAGATCGAAATCCACACCCGCGCCGTCGAGCAGCTCGACCTGATCGACCAGCTCCGCGCGTGCCTCCTCGCCGATCAGCTCGTCCAGTTTGTCCGTGTCCTCAATTGTGCAGTCGATGGAGGAAAGACGCTCGCGTCCGCGGTGTGCATCGGCGTAGGAGTAGATGGATTTGTGTTCGCGGTGGTACACGCCCTTGAAGCGGAGACCGCATCCGATCGGCCACGTGATCGGATACGTGGCGATGCCGAACTCCGTTTCCAACTCATCCAGCAGATCAAACGGATCACGCGCCTCGCGGTCCATCTTGTTGATGAACGTGAAGATGGGAATATCGCGCATGGCGCAGACTTTGAACAGCTTTCTCGTCTGCGGCTCGATACCCTTTGCGGCATCAATGACCATGACGGCACTGTCCGCCGCCATCAGTGTGCGGTACGTGTCCTCGGAGAAGTCCTGGTGTCCGGGGGTATCCAGAATATTGATGCAGAATCCGTCGTATTCAAACTGCATAACGGAGGAGGTGATGGAGATACCTCTCTTTTTCTCGATCTCCATCCAGTCGGAGACGGCGTGCTTGTCGGACGCCTTTCCCTTGACGGAGCCTGCGGATTGGATCGCGCCGCCGTACAGGAGGAATTTCTCCGTCAGCGTCGTTTTACCGGCGTCGGGATGCGAGATGATCGCAAACGTCCGCCGGCGGTTGATTTCTTGTTCAAGTGTCATATTCATCCGTCCGTTTCCAAAAATTCATACAAATAACAGTATAACACATCTTTGCCCGTTTTACAAGAGGGAGTGTGGGATTTTGAAAAGAAAGAAGAGGTGCCTTTTGGCACCTCGTTTCTTTTACTGCAGATAGGCAGGATCGACGGCGGGCACATAGTACGCACCGTATGTTTGCATACCGTCGGGATACAGATGCATGCCGGGCGCATTCTCGAGCAGTACATAGAAGCGGTAGAACGGCAGAAGAATCTTATCCTTACTGCCGGCACGGTACATGAGTTCGCACCGTACAACCGCATCCTCGCCGGGGAATTCTTCCGTGACGCTTGTGTAATACTGACCGTCGAGCAGGAGCGCTTTCGCCGCCTCTTCGCTGATGAGGGGATACAGTCCGATCTTTTCCAGTGCTGCGTCGCTGTAGATGTGGATCAGGTACAACTTTCCGTCGGAGTCGGGGGCGAATTCGGCGCGGTTGAAGGAATAGTTCTCGAAATTCTCTGTTTTATCTCGCTCTCCTTCATAAAAAGCGAGACTGTACGACTGCGTGCCTTCGATGCTGTAGTTACCGCCCTTGATTCGCATCTGCGGATTCTCGTATCCGACAAGATCGCCGTACTGCGACCACAGATATTCACCTGCCGCGGCGAGCTCTTCCGGTGTGGAGGTGTGTGTGAAGTGATACTCTGCGGGGAGAGTGGGCCGCTCTGTGAAAAAGATTGTCGCCGTCATATCGGCGTTTACTTCGATTCTGTAATTCTCCGTTTGTACATACACGATGTAGGGGAGCTTATAGTATTCCGGTACTTCCAGACCGCGGGAGGCAAATTCCATGATAAGTCCCTGCATCTGCCCTTCGCCGGGCGCGTTGTCAAGGATTTCGAGCGTGTCGGTGTCCAGCCCGAGTTTATCCGCGAGCGAAAGCAGATATGCTTTCATAGCGTCCAGATCCTGTCCGTACGGGTACAGCCGCTCGTCGTAAGAGATCGTGTTTCGGTATGCGTTCAGTGATGTGATCGCTTTTCCGTCTGTCGGGTTGTCCGTGCGGAGCTCACTGATCTCGTATACCTGATATCCCTCGAATCCCATGCCGATATCCGTTTCCGAAACGGAGAGCATTTCCGTGGCGTACTGCGGCAGGCTTTGGCGGTAGAGCTGCATGCCGCCGAGAATTACGAGGGCAAGGGCGGCGGCAAGCGCACCGTAGCGGAGCGCGAGTCGGGAAGCATTTCCGCGGGAGATTTTCTTTTCATTTTCCGGGGAGGCTTCGGTAACGTAGGATTCGTGAATCAGCCCAAAGGCTTCGAGCAGTTTCATACATTTCATATACGGATTCCTTCTTTCTCAAGATGTTTTCGGAAACGGGTGCGTGTGCGTGAAAGTATCGATTTTACGCTGCCTTCTGTGCAGCCGTATGCTGCGGCGATTTCCTTCAGCGGGGTGAGATACCAGTATCTGCGCACAAAGATGACGCGATGCAGCGGCGATAAAGCAGCCAAAAAGGAGTTGAGTGCTTCTTTCAGCACGATTTCATCGCTGATGTCGTCATCTGCGGACGGATCGGGGATGCATTCTGCAAGTTCATCGAATACTACCTGTACGCCGCCGCTTCTTTTTTGTGCGTGCTCCCTCTTGAAGCGGTTCAGCGACAGATTGCGCGTGATTTTTCCGAGAAATGCGGCGAGGTACAGCGGCTTTTGCGGGGGCATCGAATCCCACGCTTTCATGTACGTGTCGCTGACGCATTCCTCCGCATCCTCGTGGGAGAAGAGGATATTGTACGCAATGGTGCGGCAGTACCGCCCGTATTTTTTGTCCGTTTCGGCGATCGCGTCTTCACTGCGCGCAAAGTACATGTCTATAATACGATTGTCATCCATCTTTGCTTTCCTTTCTGTACGGATAAGGCCTTTCACCTATATAGACACCGTTTCGGCAGAAAAGTTACACTGAAATGCAAAAACAGCTGTAATTTTTTACAGCTGTTCCGCTTTTGTATTACCAACCTCCGCCGGGACGTCCGCCTCCGCCGAAGCCTCCGGGAGGAGTACCGCCCATGCCGCCGGGATTGCCGAATCCGCCCATGCCGCCGCCGCAGATGAGGGAGGACAGCTCGATTTCAGCGAGCACGGTGCCGTTTTCCATCGTGCCACCTGCCGCATAGCCGAATCCGTCCGCGGTCGGGATCTCACCCGTGCGGATCGCGTATGTGCCGTCCTTTTTAAGGGAAGGCGTGCTGATAACGATGTTTTGATACGCCTTCATGGGCGTAAAGGAGGCAAGTACCGTGCCGTCTGCGTCACAGATCGCAATCGGGCTGTTTGCCGGCTGCGTCTGCACGTTTACCATGATGCAGCCCTGCGAGGCGTCGGAGAAATTCTGCGCCATGCCGGAAGCACCGCATGCGATAAACGTGCCGCCCGTGATCGATGCGCCCGACTGATAATCCAACGCGCCGTTGCCGCTGTTCGTCGGTCCGGATACAAGCGTTACGCCGCCCGTCACGGTGAGCGTGCCGTTGGAGTCCACGCCGTCGCTGGCCGCGTTCACGATCAGGTATCCGCCCGCAATGGTCAGCGTCCCCGTCGTGCCGGAGAACGGATTCTGTCCCGGGCGTCCCATACCGCCGCCGAAAGAGGATCCGTCGTTGCCGCCCGCGGCGTTCAACCCGTCATCGCTTGCCGTGATGTAGGCGCGTCCGCCTGCGAATACGATATCCGTTGCTTCGAGTCCCTCGTAGCTTTTCGTCACCGTGATATCGCCGCCTGTGATCGTAAGCTTTGTATCGGCGTGGATGCCGTCGTCACCGGAGGCAGCAGTGATCGTGCCGCCTGTGATCGTCACGTTTGCATTCGCGTGGATTGCGTCATCGGAGGAATCGATCGTGATTACGCCGTCCGTAATCATAATATCGCCGGTGGATTTGAGCGCCTTGGCGCTGGCGGAATCTTCGCTTGTCGTCTGTCCGTGTCCGCCGGGATACCCGGGATAACCGCCCCACATACCCCAGCCGACGTTTCTGCCGCCGTCCGTGGTCGTGGATGCGTTTGCCGAGCCGCCGCCCGTTGCCAGCTTGATCGCACCGCCGTCGATGCGCAATAGCGTGACGGCTTCGATCCCGTCTGTGCCGGCGTTTACGGTAACCGTACCGCCGTCGATCCATACGTATCCGCGCTCTGGGTCTTCGGCATTTGTCGAACGTATGCCGTTCGTGCCTGCATTTACGGTGATAACGGGATCGCCCGTGAGGCGCACGCTGTCCTTGCCGTCGATGGCGGTGGATGCGGCAGTAACGGTGATCGTGCCGCCTGTAATGACGAGATCGTCCTTCGAGACGATGCCGTGCTTATAGCTTCCGTTTACGGTGAGCGATCCTGTGCCGTTGATGGTCAGATCCTCTTTGGAGAAGATTGCCGCATCCACGGTGGAATCACCTGCCGTAAGCGTATAATCGGCAGCGTCGGAGAGGGTATTTATTGTGTTTTCTGCAAGCGTCAAAAATACTTTGTCCGCCTGTTCGATTACGAGAGGGGCACCGTTTTTTGCGGTGAGCGAAAGCCCGTCCAGGACGATCTGTGCCTTATCCTCGACGGGGATGTTGACCGTTACCGATCCGTCGGCGCACGATCCCGTGAGGATATACGTGCCCGCTTGTGAAATCGTGACGGCGGTACCGTCGGCGGAGACGCCCGTGCCGCTGATCGTAACGGCGGTGTCCGAAAACGTGACCGTGGCGATTACAGTACCGTAAGAAGCGTCTGTGTCGCGATCCGATACGGAGAGGTCGAAATCGCCCGGTGCGGTATCTGCATCGACGGAGGCACCCGTGTCGGGCGTGTTTACGGAGCCGCCGTCGGTGATCTCTTGAAAAACACCGTCGTCAGTCTGAGACGGCGGTGTTGTCATATCGGCGCACGCAGTGAGCGTGACGGCGGCGATTAAAAGCGGGATTACATATGTTGCCAAGCGCGTTTTTTTCATAAAAGTTCTCCCTCTGCACCGGCAGCGACCCCGAGTGCAATTTCCAGATTGCCGTTGCGGCAACGGAGCGCGTCGATCAGCTCTTTTTCTTTCTCCGTGTCAGCGATGGACAGCGTGTACGTGAGCTTGAACAGACTGCCCATGTGCGTCGTTTTCACGGAAATAAGTCGGACATTTTTTGCGTATTTGGCAAACACGTCGTCAAAAGCGTGCGCATAGTTGAGGGATTCGGGTACGGTGATGACGAGCTGGCGCACCTGCTTCGGTGCAAAAACGGGAAGCGCGGCAATCACGAGTACCGCAGAGAGGATCAGCGTGAGAAGGACGGCGATACCGAGATATCCCGTAGCGGTAGCAAGACCGATCGCCATCGAAAGAAAGATCGTGGCGATTTCTCGGGCGCTGCCGGGCATGGAACGAAAACGGACGAGACTGAACGCGCCCATGACGGCGATACCTGTGCCGATACTGCCGTTGACGAGCATGATAACCGTCTGCACGATCGGCGGCAGAAGGACGAGGGATAGAAGAAAACTGCGCGAAGCCGTCGTGCGGAAGGACGCGGCGGCAGCCGTGATTACGCCGAGCACGAGGGCGACGGCGGTGCAGATGAGGTAATTCGAAAGCGTAAACGAGGTAGTAAACAGCGGCTGAAACAGAGCGTTAAGCATGGAATGCCTCCTGTATCGGTGAAAAATGATCGGCGTGGGCAGGGCAGAGATACTCTTTGTACGCCGTGCCGTATTTGGAAAACGAGGTCGGATAGAGGGAAAGTGCGTCCAGCTCGTGCGTCAGCCACAAAGGCATCGCCCCGAGCGTTTTGATCTCGAGAATGTATCTGCCCGTCGGGAGGAGCGTCTGCCCGTCCGGGCCGTGCTCAAGGCGGAGATCCTCCGTGCGGAAGCGCACGTTTGTGTCAAAGGTGAGGCGCAGTCCTGCGATCTCCTCCGAATAGAAAGCCTCCCGGTCATACGCGAGCAGGATTACGGGGGCGAGGTCATTCGTCTTCCGCATCCAGTCGATCTCACGCATGATCTGCGTGTCTTTCGGCAGTACGCCTGTGTTGATGTAATCGTATGCGGCGGAGAGGGGTATTTTTTCGCGCCGCTTGTAGACTACGCCGCGGTATTTCTTTTTGAGCTCCAGAAATACGGTGCTGTCGGTGTCCGGGGTGCCATAGCAGCGAAGACGGAGCTTTTCCTTGTACGTCCGTGCACCGATGGAGGCACGGATTATGCGGTAATCCGCTGTGTCGAAATACAGACTGCACACGGTGGAATGACCGTATTTATCCGGTGTGAGGCGGTCGCCGATGCGCGCAAGCAGGGCATCCTTCTCTTTTTCGGAGAGGAGATACTTTTTCTCTTTTCGCTCGAAAATCTGCTGGACAGACGGCATACGGGACCTCCTTTCGTGCTTCATACCGATATTATATCGCCCGCAAATGACAGCTGGCTGACAGAAATGTGAAATGATTGTGACGGGTTCAAAAATCTTCCGCCGAAATTTTGTGACGGATCCGATCGTAGGTGAGAAAGCGGCAGGGAATCTCTCCCGAAACAGCGGTCTCCTCCGTGAGAGAAAACGCCGTCTCGTCAAAATCGGGGAAGAACGTGTCTCCGTCAAAGGGTGCGTCGATTCTCGTGATATACAGCCGATCGCACAGAGGGAGTGCTTCGGCATATACGGACGCACCGCCAGCGATGAAAATTTCCGTCCGGTCGGCGAGGGAGATGGCTTCGGTGAGCGAGCATGCGACGGTGCAGCCCTCCGCGGCGAATGCGGGATTCCGGCTGAGGACGATCGTCTGACGGTTGGCAAGTGCTCTGCCGATTTCCTCAAACGAGCGTCGCCCCATGATGACGGTGTGCCCCTCCGTCAGGGAGCGGAATCGCTTCAAGTCCTCGGGAATGTGCCACGGCAGACGGCCGTTCTTGCCCATCACCCGATTGTCTGCAAAAGCCGCGATCAGTGCAGTCATACGCGCTCTCCTTTCCCTTACATATAAAAATATTGTAACATATTTTTTTCGTTTTGTCTATGGAGGCGTGAATTTTTTGCGAAAACCGCCGTGTCACGAACGCCCGCCTTTGCGCATATAGTATAACGATATTTTGTAAGGGAGGCGATTTTATGAACGAGCAGAGTGCATCGGCGGGGCGCGGCTATCTCCGCGTGATTGTCCGCAAGGCGCGGGAGACGCTGCCCATCGAGGGTGCGTTTGTCCGGATTTACAGCGGCGAGGCGGGGGAGGGGAGCGTGCTTCTGTATTCGCTCCGCACGAATGAGGACGGGATCACAGATACGGTACAGCTTACAGCACCGCCTGCCGCCCTGTCCATGAAGCCGGGCGATCCCGCGCCGTACGGCGTCTATAACATCACGGTGCAGAAGGACGGCTACGGCACGGTGGAAAACGTCGGCGTTCCGATTTTTGACGGGGTGATTTCCACCCAGCCGGTGCAGCTTATCCCTCTGTCCGAGTTCCGCACGGACGGAGAAAGTGAACTGCGCATATTTGAGACGCCCACGGGCGAAAATCCGCTCTTGTGAGGAGGTACGTATGACAGACGCACAACTGCCGATTATTCCCGAGACGATCACTGTGCATCTTGGCGCACCGGATCAGGCGGCGCAGAACGTGACGGTGAATTTCCCCGACTACATAAAGAACGTCGCCTCCAGTGAAATCTATCCGACGTGGCCGGAAAGCGCGATTCGTGCCAACATTTTAGCGCAGATCACCTTCGCCCTCAACCGCGTCTATACGGAATACTATCGCTCCCGCGGATACAATTTTGACATCACAAACTCCACCGCGTTCGATCAGTCCTTCGTGTACGGACGGGATATTTTCGACAATATTTCCGAGATCGTGGACGGGATTTTCAACGATTATCTGCGGAGATCGGGCAGCGTTGCACCGCTGTTTGCCCAGTACTGCAACGGCACGACCGTCACCTGCGGCGGTCTTTCGCAGTGGGGATCGGTCACGCTTGCCGAAGAGGGGCTGACACCGATTGAGATTCTCCAAAACTACTACGGGGACGATATCGAGCTGGTCCGCGATGCGCCTGTTGTGGGGCTTTCGGAAAGCTATCCCGGCGTACCGCTCCGTCCCGGCACAAGCGGCAACGAGATCCGCCGTATCCAAATACGCCTCAACCGTATCTCGAAAAACTATCCGTCCATTCCGAAGATACCGAATCCGGACGGCATTTACGGATCGGAGACGGAGGCGGCGGTGCGCGAATTCCAGCGCGTATTCGGTCTGACGGAGGACGGCATTATCGGACGGGCGACGTGGTACATGATCCAGCGTATATTCAACGGGGTGAAGCGGCTGTCCGAGCTGAACGCGGAGGGGCTGCCGCTGTCCGACGTGACGAATCTGTTTGAACTCCGGCTTGCGGAGGGAGCAACGGGCACGGGCGTGCGGGAACTGCAGTATTTGCTTGCTTTCGTCGGATATTTCGTCGAGACGATTCCCACTGTCACCGTGGACGGGATCTTCGGTTCGGCAACGAAGCAGGCAGTGGAGGCGTTCCAGCAGACATACGGGCTCCCCGTCACGGGCATTGTCGATACGGTCACGTGGAACCGCCTGTACGACGCGTACCGCGGTCAGCTTGCCTCCCTCCCGCCGGGCTATTTCACCGAGGCAACACGCCCGTATCCGGGATTTCAGCTCAGGGTAGGCTCATCCGGTGAGGAGGTCGAGGCGTTGCAGGAGTATCTGAATTTCATCTCCGACACCTACACCTCGATTCCGAAGCTTACCGTGGACGGACAGTTCGGCGCTTCCACGGCGGCGGCAGTCCGCGCGTATCAGTCGCTGTTCGGGCTGAATCCGTCGGGGATCGTTTCCGCCGTTACGTGGGATTCGATCACTGAAACGTACAGGGATCTCCGCGAGGGAACAGACACGTCCGGCACACAGTACGGAGGAGGGATAGAGTGATGCAGCCGTATCAGAATATCTATTACGATTTTCGCGATGAGGAGGAGCGCATCCGCATTTTGCAGGAGATGCTCCGTTTCATTTCCCGGCAGACGGGGGACGAATCACTCAGTGTAGCAGTAGATGGCAGCTATGACAGAGCAACGGCGAACGCCGTGCGCGCCTTTCAGCGGAAATATTTGCTCCCCGAGACGGGGGAGGTCGATTTTGCCACGTGGCAGAAGATCCGCGAGGTGTACGCGCTTTACTATAGTGACAGCGGGGCGGGTGGCGCTTTGTATCCGTTTACCGATGCGCACGGTGCCGTCCGTTTGGGGGAGAAAAGCTCGCTCGTGCTGATTTTGCAGATCATGCTCGAATCGATACGGATCTTTTTTGGAGAGGGCGGGGAGATCCCTTTAAGCGGCGTCTACGATCAGATGACGGAGGAGGCGATCCGTATTTTTCAGCGGGCGAATCTGCTGGACGTGACGGGCGTAACGGATAAACGAACGTGGGACAGACTTGCCGAGGCGTACAATTTCGCCGAAAGAGAACGGCAATAACTGTATGAAGCGGAAATTTCGCGGCGAAAATAACGGAGGCAAAGGTGCGGAGAAGCCTGCACAGTATTTGCCGACGGAGGGAATTATGATGAATCGCTTCACACAGAAAGCACAGGGCGCCTTGAATCGGGCACTCACCGCCGCACGGGAATTGGGGCATACGTACATCGGCACGGAGCATCTTCTGCTCGGGCTTCTGTCGGAGCCGGACAGCATCGCCGCACGGATTCTGGAATCCCGCGGCGTGCGGTACGATACCGTGAAAAAGCAGATCACCGATACGTCCGGCATCGGGGAGAGCAGCCATGTGACCGCCGCCGATATGACGCCGCGCACGAAAAAGGTGATCGAAAATTCGGCGGTGGAGTCCGTGCGTGCCGGACACGGCTTTATCGGCACGGAGCATCTTCTGCTTGCCCTCACATCGGAGGGGGAGTGCGAAGCGGTGCGCATCATTGCGACTCTCGGCGCCTCCGTCAACGAGATCCGCGGGGATGTGACGGCGTATTTCGGTGCGGGGGAGAATCCGCCGACAAGACTTTCGATGCCCGGGCAGATTCGCGCGGAGAAGGGCGGTAAGGAGGCGATCCGGGACTGTCCGGCGCTCAGTGCATACGGGCGGAATCTGTGTGCGTGGGCGGAGGCGGGCAGGCTGGATCCCGTCATCGGACGTGAGGAGGAGACGGACCGCGTGATCCGTATCCTCTCCCGTCGGACGAAAAACAATCCGTGCCTGATCGGGGAGCCTGGCGTCGGCAAAACGGCGGTCGTTGAGGGAATCGCGCGCAGAATTGCGGAGGGGAGCGTGCCCGAAAATCTCCGCGGGCGGATGATCGTCATGCTCGATATTGCCGCTATGATCGCAGGGGCGAAATACCGCGGCGAATTTGAGGAGCGGATGCGCTCCGTGCTCAAGGAAGCGACGAAAGACAGCCGCGTGATTCTGTTTATTGACGAGATGCACACCATCATCGGCGCGGGCGGTGCAGAGGGAGCCCTGGACGCGGCGAATATTCTCAAACCGGCGCTTGCACGCGGGGAACTTCAGATCATCGGTGCAACGACGATTGACGAGTACCGCCGCCATATCGAGAAGGATGCCGCACTGGAGAGACGGTTTCAGTCCGTGCTCGTCGGCGAACCGTCGGCGTCGGAGGCGAGAGAGATCCTCTTCGGACTTCGCGACCGATACGAGGCGCATCACAGGCTGAAGATCACCGACGAGGCGATCGATGCCGCAGTGCGTCTGTCCGTCAGGTACATCTGCGACCGGTATCTGCCCGATAAGGCGATCGATCTGATCGATGAGGCGGCGGCAAAAAAGCGGCTCTCGGCGGCAATGCCGCAAGCACAAACGGTGCAGATCGAGAGCGCGCTCCGTGCGCTGACGGCAGAGAAAGAGGAGGCAATTTTAGCCGAGGATTACGAAAACGCCGCTGTCCTCCGCGACCGTGAGAGCCATCTCAGGGAGGAGTACGAGAGCAGCCGCGGCAGTGTCGCCATTGCCCAGCGGCGGGAGGAATCGGTCACGGAGGAGGATGTCGCCGCTGTCGTGACCGCGTGGACGGGGGTGCCCGTCTCCCGTCTTGCCGAGGAGGAGGGCGCACGTCTTTCGCGTCTCGAATCCCTGCTCACGGAGCGCGTGATCGGGCAAAGCAAAGCCGTATCGGCACTCGCCCGTGCAATACGACGCGGTCGGACAGGGCTCAAGGATCCCGGTCGTCCGGTCGGCTCATTTCTGTTTCTCGGTCCGACCGGTGTCGGCAAAACGGAGCTTGCCCGCGCGCTTGCGGACGTGATGTATGGGGGCGAGAACTCACTTATCCGCATCGATATGTCCGAATATATGGAGAAATTCACGACGTCGCGCATGATTGGCTCGCCGCCCGGCTACGTTGGCTACGATGACGGCGGTCAGCTGACGGAGCGTGTCAGACGGCATCCGTACTCTGTCGTTTTGTTTGATGAGATCGAAAAAGCGCATCCGGACGTGTTCCATCTCCTTTTGCAGGTGCTGGAGGACGGCACGCTTACGGATGCGCAGGGCAGACGCATCGATTTCCGCAATACGGTTATCATTATGACGTCAAATATCGGTGCGGCAGGATGGGGCGGCACGGGCGTGCTCGGTTTTTCCGCAGGCGGGGAGGCAGAATACGAACAGCGGAAAGCGCGGGTGACAGAGGCGCTGAAGGCGACATTCCGCCCCGAATTTCTCAATCGGATTGACGAGGTGATCCTGTTTGAAAAGCTCGGCGAGAGCGAGCTTTGCGAAATCACGGCGCGTATGCTCGCCGAGGTGACAAAGCGGATCGCCGCGCTCGGCATCACGGTGCATTTCACGGAGGAGATCGTGAAAAACATCGCCGCCGCCGGACGTGATCCGACCTATGGCGCGCGTCCTCTCCGCCGTGCCGTCATCCGGCATATCGAGGACACGTTTTCGGAGGCGATGCTTTCCGGAAGAATCCGATCGGGCGATACAGCAGACGCAGTGTGGACGGACGGCACCGTTTCCTATGCGGTGCGCTCTTGACAGAGACGGACGCGGATGGTACAATATTTGTATCCAGAACCATCGGAGGAAGCAAGTATGAACGAAGTCATCCGCGCACTGATTGAGCGGCGAAGCGTCCGCTCGTATAAAGAGGAGAAAATCACCGAAGCGGAGCTGTCCGCGATTCTGAACGCGGGGCTGTATGCACCGTCGGGAATGAATCGGCAGGTCGCGTATATGGTCGCCGTCGAGGATAAGGCGACAAGAGATAAACTCTCTCGCATGAATGCCGCTGTCATGAGGCAGGACGGAGATCCGTTTTACGGTGCGCCGACCGTGGTCGTCGTGCTTGTCGATCGCGCGCGCTCCCGCACGGCTGTCGAGGACGGATGCCTTGTGATGCAGAATCTCATGCTTGCCGCCCATTCGCTTGGCATCGGCTCGTGTTGGATTCACCGTGCCCGGGAGATGTTTGAGACGGACGAGGGAAAGGCTCTCCTCAAAGAATGGGGGCTGGAGGGCGATTTCGTCGGCGTCGGCAACTGCATCCTCGGCTATCCGGCAGACCCGATCCCCGGCGCACGAGAAAGAATCGAGGCCAGAATCGTTCGCGTGAAATAATCGAAAAGGCACCTGATCCGACCAGATCGGGTGCCTTTATTTTACTGTTTCGCTTCAAACCAGTTCTCGCCTGCGGATACCTCTGCCGTCAGCGGCACGGCGAGGGACACCGCGCCCTCCATTTCGCGCCCGAGAATCTCTGCGGCTGCGGCTTGGTCGCGCTTCGCAACCTCCACGATCAGCTCGTCGTGCACCTGCAAGATCAGCTTCGCATCGATACCCGCCTCGCGGAGTGCGTCCCTCGTGCGGATCATGGCGATCTTGATAATATCCGCCGCCGTGCCCTGGATCGGGCTGTTTTTCGCCACGCGCTCGCCGAACGCGCGGATATTTTTGTTCTGCGAGGACAGCTCGGGAATGAAGCGCTTGCGGGCGAACATCGTCGTCGTGTATCCGTCCCGCTTTGCCGCCTCGACCGTCTCGTCAAGATACCGCTCCACATCCGGATACGTGTCCAGATAACTGCGGATATACTCGCCTGCACGGGCGCGGGAGATGCCGAGATCCTGCGAGAGGGAATACTCGCCGATGCCGTAAACAATGCCGAAATTGACTGCCTTGGCACGGCTGCGAAGCTCCGGCGTTACCTCCTCGATCGGCGTGCGGAATACCTGCGACGCGGTCGCGCGGTGGATGTCCTCGCCGGTAAGAAAGGCGTGCTGCATTGCCTTATCGCCCGAGAGAATGGCGAGCAGGCGGAGCTCAATCTGCGAATAATCCGCATCGAGCAGGATGTGACCTTCGTCCGTAGCGGTGAAATAACGTCTGAGCTCGC
Organism: Clostridia bacterium; assembly: GCA_017466375.1. Lineage (GTDB taxonomy): Bacteria > Bacillota > Clostridia > Oscillospirales > CAG-272 > SIG701. The sequence continues at coordinate 41,671 of JAFTUH010000040.1, read as the reverse complement.
GCCCGAGCTGACCGCGCACGGGAATGTTCTGCATGTTCGGATCGGTCGAGGACAGCCGTCCCGTTGCCGTGCCCGTTTGGTTGAAGCGGGAGTGGATCTTGCCGTCCGCGCCGCGCAGAGCGATCAGGTTGTCGCCGTACGTGCCGGTCAGTTTCACAAGCTGACGGTAGTCGAGAATGTGCCCGATGATCGGGTGATACGGACGGAGCTTTTCCAGTGTTTCCGCATCGGTCGAGTAGCCGCGCTGTGTCTTTTTGGACGGCGGCAGACCGAGCTTTTCGAATAGCACCTCGCCGAGCTGCTTCGGAGAATTGATGTTGAACGGTGCGCCCGCTTCCTCATAGATTGTCTGCGCGAGATCCTCGGCGGCGATCTGCAAAGCGGTGATGTATTCGTGCAGTCCGTCCGCGTCGAGGGTGAAGCCGGCGGTTTCCATCTCCGCGAGTACTTCCGCAAGAGGAATTTCGATCTCACAAAGGAGATCCGTCATGCCGTGCCTGTCCAATTCCTCTTTCAGAATCGGATACAGCCGTGCGGTAAAGTGCGCCTCTGCCTCGGGGGTAAACTCCGTGATCTCGCATCCGATATGCTGCGGCACTACGCGTGTGAGGGGATAATTTCCCTCGCCGGGGGAGAGCAGATATGCGGCAAGCATCGTGTCGAAAATGCATTGCGGTGTGATGCCGCGTTCGGTCAGTGCCGCATACAGTTTTTTATAATCGTGGCAAACGACGGGATGTGCGTCGAGAACGTCTTTTACGGAATCCGCCGGGATAATGACGTGCGTATCTCCGATGACGGCGGCAAGAGCGCCGTTCTCCGTGAGCGCGCAGACAATCGGCTCCTCAGCCGGAAGCGATCCTGCCTCGGCAAGCGGGATGAATGCGGGGATCTCCTCGGTCGCCTGTACGGGGGCTGTATCGTCGTCTGTGAGGGAGAACCGCGATTTGAGTGCGGTGAATTCCAGCTCGGTAAACAGTTCGTTCAGTTTCGCGCGATCCTGTGTGCAGTCCGTGCAGATGAGGCACGTTTCCATCGGCACGGCGCGGAAGATCTCGGCAAGACGGCGCGACAGATGTGCACTTTCCTCGCCCGTCCGCAGTTTTTCCGTAACGGATTTCGTCAGCCCCAGCCCGTCAAGATTTGCATAAACCGCGTCGAGGGAGCCTGCCTGCCCGATCAGCTTGAGTGCCGTTTTTTCACCGATACCCGGTACGCCCGGGATGTTGTCGGAGATATCGCCCATCAGTGCCTTTACGTCCACGAACTGCGCAGGCGTGATGCCGTACTCCGCGCGGAAAACGTCGGGCGTGTAGAGGATGTCTTCCTTCGTTTTGACGAGGACAACGGTCGTTTTCTCCGAGACAAGCTGCAAGGAATCGCGGTCGCCCGTCAGGATGAACGTGTGCATATCGCCCGCCGTTTCTGCCATTGCGGAGGCCGTGCCGAGAATGTCGTCCGCCTCGTATCCGTCCATGGAGACGACGCAGCAGCCCATCGCCGCGGCAACCTCCTTGGCGTACGGGAGCTGCATGGCAAGCTCCTCCGGCATGCCCTTGCGCGTCGCTTTGTAGCCGTCATACATCTTGTGGCGGAAGGTCGGTGCCTTGCGGTCAAACGCGCAGAGAATACGGTCGGGCGCAAGCGCGTCGATGTGCTTTTTGAGGATCGTGATAAAGCCGTAGACGGCGTTGGTGGGGAGCCCCGTTTTCGTGGAAAGAGGGCGGATACCGTAAAAGGCGCGGTTCAGAATACTGTTGCCGTCGATGACGAGAAGCGTTTTCATAACAAAATCTCCCGTGTCCGTACTTTTATATCCTATATTATATCACAAATTGTGCCGCTGGGAAAGAGTCCACGCAAAAAAATTCACAAACACCCCCTTGCACAGGCGCGTGTGCCGCTGTATAATAATGGTATACTGCCCCTATTGTTTTACGGAGGAACGGAAATGAAACGGTTTACCTGCCTTTTGGTGATCCTTGCGATGACGGTATTGCTTGCCTCGTGTGTCTCGCTTCGCGCCTATACGCTCGGGGAGGTCCTGCCGGCCCCTGTCGATGAGGTCACCATGCTTGCGCTCATTGATTCCGTGACCGTTTCGCGTGCCTCGGACGGGGCGGAGATTACCCTTACAGGGACGGACGTGGAGCTGTTTATGCTTTCGTTTGACGGGATCCCCTGTATGCGCAGAAAAGCGGCGGATACGCCTGCCGATTACACCGTCACGTTTGCGATGACGGACAAAACGGATACGCGTCCGCCTTTGTATATCGTGGTCGGTACGGGAGAATACGCTCCGTATTTTCTCTGCGGCGAGTACGAATACGAGCCGGTGAATATGCGCTTTGATATCACCTATATTGACAGTCTGTTCGGATGAACGAGAAATAAGGAGAAAGCCTTGGAAGCATTGTTTGAGTATCTAACACGGAGCGTGAAGATCGCTGTCAAAAGCGTATTTTTCAATTTTAAGCAGTATCTCTGCTTTTTTGCGGCACTGTTTATTATTCAGTCTTTTTACGGTCTGATGGCTGTGTCCTATGCGAACAATAACGACGTAGAGTATCAGCACGTCATGGCGGAGTACGACTACCACATGGCACTGCGCGATCTGAACGAGGACCAGGCGAACTACATATTCAACGATTCGGGTGCGGTGTTCAAAAACGATCTGATCTTCAAGATCGTCCGCTATGAGGAGAACCTCAACTATATGTCCGCCGAGAAGCGGTTTGATTTCTTCCTCTTTTTCCTGAAGGATAAGGACGTGAGCGAGGCACGCTTCCGCGAAAATTACATCCCCGATCTGAAATCGCTCGGCAAATCGGGGGAATCGTTCATGATCGCCGTTACGCCGCTTCTGCATTTTGAGGAGAACACGGCGAAGAATCTCGTGACGTTCATTTTCATCACGATTGTGCTGCTCGCTGTGTCGATTTTCCTGCTCACGGCACTGTACAATATCCGCGTCAATCAGTATAAATTCACCTACGGCGTCTACATGACGTTCGGGGCGGATTTCAAAAAGCTGTTCGGTACGGCGTTCTGGGAGTTGTTCGTGATCTCGTTTGTCACGCTGATCCCGTCCGTGCTGTTCTCCACGCTTGCCGTGTATCTGATCTACCTGCCGTCGGGCTTTGCGTTCCGATTCTCGTGGCTGGTTATCCTCGGCGTGCTGCTGTTCGGGACGGTCGTCGTGCTCGCCTCCGTATGGATGCCGATGCGCCTTATGTCTATCCGCCAGCCGATGACGCTGATCGTGACGGAGGATAATTCCAACCTCGTCACCTCTCCGATGCGTTCGATCAATCTGCTCGGCAAGAAATTCCCGACACAGTACGAGTTTTATTCGATCTGGCGTTTCCGCAAGTACAGTGCCCAGCTTCTGACAACGGCGATCGTGTTCTGCGCGCTGTTTATCTGCGGACTGTATCTGTCCGAGATTTACGATACGGGACTGCACTATCCGCGTCCGCAGTTCACGGTCAATCTTACCGAGACGGAGTTTACGTACGATGACGAGATGAGCGAGGAGCTGTACGCCATCGACGGCATCACCGAGGTGCGCGCCATGAATAACAGCATCGAGGCGATTGAGATCGGCTCGCATATGCTGACGCACGTAGATAACGTCATGCCGTTTAAGAATCTGGTCGTCTACGAAAGCGAGCGCCATCCCGTCGAATACCAGCGCGTCTCAAACGAGGTCGTCTATTACGGCATGACGGAGGAACAGCTCCGGACGCTTGAAAAGTACAAATACACAGGCGATTTGAACTGCATCTACACAACGCCGGGAACGGTCATCATCGGCGACTCGATTTCGAATATCAAGACGTATAAGTTCGAGGTTGGCGACACGATTCAGATCGGCGTCAAAACAGGGCAGATCCGCGAGGTCGATTCCAATCTGACCGGACGCAATCTGCTGAAGGATCAGATCGAGTATTTCAAGCACGAATACTACACGTTTACCGTCGGCGCGATCATTGAAAACATCCCCTCGGGCAGTATGCCGATCTTCTTCAATACGGACGATTACAGAATCGTCTCCGGCGGACGGCGCGCAGATGCAACGACCTTGCAGATCCACGTCGATCAGTCGCTTTCGAGCGAGGATACGGCACGCATCGAGGCGGAGCTGCGCGAGTGGGGACGCCTGTACGGCGAGACGCACATCTCCAACACACACCGCTTAAGCCTTGACACGATCGAGGCGGATAAGCATTATACCGAACTCTATATCTGCATCGCGCTGCTGATTCTCTGCATCTCCCCGCTTGTGTGGTTCTTCTCGCAGACGCTGTACTACTTCAAGAGAGAAAAAGAGTTCAATATTCTGCAGTCGCTCGGCGCGTCTGTCAAGGATATACGGCAGATCTATCTGCAGGGCGGTACGGTGATGGCGGTGCTGTCGCTCATCGTGGCGATCGCGCTCAGCTATCTCAGCAGCTACGGGCTGTTCTACGTGTTCAACGTCATCATGCCGTATTTCGAAAAGGAATACGTCCGCTACGAGTTCTATATGCCGTGGTACGCGATCCTCACGAGTATCGTCGTGTCGGTCGGCTGCGGATTCTTCTCCACCTATCTGCCGTTCCGTTCGTATATCAAATCGAGATATACGCTGGAAAACGGCGGCGCCGGTGACGGTGAGGAATAAGAAAGGATCAAAATTATGGCTGAATATATGCTTCAGACGGAAAGCGTCATCAAACAGTATAAGCAGTACGATACGGTCGTCACCGCCGTCAACCGCGCGTCGATCAAGGTGGAGCCGGGCGAGTTTGTCGCCATCATCGGTACGTCGGGATCGGGTAAGAGTACGTTTCTGCACATCTGCGCAGGTCTTCTGAACGCCGATGCGGGACGGGTCAAGATCCGCGGGGAGGATATCACAAAAATGTCCGCCGACGAGCTGGCACGCTTCCGCGGTATCAATATGGGCTTCGTCTTCCAGAGGCACAATCTGATTCCGCAGTTCACGGCGCTGGAGAATATCCTGATCCCTACCGTCATGTGCAACAAGCCCGATATGAGCTATCAGGAGAATCTCCGAAAACTGGTCGAGACCTTGCAGCTCGGCGAACGACTGCACCACCTGCCGAGCGAGCTGTCCGGCGGTCAGCAGCAGCGAGTCGCCATCGCCCGTGCGCTGATCAATATGCCCGATATCGTTTTTGCCGACGAGCCGACGGGTAATCTCGACCGTGCCAATGCCGATGAGGTGCTGAAGCTCCTTCTGGAGACGAAGCGCGTGCTCGGACAGACGCTTGTCATGGTTACGCACGATCTGTCGATTGCCGATCACGCCGACCGTATTTTCCGTATGGATAACGGTGAACTCAAGCTGCACCGTGATTACCAGACCGGCAATAAACGGACGGAAGGCATGTACTGACGGGCATTCTCACGGCAAAATGTTTGCAAAATGCCCGTTTTGTCCACATAAAACTGTGAAAAAATGAAAAAATAAAGAAAATCTATTGATTTTGCGCGGAAAATTTGATATACTGTAAGTAAGTTATCGGAATTTGCCCGAAAAATGTGCGCAGATTCCACGAATATTTGCACCCAAGGAGCATACAATATGATTTCTCGCGATGTGACTATAAAGAACAGCGTCGGACTCCATGCAAGACCGGCTACGTTCTTCATTCAGAAGGCAAATTCTTTCCGCAGTTCCATTTGGGTGGAGCGTGAGGACAGACGCGTAAACGCGAAGAGCCTGCTCGGTGTCCTTTCTCTCGGCATCGTCAAAGGAATGACGATCACACTGATTGCGGACGGAACCGATGAAAACGAGGCGCTCGACGGTCTTGCCGAGCTCATCGATACCGGATTCAACGACTGATCGCACCGCGTTCGGTGGGATACCTGTAAGGAAACTGCCGGGTTTACAGCTCGGCCTTGTGCCTTTGTGCCAATCGCGGCGAAAAGCGGAGAATGCTTTTCGCCTCTTTTCATTTCTGCAGAGAACGGAGGGATGATTTTGTCTTATACGGACGGCAGGACGCGGGATGAGATTCTCTCCCATCTGCGGTCAAAATCGGCGGCACTTCCGCGTGTGCCCGGCGTGTATATCATGCGCGCCCCGACAGGCAAGGTCATCTACGTCGGCAAATCCCGCTCGCTCAGAGATCGCGTGTCGCAGTATTTCCACGGCGCGCATGATATCAAAACCTCGCGTATGGCGGGGAGCGTTGCGGATTTCGATTTCATCACGTGCGATACGGAGATGGAAGCGCTCGCACTTGAGAATCAGCTTATCAAGCAATACAATCCGAAGTATAATATCAAGCTGAAGGATGCGAAATCGTATCCGTATATCCGCCTCAGCACGGGGGAGGCGTATCCCAGACTGTCCATGACGCGCAAGCGCGAGGACGACCGCGCCATGTATTTCGGCCCGTATTCGGGTGTGTCAACGGTCTTTTCTGTGATCCGTACGCTGGAGCAGACGCTCGGTCTGCCGTCGTGCAAGAGAGTATTTCCGCGCGATATCGGCAAGGAGCGCCCGTGCGTGTACCGCCAGATGGGACGGTGCGTCGGTGTGTGCGCAGGCGATGTCAGCGAGGAGGAATACGCCGAGATCATCAAATGTGCGGTGCAGATCTTGCGCGGCGGAACGAGGCAGGCACTTGCCGATCTTACCGCGCGTATGGAAGCGTGTGCGGAGGATCTTCGCTTTGAGGAGGCGGCACGGTGCCGGGATTCGATCGCGGCGCTGAAACGGCTCGGTGAAACGCAGAAAGTCGTTGGTGCCCCGGACTATGAATGTGACGTGATCGCGCTCGCTCCGTCGGAGATGGGGGATGCGGCCGCCGTCTTTTACGTGCGCGGAGGGTATATTGCCGACAGCGAGCATTTTCGCTTTTCCCCCGATGAGATCACCGTTTCGGGCGCGGATACGGATGCGGCGCTTTTCGACGATTCGCCGATCAGTGCGTTTATTATCGGTCTGTACAACAGCCGTGAATATATCCCCTCGGAGGTTTTGCTTTCGTTCGATCTGCCGCCGCAGGAGTACGACGTTGTGTCGGGATATCTCAGCGGAAAAGCGGGACGGCGCGTAACCGTGCGTACACCGCAGAGGGGCGACGCCCGCAAGCTCTGTCTCATGGCACAGCGCGATGCCGCCGAGCACGGTGAGAATCAGGCGAAACGGGAAGAGAAGGACACGGGCATGCTTGTGCGGCTGGCGTCTCTGCTTCAACTGGAGACGGTGCCCGAACGTATCGAGGCGTACGATATCTCCAACCTCGGTAGCGAGCATATCACCGCAGGTATGGTTGTCGCGGTGAACGGTAAGATGAAAAAAAGCGAATACCGCCTTTTCCGTATCCGATCCGTGGAGGGGGCGCCCGACGATTACGAATCTATGCGCGAGACGATCCGGCGGCGGATGGCGCACCTTTCCGACACGGACGGCGCGTATGCTGTCCGCCCGGATTTGATTTTGCTGGACGGCGGGGAGACGCATGTTGCTGTCGTGCGTGCAGTTCTGCGCGAGATCGGTGTCGATATTCCCGTGTTCGGCATGGTCAAGGATGAGCACCACAAAACGAGAACGCTTGTCGGCGAGGGCGAGGAGATCAATGTCGCCCGCGATAACGCCGTATTCCGTTTCCTCTATAATCTGCAGGAGGAAGTCCACCGCTTTACGGTGTCCCGCATGACGGCGGCGAAGCGGAAAACGATGCGCACCTCCTCACTCGAAAAGGTGAAGGGGATCGGCCCCGCAAAGGCGAAGACGCTTCTTTCCCATTTCGGTACGGTGACTGCCATGCGGCAGGCATCTCCCGCCGATATAGCCGCCGTGCACGGTTTGTCTGAAGCTGACGGCGTGAACGTATACAAATTTCTGCATCCCGATGAAACATAGGAGGATTACGATATGATGCGAATTATCACAGGTAGTGCCCGCGGTACGAAACTGATCGCGCCTGAGGGCGAGAATACCAGACCGACATCCGAAAGAGTGAAAGAGGCGATTTTTTCCATGCTCCAGTTTGAGCTGGAGGGGCGCGCCGTGCTCGATCTGTTTGCCGGATCGGGACAGATGGCACTGGAGGCACTCAGCCGCGGCGCCGCACGTGCGACGATGATCGACGCCTCCCGTGAGGCGAACGCGGTCATGATCGAAAACGCGAAAAAGACGCACCTGTTCGAACGCTGCCGTATCTCGTGCGCGGATTGGACGGCGTTTATCCGCGGTGCGCAGGGACGGGAGACGTACAATGTTGTCTTCCTCGATCCGCCGTATGCGGAGGGGCTGTTGCCGGACGTGCTCGCAAAGCTTGCTGACGCGGGCATCCTGGCGCCCGGTGCCGCTGTCGTCTGCGAGACGGATGACGACGGAAATGCACGTCTTACCCGCCGCCGTATGACGAAGGCAGAGATTGCCGACGCCGAGCTTGCCTACGTCATGCAGGATGTATTCGGCGGGGATGAGACGCTCGCCGCATGCTATACAGTCGAGCGTACGACGTCTTACGGACGCGCGCGGATCACCGTGCTTCGCCCGGCGGAGGAGGCATAAATATGGAAAACAAACGGATTGCCATGCTGACGGGCAGCTTTGATCCCGTCACGAAAGGTCATGCCGATCTGATCGCCCGTGCGGCACGGATGTTTGATTTCGTGTACGTAGTGGTCATGTCCAACGGGGAGAAGGAGAGCGGCATGTTCACCTGCGAGGAGAGGCTGACGCTCCTCATTGAGACCTGCCGCGATCTGGCGGAGCAGGGGATCACCAACGTGCGTCCCGAGATCTGCGTCGGTCTGTCTTCCACGTATGCGGCGGCAAGAGATATCCGGTACATCGTGCGCGGTGCACGGTGTGCGTCGGATTTCGACTACGAATACTCGCTCGCGGCGATTATGAAGCGGTTCGATCCCGAACTGGAGACGGTCATCCTGCCGGCATCGCCCGAGATCGCTTGCGTCAGCTCTACTTATGTCCGCGAACTGCTCAAATACGGCTGTCCGATCGGGGATTCCATGACGGAAAGCGCCGCGGAAGCGGCTCTTGCGATCCTCGATGAACGGTACGAGTAAGCGCGCTGCAAACAAGATAATTTTTTTTGGAGGTATAATACCATGTCTCTTTCCGCAATTCTCGACACCCTTGTTGCCTGGGCTCTCAGCACAGGTGTGAAACTGCTCGTTTCCGCTATCGTACTGCTTGTTTCATTCAAGCTGATCAACTGGTTGGGCAAAAAGATCCTCGCTGACGGCGAGAAGAAGAACGCCGATAAAACGGTGCTTAAGACGTTTGTCTATGTAGGCAAGATTGCTGCCAAATGTCTTGTCGGCGTTTGCCTCGTAGGCTATCTCGGCATCGATACCAGCGGCATTACCGCATTGATCGCTTCGCTTGGTGTATGCGTCGGTCTTGCTGTCAACGGTGCGCTTTCCAACCTCGCCGGCGGTGTGTTGATCCTGCTCACGCGTCCCATTAAGGTGGATGATTTTATCGAAGCACAGGGTATCTCGGGTACGGTTGCCGACATCCATATTACATACACAAATGTCGTGACTGTGGACAATAAAGTCGTCCATATCCCGAACGGTGCGCTTTCAAGCGGTACGATTATCAACTATTCCGAGAAGGATACCCGCCGTGTTGATTTCGAATTTTCCATTTCGTATGCGACGGATTTTGAAAAGGCCAAAAAGGTTGTTATGACAATTCTGGAGGCGCATGAGCTCGTCCTTGCGGATCCCGAGCCGTTCGTTCGCATCGGTGCGCACGGTGCATCGGCTTTGCAGATTAAAGCGCGCGCCTGGGCGAAGAACGAGGATTATTGGACGGTCTATTTCGATGTGATTGAATCTGTCAAACTTGCCTTTGACAAGACCGGCATCGAGATTCCGTACAATCAGCTCGACGTCCATGTGAAGAACAATTGATTTTGCAAACAGGCGGCGTAATGTGCCGCCTGTTTTTATGAAACCGCTGTCCGAAACGGACAGCGGTTTTTTCGCGCCGGAAGGAGCCCTGCATTTGTCAAAAACATATGTTCTGTGTCGACTTTCGGCGGATGTAAAATATACAAATACAGGGAATTTTGGATAAAAATGAAAAACAAAGCCGACAAGGGAACGGGAAATATCGGGGACGGGAGAGAAATACGAAAAAAATTTTAGAAAAATGCAAAAAATATTCTGAAAAGGTCTTGTGTTTTGCTTCAAAAAAGTTTATAATAAAGAAAAGTGGCGCACTCGCCCACGATTGTGGTGGATTGTAGAGCGCGAAACTGGCGAAAGGGGGAACGGAAGACATGCTGATGGGAAAATTCACGCATAATCTTGATGCGAAGAACAGACTCTTTATTCCGGCGAAACACCGTGAACAACTCGGCGATTCGTTTGTAATCACGTGCAATGTAGACAAGTGTCTATCCGTTTACTCCATGGAAGAGTGGGAAAAGTACACGGCAAAGCTTTCCGAGCTTCCCGCTATCCAGTCAAGAGAGATCATCCGCTACCTTTGTGCGACAGCCGCTGAGGTACAGCCGGACGCGCAGGGCCGCGTTCTGATCCCCGCTGATCTGATTGCATACGCCAATATCCAGAAGGGTGCCGTCATTGTCGGGCATCTCAACTACGCTGAGATCTGGTCGGAGGAGAGATGGAACGAAATCAACAGCGTTGATAAGACGGAGTCCATCCTGCAGCAGATGATGAACCTCGGCTTGTGATCGTTCCAAAAAAATTGTGAAGGACGGTAACCAATATGGAATTCTCCCATGTATCCGTCCTTGCGCGTGAATGTATGGAGGCACTTGAGCCTGTCCGCGGCGGTGTTTTCGTGGACTGTACGGCGGGCGGCGGCGGTCACTCCTATGAGATCGCTTCGAGACTGCCTGCGGGAAGCCGCCTGATCTGTCTGGATCGGGATGACGCGGCACTTGCTGCGTGTTCGGCACGGCTCGCCCCGTTCTCCGATCGGGTGACGGTGGTCAAATCGAATTTCTCGGAAATATCCTCGGTGCTTGATATGCTCGGCATCGAAAAAATCGACGGCGTGATGTGGGACCTCGGTGTCTCCTCCTATCAGTTGGACGAAAAGGACCGCGGATTCTCCTATATGGCAGAAGCGCCGCTCGATATGCGCATGGATCAGTCCGCAGGAATCACGGCGGCAGATGTCGTCAACGGATACGCCGCATCGGAACTCATCCGTATTCTCCGCGATTACGGAGAAGAAAAGTTTGCACCCCGTATCGCCTCTGCTATCGTGCAGGCGAGAGAAGCAAAACCGATCGAAACGACGATTGAGCTTGCCGAAATCGTGCGCGACGCAATTCCTGCCGCCGCACGGTATAAGGAGAATCAGCATCCGGCACGCCGCGCGTTTCAGGCGATCCGCATTGAAGTCAACGGCGAGCTTGCCGTAATCGCTCCGTCCATTGAGGCGGCGGTAGCGCGGCTCAATCCCGGCGGACGTGCCGCAGTGATCACATTCCACTCGCTGGAGGACCGTATCACGAAGCAGACGTTCGCGTCACTTGCCTCCGGATGCACCTGCCCGCCGAGTTTTCCGGTGTGTGTATGCGGCAATACCCCGAAGATCCGATTGCTCAGCAAAAAACCGATCCTCCCCACCGAGGAGGAGATTAAGGCGAATTCCCGGTCACATTGTGCAAAGCTCCGCTGTGCGGAGAAGTTGTGACGGAGACATCGCACGATAAAATAATAATTAAAAGGAGAGAACAGCATGACAACGTACGGCGTAAATCAGAATTTCGCACCCACGGGTAATCCGCTGTGTGATAAGCTGAAACGGCAGTTTGCTGCCCGCGGTGTTGCAAAAACCGTTCAGTATAAAGCGCCGAGCACGTATGTTATGGTAGACCGTGTACAGCGCGGTCTCGATCCTTACGAAAATGCACCGAATCCGCTGACGGAGAAGCGCCCGGAGACGCCGAAAACGGTCGCCCCGAAGACCGCGGCAGTAAAACAGCCGGCACAGAAGACTGCGGCAAGTACCGCATCCCGTCCGGCAGCCAAGGCGCCCGTACATAAATCGGCACAGAAAAACACTGTCAAGCCGATGCCCGTAAAGACGAATACGGCAGTCAACCGTTTCGGCACGGATGCGAAGTGTGATCGTTCCGCTAAAGCCGCCGCCCGTGACAAAAAGGCAAACGTAAAGCTGCAGGAGGTGCGTGTCGGACAGGCACCGTTCCCGTTCGCAGCGTTCGTTTCGGTAGTGATTTTCGGTGTGATTCTTCTCTCTGTTTTGTTTGCATTTGTACAAAACTATGAGCTTTCCGGTGAGATTGCACGGCTGGAAGCGGAGTGCAATGCGATCGATCAGGAAGAGCAGATTCTGAACCTCCGCCTTGAGGAGAGAGACGATATCCGCGTGATCGAGGATATCGCCGTAAACGAAATCGGCATGGTGAAAAACGATCTGGTGGAAAACCGCTTCGTATCTGTTTCGGGCGGCAACCGGGTGGAGATCTCCGCACCGACAGAGGATGAGGCGCAGGTTGAGAACAGCGTGTTCTCCGGTATGCTTTCCGCAATTGCCGAGAATTTCGCGAAGCTCCGAGAGTACATCGACTGACCACTGACAAGCGGTTCGCAACGCGGGCGTGCGCTGAAAGGCGTTCCCGCGTTTTGCAAATTTATGCTTTGTGTGCGTCATGCATGTTTGCGGACGGAAAATCATATAATATATGGAAGAAAATGAAAAACTGCAAGTGCCGACTGTAAAAACCGAGTGCTTGCGTTTTTTCGCTACATATGAAAAAGCCGGAAAATGGCGGGAGGGGAACTGTATTGTCTGACGTAAAAAGGATCGACCGCGGAACGGTGGTCCGCGTAATCCTTTTCGGGATCTTACTTGTCGTATTTGCATTCTTTCTTATAGTCGCGCTCTTTCGGCTGCAGATCCTCCAGCACGATTATTACCGCAAGGCGGTGATGGATCAGCTTACCTATGAGACGGAGGTCAATCCGGAGCGAGGCAATATTTACGATACGAACGGAAATATTCTGGCAACGAACGCTACGGTGTATCTGGTGTTTATCTCGCCGCAGGATATTATCGACACAATGGCGGAGCTGGACGCCGCCGAGAATAAAGAAGACGCTCTGTTTACGTGGGCGGATGCCGACGGAACGTCCTACACGGATATTCCGATGAATCAGCTGATCGCCCGTGCGCTGTCCGACATTCTGAACGTGGATTACGATACCGTTATCGAGAAGGCGGCAAAGAACGGCCGACGGTATGAGGTTATCAAGAAAAACGTGGATGAGGCGACCGCCGACCGCGTGCGTGCGTTCATCGCCGAGCACGGCTTTAACCGCATGATCTACCTCCGTGCGTCCTCGATTCGCTATTATCCCTACGATACGCTCGCGTCCCATACGATCGGCTTTACGAACGTGGACGGCGAGGGCATATACGGACTGGAAGCCTACTATAATAATATTATGGAAGGAACGTCCGGACGGTACATCAAGGCGCAGGACGCGCACAACAAAGATATGCCGTTTGATTACGAAAGCTACGTCGAGGCGGAAAACGGATACAATATCGTCACGACGATTGATATGTACATCCAGTACGAGCTGGAAAATCAACTGAAGGCAACGTATTACGAATCCGCCGCCGGCAACCGTGTGACGGGTATCGTCATGGATGTCAACACAGGCGGAGTCCTCGGTATGGCTACGTATCCGCCGTTTGATCTGAACCAGCCGTACGTGCTCGATGAGGAGAGCGCGGCAAAGCTTGCCCTGCTGGATCCCGAATCGGAGGAGTACGCCGAGACGCGGATGAATCTCCTCTACACGATGTGGAAGAACAAAGCGGTCACCGAGCTGTACGAGCCGGGATCGACGTTCAAAATCCTCACCACCGCGATGGGATTGGAGGAAGGGAAGATTACCGACCTCAACGAATCCTTCACCTGTACGGGTGAATATTTCGTGAAGGGATACGGCGATGTCAGCTGTCACAAACGAGGCGGACACGGCGTTATGCCGTTTTATCAGATGCTGCAGCAGTCGTGCAACCCGACCATGATGATGCTTGCACAAAGACTCGGCACCGATACGTTCTATCGCTATTTCAATTCGTTCGGCTACGGCTCGGTTACGGGGATCGATCTGCCCGGTGAGAGCCCGTCTATCATCAGCTCCTATAAGAATTTCGGCGGCGTATCTCTTGCCGTTTACGCCTTCGGTCAGACGTTCAAGACGACGCCGATTCAGCAGATCACGGCGATCGCCTCCGTCGCAAACGGCGGCTATCTCGTCACGCCGCATCTGCTCAAGGAGATTGTGGACGATGACGGCAGCGTGATCCAGTCTTACGAGACGGAGACACGCCGGCAGGTCGTCAGCACGGAAACGTGCGATACGATCACGTGGATCCTCGAGGACGGTGTATCCGGCAACGGCGGCGCGAAAAATGCGTACGTCAAGGGCTACAAGGTAGCCGCAAAGACCGGTACGTCGGAGAAACGGGATAAATTTGACGCGAACGGCGAGAAGTCGTTCCGTCTCGGCTCCTGCGTGGCATATGCCCCCGCGGATGATCCGCAGATCGCGGTTCTGATCGTCGTTGATGAGCCGATGAAGGGCAGCGTGTACGGCAGCGTTGTTGCCGCACCGTATGTCTCCAAGCTGCTTTCGTTCGTGCTTCCGTATCTCGGCGTGCAGGCGCAGTATACGGAGGATGAGCTGAAGCGGATCGAGGTCAGTCTCTCCAATTACGTCGGCGCGACGAAGGAGGCAACCGTCTCCGACCTCAGCTGGCGCGGCATTCAGTATACCATCGTCGGTGACGGCGACCGCATCACGGCACAGATCCCCGCCGCAGGCGAAACGATTTTCAAGGACACCGGCAAACTGATCCTGTATACGGGTGAGGAAACGCCGAAAAATACAGTCACCGTTCCCGATCTCGTCGGAAAGAGCGCCGAAGCGGCGAACCGACTGCTTGTGAATGCGGGGCTGAATGTCTCTATCACCGGTGCAACGAACGGCGATACCGCTACGGTCATCAGCCAGTCGCCCGCCGCCGGAGAAGTTGTTCCTGAGGCAACCCTTGTCACCATTGAGGTGCGCCATCTCGGTCTGACCGACGACTGACGTGTGCCGGAAGTGTAAAGATACCATCACACTTCCGGAGGTAACCGATGCAGCTTTCCGAGCTTCTTTCAGGAGTCGAAACCGTTTCCGTTTTTGCCGATACGGCACATGCGATTGCCGATATCGTTTCCGATTCCCGCCTGGCGGGGAGGGATTCACTTTTCATTTGCCTCAGCGGTACGCGCCGTGACGGACACCGCTATATTGCGGATGCGATGGCGCGCGGTGCTTATGCCGCCGTGATTCGTGCGGGGGAGAGTATCCCCGACGGCGTGCCGTATATTGCCGTGCAGGACACACGTCTTGCCGCGGCGCTGATCTGGAACAACCGATACGGGGATCCAACGCGCGGTATGCGCGTGATCGCTGTGACGGGAACGAACGGAAAAACGTCCGTCTCGTATATGCTCCGCGCCATTCTGAAGGAGGCGGGGTATAAAACGGGTATGATCGGTACGGTGTCATGCGAGAGCATTGACCGCGTGATCGATCTCGGCGGCGGCGGTGAGCTGTCTGATACCCCTGCCGCGATGACGACGCCCGATCCGCAGTATCTTTACGGGGCGGCGGCGCAGATGCGGGATGACGGGGTGGAGGTGCTCATTCTGGAGGCGAGCTCGCATGCGCTCGATCAGCGGAAGCTTGACGCGATGCATATCGATCTTGCCGTTTTCACAAATCTCAGTGAAGAGCATCTCGATTATCATGGAACGCTGGAGCGGTACCTCGCCGCGAAAGCGCGGCTGTTTGCCCTTGCACCGATCGGCATCGTCAATGCAGGCGATCCGTATGCAAAAGAACTCGAGGAGCTTGCGCCGACGTGCCGCTTCATAAGGTGTGGTACGGATGCCGAGGATGCACCCGATATGGATGCCGCCGCTATGCGAATCCGTATGCACGGTGCGGAGGGAATCTCCTACATTTACTATGCAAAAACCGTGGTGTTCCGCGTGCGCGTCCCCGTGCCCGGGCATTTTACGGTCGAAAATACACTCCTTGCCATCACAGCGGCGCGGATGCTTTCCGTCGATCCCGTGACAGTGCAGGATGCGCTTGCGTCCTTCGGCGGTGTTGCCGGACGGATGCAGCGGGTGGATCTGCCGGGCGCGCCGTTTACCCTGTTCATCGATTACGCACATACCCCCGCCGCCCTCGAAACACTGCTGAGAACGGTGCGTGACGTGCGCAGAAGGGGACAGAAAATCACTCTTTTGTTCGGGTGCGGCGGTGACCGTGATCCGGGCAAGCGTCCCGTGATGGGGCGTATCGCGTCCTCCCTCGCCGATTTTGTGATCCTGACGGCGGATAACAGCCGCAGTGAGAATCCGGCATCAATTCTGAGGGATATTCTCCGCGGTGTGAATCGGGAGAGACCGCACACCGTGATTCCCGACCGACGTGAGGCGATCGCCTATGCTGTCGGGCAGGCACGGGCAGGGGAGATTTTGCTGTTTGCCGGCAAGGGACACGAAACATATGAAATTACCGCCGATGGGAAATTCCCCTTCGACGAAGCAGAGATTGCGCGTGCCGCATGGACAGCGCGCCAAAGCAAACGATAACATGACATGCATCCGGACGGATGCAAAGCGGAAGGAAAGAACATGAACGCAGCACTCAAAATCAAAACGTACACCCCGGAAGAAATCGCACGGATCGTCGGCGGCGAGCTTGTCCTGACAGGCAAGGGAAGTACCGCGTCCGTTACGGATATATGCACCGATTCCCGCGAGGCAAAGGGCGGCTCGCTCTTTGCGGCTATTGCAGGTGAGCGCGTGGACGGACACGATTATATGGCGTCTGCCGCCGATCTCGGTGCGGCATGCTTTCTGGCACAGCGCGTGCCGGATTCCATGGCGGAGAAGAACGCCGCTGTCATCGTTGTGGACGATCCGATCCGTGCCCTCGGCGATCTTGCGTCCGATTACCGTGATGCGAGTGCGGTGAAGGTCGTTGCCATTACGGGCAGTGTCGGCAAAACGACAACGAAGGAATTTATTGCCGCTGTTGCCGCCGCAGGATGCAAAACGCACAAGACGGAGGGTAATCACAACAACGATCTTGGTCTTGCCATGACGCTGTTTACGCTGGAGAAGGATGACGCTGTGTCCGTTTTGGAGATGGGCATGAGCGCGCTCGGCGAGATTGAGCGGCTCTCGAAGATTGCGAAGCCGGATATTGCCGTCGTGACGAATATCGGTACGTCGCATCTTGCCTCCCTCGGCACACGCGAGAATATCTGCCGTGCCAAATTGGAGATCGTTGCCGGAATGAAGCCGGACGGCGTGCTTCTTCTGAATGCGGATGAGCCGCTTCTGTACGCGCGTGCGGATTCGATTACGCCGAAGCCGCTGTTCATGAGTCTCGAAAGTGCACACGGCGATTACCGTGCCGTCAATATCCGCACAGTCGGTGACGGAATGACGTACGATCTCATCTGCCGCGATCAGGCGTACACAAATGTGCAGATTCCGACGCTCGGACAGCACAACGTCTACAATTCGGTTGCCGCCTATGCAGTCGGTATGATGCTCGGACTCACCGAAAACACGATCCGCCGCGGTCTTCTGCAGTTCCACGGTGCGGATATGCGTCAGAAAATCTACGAGATGGGCGCTTTCACCGTGATTGAGGACTGCTACAACGCAAGTCCCGAATCGATGCGTGCCGCGCTTGATGTGCTCTCCGCCGTCTGTGCGCAGAGAAATGCGAAATCCGCCGCCCTGCTCGGTGATATGCTGGAGCTTGGCGAATACACGCGCCTGATGCACGATCAGCTCGGACAGTATGCGGCGCAGACGAAGGTGAACCGCCTCTTCTGCTACGGCAAGATGGCGGACGTGATTGCCGAGGCGGCGATCAAAAACGGCATCCGTGCGGATAATGTGTACGTCAGTCTGGACACGCGCGATCCGCAGACAATGGCGAATATGATCCTCGAGGCGCTGGAGCCGGGCGACGTCCTTCTCGTCAAGGCGAGCCGGGCCGTTGCCGCGGAAAAAGTCCTCGCCTGCATGAAATCCCGACGCAAAAGAAAAAAGTGACCGTCTGACGGTTCAATCTGTATAAACGAAAAGGAACGGTTCGTATGGGTAACAAAGGTGTGCTTCTCTTTCTCCTCACGCTCGTATTGACGTGCGTCGGTACGGTGCTGATTTCCCGCCGTCTGATTCCGTATCTCAAGAGCAAAAAGATGGGACAGAAAATTCTGGAGATCGGACCGCGCTGGCACAAGAGCAAGGAGGGAACGCCTACGATGGGCGGACTTGCGTTTATTGCCGCATCGTTGATTGCTGTCGCCATTGTTGCCGTGATCGCGCTTGTGGACGGACAGCTGGAGACGCTGCTCCCGTTCTTCACCGTATACGGATACGGACTCACGAACGGGCTGATCGGTGTGATCGACGACCGCGCCAAGCTGCGCAAGAAGCAGAACGAGGGGCTGACCGCGCCGCAGAAATATCTTCTGCAGCTGATCGCCGCCGCACTCTTCCTCATCGCACTCACGCTTACGGGGGTTATTTCGACCTCACTTGTGATTCCGTTTGCCGGCGTGACACTCGAGCTCGGCTTCTTCTATTACGTGATCGCTCTGTTGTTGCTCACGGGCATTGTTAACGCTGTCAATCTGACGGACGGCATCGACGGACTTGCCTCGAGCGTGACGTTCGTGGTGGGACTGTTTTTCGCCGCCGTATCCTATCTCTTTACCGTGATTGATCTGCCGTCCGCATCGCTCGGGCTCGTTTCCGCTGTTCTGATCGGCTCGACGGTCGGATTCCTTGTGTATAATTTCTATCCGGCACGCGTGTTCATGGGCGATACTGGCTCTTTGTTCCTCGGCGGTATGGTCGTCGGCGGTGCGTTTCTCACGGGAACGCCTTTGCTCGTTGTGATTTGCGGCATTATCTATATCTGCGAAGCGGCATCCGTCATTCTGCAGGTCGGCTATTTCAAGCTGACGCACGGTAAGCGGCTGTTTCTCATGGCACCGATTCATCATCATTTTGAAAAGTGCGGCTGGAGCGAGGTAAAGATTGTGTGTGTCTTCAGCATTGTGACGGCGGTGTTCTGCGTGCTTGCGTGGTTCGGGCTGACCGCTATATAATCGCTATATAATCTATCAATACTAAAACGGAGGAGAAAATGGCAAAAGAAACCGAAACGAAAACAAAACAGGCTCCTCCGGAGAGTACGCGTACGGGACGTCCCCGTGCTGTCCGTGAGCCACGCATGATGACTCCGACGGAGGATGTGTCCGGTAAAAGCGGACGGCCCCCGCGCAAAAAAGCGGATCTGACCGTCAGACGGGAAGGCGTATCCGCTGTGACCGAGCGCAAGCCGGAGCCGGAGATTATCCGGATACATACCGGCGTTGACCGAGTCATGCTTGCACTTATCGTTATTCTTCTTGTGCTTGGCGCGATTATGGTCTTCAGCGCAAGCTATCCCGAGGCACTGGCGCAGAAAGAAGACAGTATGCACTATATCAAGAAGCACATGATATGGATGGGACTGGGAACAGTTTTTTTGATCGTTGCTTCCCTTGTTCCAATCTGGCTCTATAAGTGGGCTGCACCGTATGCGTACGGAGTTGCCATAGTTCTTCTGATTATCGTTTTGATCCCGGGTGTCGGAATCAGCAACGGCGAGGCGCGCAGATGGCTGGGCTTCGGTGAGGCAACCTTTCAGCCGTCGGAGATCATGAAGGTGGCGCTCGTTATGATACTTGCCTGGTATCTCGACAAAAAGCGGGAGCTTGTGCTTGATAGATCCGCCAAAGGAAAGACGTTTTTGTATGCCGGGCTGTATCCGTGCCTCTTTGTCGGAGCCGCGTGCGGTCTTGTGCTTGCGGAAAAGCATCTGTCCGGCACGATCATTCTCGGATTGATCGCACTGTTTGTTCTTGTGGTCGGCGGTGCGCATCTCGGGTGGGTAGGCTTGCTTGCTACGGCTTTCGGAGTTGTTGGCGGCGGAGGATTTTTGCTTCTGAATCCGTATGCACAGCAGCGCCTTTCAACGTTTTTTGATAAAAACGCGGATAAGCTCGATGAAGCGTGGCAGACTACCCAGGGGCTTCTTGCCATCGGTTCGGGCGGCTTCCTCGGTGTCGGACTCGGTGCAAGCAATCAGAAGCACAGCTATGTATCCGAGGCGCAGAATGACTTCATCTTCGCCATTTTCTGTGAAGAGATGGGCTTTGTCGGCGCTGTGGCGCTGATTATTCTCTTCCTTCTGTTTATCTGGAGAGGATATCTGATCGCATTGCGTGCACCGGACATCTTCTCGTGCCTTCTTGTGTTCGGCATCATCAGCCAGGTCGGTATTCAGGCTCTTCTCAATATAGGCGTTGTTACCGACGTGCTCCCCAATACGGGCGTTCCGCTTCCGTTTTTCTCATACGGAGGTACGTCTCTGATCATATTAATGGCAGAGATGGGCGTCGTTTTGTCCGTGTCCAAACATTCTTACCTGAAAAAATAACGAATCAGATCGGAGGTACAGTATGCGCGTTCTTATGACAGGCGGAGGTACGGGAGGTCATGTGAATCCCGCTCTTGCCATTGCCAATACGATCCGTCAGAACGATCCCTCCGCTGAGATTGCCTACGTCGGAACGAAGCGCGGTATTGAAGCAAAGCTTGTCCCCGCGGCAGGCTATCCGCTGTATTTTGTTGAAATACAGGGTATGCGCCGTTCTCTGTCTCTGTCGAATCTGAAGACGCTGTATTTGACGGTTACCTCCCCGGTCAAGGCAAAGAAGATCATCCGTGAATTCAAGCCGGATCTCGTCGTCGGAACGGGCGGATACGTCAGCTGGCCCGTTGTCAAGGCGGCATCGCAGATGGGGATCCCCTGTGCACTGCACGAGTCGAACGCGGTGCCGGGCGTGGCTGTCAAAATGCTCGCACGTGCCGTTGATCGGATCTATCTGAATTTTGAGGAAACGGGCGCCGAGCTTCCGTGCAAGGAGAAGATCCTGCGCGTGGGCAATCCCCTGCAGAGCGATTTCGCCGTTCTTACAAGGGAGGAAGCGCGGCGGCATCTCGGTATTCCGGATAAGTACAAATACTGTATCCTGTCCTATGGCGGAAGCATGGGCGCTGAGCGTCTGAACGCCGCCGTGCTCAAACTGATGCGTGATTTCACCGCCAAGCATCCCGAGGTCTTTCATCTGCACGCGACGGGCGCGATCGAGAAAGAGCTGTGCGGGCAGTGGTACCGCGAGATGGGACTGGACGCATATGAAAACATCCGCCTCGTTGAGTATATCTACGATATGCCGTATCAGATGGCGGCAGCGGATCTGATCATCTGCCGTGCAGGAGCGATGACGGTATCCGAGCTTGCCATGGCGGGGAAGTGCGCGGTGTTTATCCCCTCCCCGAATGTGACGAATAATCATCAGTATAAAAATGCCAAGGTGCTCGCGGATGCGGGTGCGGCGTCTCTCTTTGAGGAAAAGGATCTGGAGGCGAGCGAGGCTGCTCCTCTGACGGCGCGTGTGGCGCATCTTTTGTCCGATGCCGGAGAGGCAGAGCGCCAGGCTGTGTCGGAGAAGATCCGTGCGTTTGCCGTGGCAGATGCGAATAAGAGAATTTATCTGGATCTTGTGGATCTTGTGAAGAAGAGAAAAAAATAAGACCGAAATTACGAAAAAAGGAGGAAGACGTATGGACCGTGCGGAAACGATTACGAGAAACAGCGTGCGTGATCGCGCACAGCGGTACTCGAAATCTCCCGACAGGATTGCGCGCGTGTGGGATGACTCCATGGACGCGGTACCGATCGGGAAAAAGCGATCCTCAGCGTCTGAGCGGGCACCGACGGAGAAAACCCGGACAGGCGGCCGCATCGAGAATCCCTACCGCGTGCGGGAAAGCATGGCTCGTGCGGGGAAGAAGCACGCCGCCGCACAGGATATGCCTCGCGACGGGACAAGCCGCCAACCTCGCGGACGCGTGCGTACGGATGCGGAAAAAGCGCGCGTAAAGCAATCGGCGCAGACACAGCCGCGCGCAGGAGAGCGTCCGGGACACCGTTCGGAGCACAGCACGGAAATTCCCCGCCGATTTGAGGATATTCTCCGTGAGGACACGATGAGCGATACGGAACGCGTGCAGGCGTATCAAAGGGCGGTCCGTCAGAAGACGTTCGCGCGACTCCGCCGAGTCGGTCTCGCTGTGCTGATCGGAGTTGTTTTCCTTGTGTGTGCGCTCGTCCTTGTGTACAAGCTTGCATACGTTGTCAATGATATCACGGTAACGGGTGCGTCGCTCTATTCGCCGGAGACGATTCTTGATGCTGCCGGTGTGGAGGAGGGACAGAATCTGTACTCGTTCAGCTCGCGTGTCGTGCAGAATCGTGTCACACTGCATTGCCCTTACGTGCGATCCCTGCACGTGGACAGACAGGCTCCCGATACGGTGTACTTCGCCGTTACGGAGGATGAGGCGACCTTCAGTGCGTACATATACGGAGAGCTTCGTGCGCTTTCGCCGAGTTTGCGTGTGCTGGATTCCGTTACGGAGGATGAGGCGGCGGCGAACGGTCTGATCCGTCTGTGCCTGCCTGCCGTTAATCAAGCGGTAGCCGGTCGCGTCATCGTTTTCGAGAATGAGCGCGGCGCACGGATGATCCGTGACATCGCGGCGGCGGTGCTTGCCTCTCCGCTTTCGGACAGAATTACAGCCGTTGACCTTACAGACGCGCATACGCTCCGCATGGTTTGCGACGGACAGTTTCTTCTGAATTTCGGTGACACGAAGGACGTTGCGGTTAAGCTCAAAATCGCATCGGCCGTTCTTCAGGACAGCCTCTTTTCCACCGCTGTGAAGGCACAGATCGACCTTACAGCGACGGATGAGACAAGCGTTGTTCTTGATGACCAGCTTGATTTGAATTGGTAGGAAATATCTGGAATTTTACACATGTATAAAACAAATTTCTGGAAATCGGCAAGTGTATAATATCCAGATAAATGTAAATATTGTGTGAAAGTGGCAGAAAATTCGCGAAATTCAAGAAAAAAACTTGAGAAATTCGGAAAAACATATTGCAAAATTCCGAAATAAAGTATATTATATTATAAAAGGCATTTGTCGCCTATCCGCTGCTCCGGCAGAGGAAACGTAAAAATCATCATTTATTAAAGCAAAAGAATACAGAAACATTAACGGAGGATTTCCACTATGGCATTCGAACTCGATAACAATTCCGAAATCGGCGTCAATATTAAAGTAATCGGCGTCGGCGGCGGCGGTAACAACGCTGTCAACCGTATGATCAGCTCCAACATCAGAAGCGTTGAATTCATCGCGATCAACACGGACAAGCAGTCCCTGGCAAAGTCCAGCGCTACGCACAAGATTCCGATCGGTGAGAAGATCACCAAGGGTCACGGCGCAGGTGCTAACCCCGAGATCGGTGCCCGTGCCGCTGAGGAGAGCATCGAGGAGATCAAGAGCGCCATCGCCGGTGCAGATATGGTCTTCATCACAGCAGGTATGGGCGGCGGTACCGGTACCGGTGCAGCTCCCGTCGTTGCAAAGATCGCACAGGAGATGGGCATCCTCACCGTCGGTGTCGTAACGAAGCCGTTCGCATTCGAAGGTGCAAAGAGAATGACGCAGGCGGAGGCAGGTATCTGCAACTTCCGTCAGTTTGTCGATTCTCTCGTTATCATCCCGAACGAGAGACTGAAGCAGGTCTCCGAGACCCGCATCACGTTCCTCAACGCATTTGAGATCGCTGACGGCGTGCTCAGCCACGGCGTACAGAGCATCTCCGACCTTATCAATATCCCCGGTTACATCAACCTCGACTTCGCAGACGTTACGTCTGTTATGAAGGATGCAGGCTACGCGCACATGGGTGTTGGTGAGGCAACCGGCAAGGATAAGGCAGAGCTTGCTGCCAAGGCAGCTATCTCCAGCCCGCTGCTTGAGACCTCGATCAGCGGCGCGAAGGGTATCCTTGTCAACATCACCGCCTCCCCCGACATCGGACTGGAGGATATCGACGTTGCTTCCACGCTGATTGCTTCCGAGGCATCCGCCGATGCAAACGTAATCTTCGGTGTTGCATTTGATGAAGCACTCGAGGATAAGATGAAGATTACCATTATTGCCACCGGTTTCGACAGCAATGGCGATGACGCATCCGCTGCCGATGAAAAAAAAAATAACGAGTCTGTAAAGGAAGAGGAGCCTGCAGAGCCCGTTCAGCCGTCCATTTCCGACGACGAGTTTGACGAGATTCTCTCCATGCTCAAAAAGAACCGCAAGACGGATTCTTCCGCACAGAATACGGGTCTGTTCTGATTCTGAAAACGGGAAGGGCTGCTTCCTATGGGATTTTCCCATTGGCGGCAGCCCGCCTTTTTACGTATTTGTGCCGTATCCAATTCTTCCCGAAAGGATTTTGTATGCTGAAACGATTTATTGGCTACTATCGACCGCATATGCGGCTGTTTTTGGCGGATCTCTTCTGCGCGCTCTGCCTGTCTGCGTGCGATTTTGTCTACCCCATGATCACGCGCGAGATGATCAATACGTACATCCCCAACCGTGCGGTCAAGCTGCTGCTCATCTGGGCGGGTGTGCTGCTTGGAATCTATCTCGTTAAGATGGGACTCAACTATTTCATCCAGTATTGGGGGCACATCGTCGGCGTGCGGATGCAGGCGGATATGCGCCGGGACGTCTTCGATCATTTGGAGAGATTGCCGCTGACGTATTTCGATAACAACAAAACGGGTACGATCATGTCGCGCATCGTCAGCGATCTGATGGACATCTCTGAGCTTGCGCACCACGGACCGGAGGATCTATTTATCTCCACGGTGATGCTGATCGGCTCGTTCATTATGATGTCTACGATCCATCTGCCGCTGACGCTGATCGTGTTCGCCGCACTGCCGGTGATGATCCTTTTCTCCGCAAAGAAGCACAAGAAAATGTCCGACGCGTTTACCGCGACGAGAGTGGAGATCGGCGAGATCAATGCCTCATTGGAGAACAGCATCTCCGGTATTCGTGTCGCCAAGGCATACACGAGCCGCGCGTACGAGAACGAACGGTTTGATGCCGGCAATAAGAAATTCGTCAAGGCGCGTGCGAAGGCGTACCGCGTCATGGCGGAGTTTTCCTCCGGTACGACGTTTATCGGGGACGTTCTGAACGTGCTATTGTACGTGGCAGGCGGCGTCTTCTGCTATCGTGGGGAGATCACGCCCGGTGATTTTGCGGCGTTCCTCATCTATATCAGCCTGTTTATGAATCCCGTGCGCCGACTGACCGGCTTTATTGAGCAGTACCAAAGCGGCATGAGCGGCTTCAAGCGCTTTTGCGAAATCATCGACTATCCGGCGGAGGAGGATGCCCCCGATGCCGCCGAGCTGGACAGTGTGCGCGGGGAGATCACGTTTGATAACGTCGATTTCGCCTATACGGAGGACGGTAAGCGCGTGCTGGATCGGCTTAGCTTCACGCTTGAGGCAGGGAAGACGCTTGCCCTTGTCGGTCCGTCGGGCGGCGGCAAGACGACGATCTGCCACCTGATCCCGCGCTTCTATGAGATCCTCGGCGGAGAGATCCGTATCGACGGTACGGATATCCGCGACGTGACGCGTGCTTCACTCAGAAAGAATATCGGTATCGTCGCACAGGACGTGTTCCTGTTCAATGCGACAATTTATGAAAATATCGCCTACGGTTGTCCCGATGCGACCCGTGAGGAGGTCGAGACGGCGGCAAAGCGCGCGAATATCCACGAGTACATCCTGTCGATGCCCGATGGGTATGAGACAGTCGTCGGCGAGCGCGGTCTAAAGCTGTCCGGCGGTCAAAAGCAGCGCGTGGCGATTGCGCGTGTGTTCCTCAAGAATCCGCCGATTCTGATTTTGGACGAGGCGACGTCTGCGCTTGATAACGCAACGGAGTACATGATTCAGAAGAGCTTGGAGGAGCTGTGCCGCGGACGGACGACGGTCATCGTTGCGCATAGACTTACCACGATCAAGAATGCCGATGAGATCATCGTTGTAACGGACAGCGGCATCGCAGAGCGCGGCAGCCATGACGAGCTGCTGGACAAGCGCGGAATCTATCACGAGCTGTGGAACGGCATGCGCGATACGCAAACGGTGGCGTAAAGAAAACAAAAAGAGCGCACACTGTGCGCTCTTTTCTATTTGGCAGGCGTTTCCGTAGATTTTTGGGAGAATGATTTGCCCATCAGACAATTTTGTGCCTGTGGTGCAGACGTTCATCGGTCAAGGACCTCGCGTTCCAGCGCATTGAGAAACGCAGTGGCGGTATACATGCGGAAATCGCCGACATAATCGCCGTTATCCATCGTATGCGTCCTTCCTCGGTCGCGCAGGATAACTTTTTTCGGTACGGGACTGACGATGAGAATCTTTTTATCCTCGGATGTATACCCAAACGTGAACACAGATTCATGACGTAAGATTTCATACCCACGCATTTTGAGCGCGTGCACAAAGCATCCTTCCCCGTTCGCCTGCAGAATCATCGGTACCAGTCGGCGCACGCCGCCGATCAGTTTGCAGGAATATCTGCCCTTGGGCGTTTGAACCGAAAAACTCTCTCCCTCGGCAAATCGGATGGCAGAAAGATACGGATGACGCACCGGCGAGAGCGTGTATCGTTTTTCCTTGCATATCCGCTGCAGATCGCAAAGAAAGCTACGCCGTTTGCGGTATGCGCGCCACAGGATGAACAAAACAACCGCCACAAGGAGCACCCACACTTTTTTGAAAAAGAGAAAAGCAAGATACGCGCCGCCAAACAGCCAAGCGATCAAAACGGGCAGTATAACGGGAACGACAATGCCGCCGGCACCGTATACCGTCGCCGCGATAAACATCTGCTTGTCACGGGCTTTTTTCGTATACAATTTTTCACGCTGCGGCGCCTCCGCCGTCCTTTGCCATCTTTTCATCGCCGAAAGGCGCGCCCTTACATTGATGAAAAAGAATGTCGGAAAAAACACGGCAAACACGATCCACTTCGGCGGCAAGGACAAATCCGCTGTGATGGAGGGAAGCGGCAGGATCCAAAAAAGAAGCACGGCGGCGGCAGTCTCGATCCAAAAAGACGGGCGGCGAAGAAAGTAACCGATTCTCCCCCACAGATGTACGGGAGGGGCAGAAAGTGCCTCGTAGCGCTCGCGCAGTCCCGTATCAAATAACACCGATGTTCGCACGAAAGAATGCAGTGCCATGCACAGCAAAAGGAGCGCGGCACCGCCCTGCACATACTCCGTGAGCGTACGCTCCGATGCCATCATACGCGCGGCGTAATACAGTGGAAACTGCATCAGCAGAAAAAAGCACAGAAACATCCCGATATAGTCCATGCTTTTTCGCAAAACGGTCATTACTCTGTCAATATTCATATGCCTTCCCTCACACGGATGCGTTTTTATAATTATACCACACGTTCACGTGATTGTCAATAGAGTTCTTGAAATTATTTCAAAATACATCCTGCCGCGCCGTGATTTACTTGACAGAATCGCCGTCGCGTGCTACAATATACAGAGTCGCTTCACTTGTCCCTCGCGGATAAGTTTTTTTATGCCCGCTTCGGCGGTAATTTAGGAGTTTTTATGAAGCTTTGGGAACTTTTCACGCTGGCGATCGCTCTGTCCATGGACGCGTTCGCTGTTTCGCTCTGCAAAGGCCTTTCCATGAAGAAAGCCGGACTGAAAGAGGGCGCGATCTGCGGTGCGTGGTTCGGCGGATTTCAGGCACTCATGCCGCTGATCGGCTTTTTTCTCGGATCGCTGTTCGCCGCCGCGATCGAAGCGGTCGATCATTGGGTGGCGTTCGGGCTTCTTCTGCTGATCGGTTTGAATATGCTGAAGGAAGCGTTTGAGAAAAAGTGCGACTGCGAAAGTCACGACGCGGATCTGTCCGTCAAGACGATGTTCGTTATGGCGATCGCCACGAGCATTGACGCCGCAGCCGTCGGCATCTCCCTTGCCATGGCGGGGAATACGAACATTTATGCCGCGATCGCCTTGATCGGCGCGGTGACGTTTATTCTGTGCGCCGTCGGCGTGAAGATCGGCAATATCTTCGGCCGCCGGTTTGAGAAGAAAGCGCAGGCCGCCGGCGGTATCATTCTGATTCTGCTCGGCACCAAGATCCTACTTGAACATCTCGGTGTGATCGGCTGATTGGGGAACGGAGGTATCCTATGACAAAAATTCTCATTCACTTGTTTATAAAGGATCATGCCCACACGGGCGATCCGAAGATTCGATCTGCGTACGGAAAACTGGCGGGCACGGTCGGCATCGCCGCGAACGTCCTGCTCTTCCTTGTGAAAATTCTTGCGGGCACGCTTGCATCAAGCGTATCGATCACGGCAGATGCGTTCAACAATTTGGCAGACGCCTCCTCCGGCATCGTCAGTCTGCTCGGCTTCCGTATGGCGGAGAAGCCCGCTGATCCCGAGCATCCGTACGGACACGCGCGGTATGAGTACCTGTCGGGGCTGTTTGTGGCGGTTTTGATCCTCGTGATCGGCGTGGAGCTGCTCAAGACAGGCGTGGATAAAATTCTGCACCCAACGGAGGTCGTTTTCCGCCTGCTGCCGGCGATCATTCTCGTTCTGTCTATTCTGGCGAAGCTGTGGCTGTCTCTGTTTAATCGGAAGATCGGCAAAACGATCTCGTCGGAGACACTGATCGCAACCGCAGCGGACAGCCGCAACGACGTGATCGCGACCGCTGCTGTCCTCGCTGCTATGGTGATCGATCACTTTTTCTCCGTCAATCTCGACGGCGTGATGTGCCTGCTTGTTGCTCTGTTCATCCTGTACAGCGGCGTCGGACTTCTGCGCGAGACGATCAGTCCCCTTCTTGGACGTGCGCCTGATCCCGAGCTGGTGCGGGAGATAGAAGAAAAAATTCTTACCTACCCCGGCGTGCTCGGTACGCATGATCTGATCGTGCACGATTACGGTCCCGGGCGGCAGTTCGCTACGATCCACGTGGAGATGGCGGCGGAGGACGATGTTTTGAAAAATCATGACGTAATCGACAACATTGAGCGCGATTTTCTGGCAAACGGGCTGCACCTGCTCGTACATTTTGATCCGGTCGTCACCTCGGATGCGGCAGTGGGAGAACTGCGTGCGTGGCTCAGCGAGGAGATCACGCACATTCATCCCGAGCTGACGCTCCACGATCTGCGCATCGTGCCCGGCCCGACGCACACGAACGTGATCTTCGACCTCGTCGTTCCGCATGCGTACGAGGCGGAGGAGATCGCGATCAAGCAACGCATCCGCACCGCTGTCGCGCAGAGATACCCGAATCATTTCTGCGTCATCACGGTTGATCCGGCCTTCGGACCGCCGAAGACGCACGGATAAAGAAAAGCTCCCGTTTCAAAAACGGGAGCTTGTTTTATTTTTCTTTTGGTTTTACGCTGAGCATGACGACCGCCGAAAGGACAAGCACAATACCGATCCCCCCCGGAAGCGACAGCGGTTCGTGGAAGAGAAATACGCCGAACAGTGTTGCTACAACCGGCTCAATTGAGGCAAGGATCGATGCTTTGGAGGATTCCATCAGCTCAAGTCCGTGGGAATAGAAGACGTACGGAAGGAATCCCGTTATAACGCCAAGCCCCAGACAGAGAAGCCACAACGGCACATCCGCTTTTGCCAAAACGTGCCCGATCGTCCCCCAATCAGACAAAAATGCGCACCCAACCGAACAGAAGAGAAATGTGTAAAACACAATCGTCAGCGAACTGTATCCCCGCTGTATGGCAAATCGGGAAAAGATCGAATACAGCGCGTAGAAAAAACCGGATCCGACGCCGAGAAGAAGTCCGATCGGTTCGCCGAGACTGTCGCCGCCGATTCCGGACACGAGTACGCAGCCAAGCAGAGCGGCCAAAAGCGCACACAGTTTGATCGGCGTGATCTTCTCCTTAAACAAAACAAGGCTCATAAGCATTACGAAAATGGGGGCGGTGTACAAAAGGATCGCCGCCGTGGAGAGACTGACGTATTCCATGGACTGAAAATAGCAGGTGGAAAAAAACAACAGACTCACGATACCTGTCCCGAAAAAACACCATACATCTTTCAGCCGAATCCGAAGAAGATCCCTTCGAAATAGAAGCAAATATGCGCCGATCACCAAAAAACCGACGGTAATTCGGATTTGCGTTATGTCCAGTGCCATCAATCCTGCTACGTTCAGATTACGGACGAATACGCCCATGGATCCCCACAGTGCCGCCGCAAACAGCACACATGCGGTTCCTGCGTGCGATCCCGCCAGCCTTTTTTTCTGCATTTTCTGTCTCCTTACAGTAACGGCGAGGACACTTCGGTGTCCTCGCCGATGGTTTTGTTTTACTGCGTCTGTTCCTTAACGAGAACGTCGTGCGCGCCGCCCTCCACAATGGAAACGGCACTGACGAGCGTGAGCTTCGCCTTCTGCTGCAGCTCCGAAATCGTCAGAGCACCGCAGTTGCACATTGTCGAACGAATCTTTGCAAGCGTGGTAGCGAGGTTATCGTGCAGGGAGCCCGCATACGGAACGTAGCAGTCCACGCCCTCAACGAAGGAAAGCTTAGCCGCGCCGCCCATGTCGTATCTCTGCCAGTTGCGTGCGCGTGCGCTGCCCTCGCCCCAGTACTCCTTCATGTAGTTCCCCTTGATCATGACCTTGTTTGTCGGGCTTTCGTCAAAGCGGGAGAAGTAACGACCGAGCATGCAGAAATCCGCACCCATGGCAAGTGCGAGCGTGATGTGGTAATCGTGCACGATACCGCCATCGGAGCAGATCGGGATATATACGCCCGTCTCCTCAAAATACTCGTCGCGCGCCTTGGCAACCTCGATGACTGCCGTAGCCTGTCCGCGTCCGATACCCTTCGTCTCACGGGTGATGCAGATGGAGCCGCCGCCGATACCGACCTTGATGAAGTCCGCGCCTGCCTCAGCGAGGAAGCGGAATCCCTCACGGTCTACGACGTTGCCCGCGCCGACTTTCACGCTGTCGCCGTACTTTTCGCGGATGAATGCGATCGTGCGGGACTGCCATTCGGAGAAGCCCTCACTGGAGTCGATGCAGAGCACGTCAACGCCTGCCTCAACAAGTGCGGGAACGCGCTCGGCGTAGTCACGGGTGTTGATACCTGCGCCGACGACGTAGCGCTTCTGCGAGTCGAGCAGTTCCAGCGGATTTTCCTTATGCTGATCGTAGTCTTTACGGAAAACGAACGAAACGAGGTGACCCTTCTCGTCGATAATCGGCAGGGAGTTGAGTTTATGATCCCAAATGCTGTTGTTCGCCTCTTTGAGAGACGTGCCTTCGGGAGCCGTGATCAGCTTCTCAAACGGCGTCATGAACGTCTCGACCTTTTCATCCATGGACATACGGCTGATGCGGTAGTCACGGGAGGTGACGATACCGAGCAACTTGCCCGTAGGCGTGCCGTCATGCGTTACGGCGATGGTGGAGTGACCGAGACGCTCCTTCAGCTCAATGACGTCGGCAAGCGTCTGATCGGGACGGATATTGGAATCGGAGTAAACGAAGCCGGCCTTGTAATTCTTCACGCGGCGAACCATTTCCGCCTCATCCTCAATGGACTGCGAACCGTAAATAAAGGATACGCCGCCCTCACGCGCCAGCGCGATCGCCATGCGGTCATCGGATACAGCCTGCATGATGGCGGAAACGAGCGGAATCGTCATCGAAAGGGACGGCTCCTCTCCGCGGCGGTATTTCACAAGCGGTGTTTTGAGGGACACATTGGCAGGGATACAATTCGCATCGGAATACCCCGGAACCAAGAGGTACTCGCTGAACGTGTGGGATGCTTCACTGTAATAAAAAGCCATGTCATTTACTCCTTCACAGATATTTTATAGTTAAATAAAATTATATCACAGAGCGCGCGTGAAAACAAGGGGGTAAACTATAAAAACTTTCCGTTTTTAAGCCTGTTTCCTTTGTGAATTTTGCAGTGCGGAAATTTTTTCGCAAAATTCGGATCGTTCATAAAAAGTTGATATATCCGTGGTATACTGAAAAGGAAGTACGGAATGCGGAGGTTTTTATGTTTCAAATTCTGATTGTAGACGACAACGCCAATACGCGCAGGCTGTTTGAGGTGGTACTGACGCAAAACGGATTTGAAGCCGTGACTGCCGAAAATGCCGGCGAAGCGCAGAAAATTCTGGATACACGCCCGATCGATCTGATGGTGCTTGACGTAATGATGCCCGAGGTGGACGGATTCACCTTCACGAAAATTCTGCGCGAAGCGGGTGTCATGCTTCCGATTCTGATGATTACGGCAAAGGACACGGCGGATGATATTCGGGAAGGCTTCCTCTCCGGCACGGATGATTACATGGTCAAGCCGGTCAATGAGGATGAGATGGTCCTGCGCATTCACGCGTTGCTCCGCCGGGCAAAAATCGCCTCCGAACGGCGTCTGACAGTCGGCACAACAGAGCTTCGCTACGATTCTCTCTCCGTCACGGAGGGGGAGAAGACGACTGTCCTTCCCAAAAAGGAGTTCCAGATGCTGTTCAAATTCCTCTCGTTTCCGAACAAGACGTTCACACGCCGTCAGCTCATGAACGAGTTCTGGAGTGCGGATTCGGACAGCGACGAGCGCACCGTAGACGTGCATATCAACCGTCTCAGGGAGCGTTTCCGCGACAGTGCGGATTTCGAAATCTTGACCGTACGCGGTCTCGGCTATAAGGCGGTACATAAATGATGGAAAACATGCAGATCAAAACCTATACCACCCTGCCGGCAGAAGCGCGCGCAATCCGTGTGACGGTATTCGTGGACGAGCAGGGATTCAAGGAAGAATTTGACACGGCAGATCAGACGGCGACGCACTTTGTCCTGTTTGACGGCGAGAAACCGATCGCGACGTGCCGAATCCTCACGACCGAGGAGGATGGCACATACTTCATCGGAAGAATTGCCGTTTTGAAGGAATACCGCGGTCAGCATCTCGGTAAAACGATCGTGAATGCGGCGGAAGACTACGCCCGGACGAGAGGCGGCAAAAAAATCCGCCTGCACGCGCAGTGCCGGGCAGTGCCGTTTTATGAAAAGATCGGCTACGAATCTGTCAGCGGTATCGACTACGAGGAAGACTGTCCGCACGTATGGATGAGAAAAATGCTGTGAATAAGAAAAGGCTGCCCCGAAAGGGACAGCCTTTTTGTATGCGGTTGTTGATCAGACAACACCCTGCCACTTCATGGCCTCGGCAACCTTAAGGAAGCCTGCAATGTTGGCGCCTGCGATGAGGTCGCCCTCCATGCCGTACTTCTTGGCTGCATCGTAGGAGTTCTTGTAGATGTCAGCCATGATCTGGTGCAGCTTTGCGTCAACCTCTTCGGCAGTCCAGCTGTATCTCATGGAGTTCTGGGACATCTCAAGACCGGATACGGCAACGCCGCCTGCGTTAACAGCCTTGGACGGAGCAACGATCGCGCCGCTTGCCTTCAGGCAGGCAACAGCATCCGCCGTCGTCGGCATGTTGGCAACCTCGACGTAGTACTTCACGCCGTTTGCAACGATCTTCTTCGCATCTTCCAGCGTAACCTCGTTCTGCGTAGCGCAGGGCATGATGATATCAGCCTTGACGCCCCACGGCTTCTCGTCCGGGAAGAACGGAACGCCGAACTTGTCTGCGTAATCCTGTACCTTGTCGCGGCAGGAAGCGCGCATCTCAAGCATGTAGTTGATCTTCTCCTCGGTGGAAACGCCGTCTTCATCATAGATGTAGCCGTCGGGACCGGAGATGGTTACAACCTTACCGCCGAGCTCGGTGATCTTCTTGACCGTACCCCAAGCAACGTTGCCGAAGCCGGAGATGGCGAAGGTCTTGCCCTTGATATCCTCGCCTGCCGTCTTGAGCATCTCAACGGTGTAGTAAACGGCACCGAAACCGGTAGCCTCGGGACGAATCAGAGAGCCGCCGCAGGAGCGATCCTTACCGGTGAGCACGCCGGTGAATTCGTTTCTCAGTCTCTTGTACTGACCGAACATATAGCCGACCTCACGGGAGCCTACGCCGATATCACCGGCAGGAACGTCAGTGTCCGCGCCGATGTGCTTGGCAAGCTCGGTCATGAATGCCTGGCAGAAGCGCATGACTTCACCGTCGGACTTGCCTCTCGGATTGAAGTCGGAGCCGCCCTTGCCGCCGCCCATCGGAAGACCGGTGAGGCTGTTTTTGAACGTCTGCTCAAAGCCGAGGAATTTCATGATGGATGCGGTTACGGACGGATGGAAACGGATACCGCCCTTGTACGGACCGATCGCGGAGTTGAACTGTACGCGATAGCCGCGGTTAACCTGAACCTTACCGCTGTCATCTACCCAGTTTACACGGAAGGTGATCATGCGCTCGGGCTCAACCATGCGGTCGAACACGCCTGCCTCGATCAGATCGGGGCGCTGATCGGCAACGGGAGAGAGAGATTCGAGAACTTCGCCGACAGCCTGCAGAAACTCGGGTTCGCCCGGGTTGCGTGCTTCGACATCGGCATATACTTTTGCAAGATAAGCGTTGGAAATAGTCATTTTTCATGGCTCCTTTCAGAAATTACCCTTATATTGTATCACAACAATGGACGCTTGGCAATAGGATTACGCAAGTTTTTTTCTCAATCATGCATTTTTTTTGAAATCACGGATTATCCTGCCATCCGGCAGCGGGAAGAGAGACGGCGTGCAAATCGGTGAAAAATAAAAAATCCCAAAAAGAGTATTGCAATAGCAAAACGAATCCTGTATAATATAATATGAAGATGTATCGGTATCTTTCGCACGAGCGTGCAGATTTTATAGATTGGCGGACGCAGCTGTCCGCAGTAACGAAACCAAGGTGAAACAAATGCCTGAAAATAAGAGACAATCTCCCAAACGAAAGCAGAAAAAAGCTCCGTGGCAGAGGAACGATCTTGCCGCGGTCTTTTTGGCACTTGCCGTTTGCTTTCTGATCGTTTGGCTTTTGATCGAGTCGGGATCTTCGCTGTTCCGGGATGTCAATACGGATTCAGCGCCGTTTACGGGAGCGTTAACCACACCCGTACGCCCGATTCCCGTAACGAATACGCCCGTAACGAATCCTCCGGAAACGGATCCGCCTGTGACGAATCCTCCGGAAACGGATCCGCCTGTGACGAATCCTCCGGAAACGGATCCGCCTGTGACGAATCCTCCGGAAACGGATCCGCCTGTGACGAATCCTCCGGAAACGGATCCTCCGGTAACGAATCCTCCGGTGACGGATCCGCCCGTAACGGATCCGCCTGTAACGAATCCTCCGGAAACGGATCCGCCGGAAACAAATCCTCCGGAAACGGATCCGCCTGTGACAGATCCCCCGGAAACGGATCCGCCGGTGTTTGAACCCATCGTTGTCGTACCCGAATCCGTGCGCGTGGACGACAGCTATTTTGCCGATGCACTGTTTATCGGTGACTCCCGCACGGTTGGTCTTTCGCTGTATTCGGGTCTTCGCTCCAATTACTATTCCGAGGTCGGACTGAATCTCTCTACCGTCTTTACGAAGGGCTATATCGGTGACGCCAAGCTGACGCTTGCACAGGCGCTTACCGTCAATCCGTCCTTCACGAAGGTGTATCTCGCATTCGGCATCAATGAGATCAGCGGCTGGCCGTCGAAGCAGGCGTTTTTCGACCGCTACGAGGAGCTGATCCTCCTGCTCAGAGAAAAACTGCCGCACGCACAAATTGCCGTGCAGGCGATTATTCCGATGTCCGGTGCGGCGGCGTCGTCCGATCGGTACCGTGATATCGGCGTGAATGAAAAGGTCGCCGAGTATAACAGGCTTTTGCAGGCGATGTGTGCAGAGCACGGGATTTACTTCATCGACGTGTACGAGATTTTTGCCGATGAAAACGGTCATCTGTACGCCGCGGATTCCACGGACGGAATCCATCTCGGCGTGGCATCCTCCCGCAGATGGGTGGATTACCTGCGCACGCATCCTCTGCCGTAATTTATAAGATAGGATAGGTATTGTTTTTTATGCATGCTGCAATCGGAAGGAATTTCCTCGCTGTGCTTCTTCTTTCGCTCGTTCTGCTCACCGCCTGTGTTTCGACGGAGCCGATCGGGCTGAAGGATCTGAATATGGACGAGGTGACGCTGGATGCCGGGGCGACGGCAGCGCATCTGCTGTCCGCTTTGACGTTTGACGATACGCTCGTGAAGATGGATGACGAGATCGCGGACGGTCTGTTTGGTATTGATGGGCTGTATAACGCCGTGGCAGCATACGGAAGCACGGGCGCGACAGCGGAGACGGTGCTCGTTCTTCGCTGCGGCAGCGCTACGGATGCGGAGGGGGCGGCGGCAAAAATCGCTGCCTACCGCGACGAGATGGCGGACGTATACGCCGATTACAATATGCCCGAGTCGAAGAAACTGACGGATGCCCTGCTCGGATGCTACGGCAGATACGTCGTATTTGTCGTTTCTCCCGATTCAGAGGCGGCGTATCAAGCGTTTGAGTCGTACGTTGTCGGCTCTCTGAAAAAATAATTTTGAAAAAATCCTTGTACCCTGTTGCACTTTTTCGCAAAATGTGGTATACTGGGGTGTAAAGTTGAAAGACTGTGATGAAGTTCGCGTTTCCGCAAAGGTCGATACAGAGAGGACGGTCGTGGCTGTGAGCCGTCTATCGATCCCGGAGAGGCATTTCGCTTCGGAGTTGGCAGAATGAAGGCGTGCGTCGGTAGTTTTGCCCGGGAGATCCCGTTACAGATCCCGTGAGTGTTGGCTCTTCGCCGGAATGCGGGTGGTACCGCGGTGCGTTTTTTCGCTCCGTCCCGATCTATGATCGAGACGGGGCTTTTTTGTTTATCACGGACGGTGTCCGTTTATATACAGTACATCCAAAAAGGAGTAAATAGAATGAAAGAAACACTGCTTAAAATCAGGGAGGATGCGCTTTCTGCGATCAGTGCTCCCGACGCGGATCTGGAAGCGATCCGTATCCGTTACCTCGGTAAAAAGGGCGAGCTGACCGCCGTGCTTCGCGGTATGGGACAGCTGACTGCCGAGGAGCGTCCCGTCATCGGACAGATCGCAAACGAGGTCCGTGAGGCGATCGAAAAGGAGCTCGGCGCGAAGGCTGAAGCACAGAAGGCAGAAGCACTCAACAAGAGCCTGATCGCGGAGAAGCTGGACGTCACCGTTCCCGGTACGGCTGTCAATGTCGGTCATGTCCACCCGATCGCACGTATCCAGCGCGAGATGGAGGAGATCTTCATCGGCATGGGATTCGATATCGTTGAGGGACCGGAGATCGAGTACGATTACTACAACTTCCAGGCACTCAATATCCCGCCGGATCATCCTGCACGCGATACGCAGGATACGTTCTACATCAGTGAGAATATCCTGCTCCGCACGCAGACGTCCTCCGTGCAGGCACGCACGATGGAGACGCGCAAGCCGCCGATCCGCATCGTGTCTCCCGGACGCGTGTACCGCTCCGACGCGGTCGATGCAACGCACTCCCCTCTGTTCCATCAA
The DNA here is from genome assembly GCA_017466375.1 of Clostridia bacterium. Lineage (GTDB taxonomy): Bacteria > Bacillota > Clostridia > Oscillospirales > CAG-272 > SIG701. Next base: position 3,940 of record JAFTUH010000040.1, on the reverse strand, counting down.
ATGGAGGGACTTGTTATCGATCGCGGCGTAACGATGGGCAACCTCAAGGGCGCGCTTGAAATGTTTGCACAGACGATGTTCGGCGCAGATACGCGCGTGCGCTTCCGTCCGCATCACTTCCCGTTCACGGAGCCTTCCGCAGAGGTTGACGTGTCCTGTTTTGCCTGCGGCGGCAAGGGATGCCGTCTCTGCAAGGGCGAGGGCTGGATCGAGATCCTCGGCGCGGGCATGGTGCATCCGAACGTGCTTACAATGGGCGGTATCGACCCGAATGAGTACAGCGGATTTGCATTCGGTATGGGTATCGAGCGTATCGCCATGCTGAAATATCATATTGACGACATGCGCCATCTGTACGAAAACGACGTGCGCTTCCTGAAGCAATTCTGATAAAGGACGGGAGATAAAAATGAAGCTTTCTATGAAATGGCTGGCGGATTTCACCGACGTCAGCGACGTAAATATTAAAGAATACTGTGACCGTATGACCGATACCGGCTCCAAGGTGGAGGGATATGAGACCCTCGCCGAGGATATCGAAAACGTCGTTGTCGGTAAGATCACGAAAATCACCAAGCACGAGAACTCCGATCACCTGCAGATCTGTATGCTGGACTGCGGCACGGGTGAGGAGATCCAGATCGTCACGGGCGCGCAGAACGTGTTTGAAGGCGCGGTTGTTCCCGTGGCGAAAGCACCGGCAAATCTGCCCGGCGGCGTGCGCATCAAGGCAGGCAAGCTCCGCGGCGTTGAGTCCAACGGTATGCTTTGCTCGATCGCAGAACTTGGTCTGACGCTGCACGATATGCCCGGCGCGATCGAGGACGGCATCCTCATTCTGAACGATGTCGGTCTTGCCGACGCACCGATCGGCGCGGATGTGCGCGACGTGCTCATGCTGAAGGATGACGTGGTCGAGTTTGAGATCACGTCCAACCGTCCCGACTGCCTGTCCGTCATCGGTCTTGCACGTGAGAGTGCCGTCAGCTTCGGTAAGGCGTTGAACGTGCCCACACCGAAGAAGCCCGCGGCAAAGAACGACGGCGATAAGATTGAAAATTATCTGAATGTCGAGATCCGCGAGAGCGAGCTTTGCTACCGCTACAGTGCACGTGTTGTTAAGAATGTAAAGATCGCACCCTCGCCGCTTTGGCTCAGAATGCGTCTGCGCGCCGCAGGAGTACGCCCGATCAATAATATCGTTGATATCACCAACTACGTTATGCTCGAGTACGGTCAGCCGATGCACGCGTTCGACTATGCTTGCCTCGACGGCAGCCGTATCATCGTCCGCTGTGCCGAAAAGGATGAGAAATTCGTCTCCCTCGACAGCATCCCGCACACGCTGGATGATTCCATGCTCGTGATCGCTGATGCGAAGAAGCCGGTCGCACTTGCCGGTGTTATGGGCGGCGAGAACAGTGAGATCACCGACGAAACGAAGACGGTCGTCTTCGAGAGCGCGATGTTCAAGGGTGCGTCTGTCCGTGTTTCCGGCAAGAAACTCGGCATGCGCACGGAGAGTTCTTCCCGTTTTGAGAAGGGACTCGACCGCGAGAATACCATGGCGGCACTTGACCGCGCGTGCGAGCTTGTTGAGCTGCTCGGTGCCGGTGAGATTGTGGACGGCACGATCGATGAGTATCCTGCACCTGCTACGCCGTACAAGATGGAGCTGGAGGCAGAGCGCATCAATGCGTTCCTCGGCGTGCATCTGACGGAGGAGTACATGGCGGAGATCCTCAAGACGCTTGATTTCAAGGTCGAGGACAAGATGCTTACCGTTCCGTCGTTCCGTGATGACGTCCGCTGCATGAGCGACGTCGCCGAGGAGGTCCTCCGTATCTATGGCTACACGAAGATTGAATCCGCGCCCCTTATGGGCGTGACGACGCAGGGCGGCCGTACCGCGCGTCAGCAGTTCGAGCTGTCCATCCGCGACGCGCTCGTCGGTATGGGACTGTGCGAGGCGGAGACGTTCTCGTTCATCAGCCCGAAGTTTTACGATAAGATCCGCATGGCGGAGGACGATCCGCGCCGTGTCAGCGTCGTGATCTCCAATCCGCTCGGTGAGGATACGTCCGTCATGCGTACGACGGCGATCCCGTCCATGCTGAAGATTCTCGAAAACAATGCCGCTGTCAAGAACGCGAACGTCAAGCTGTTCGAGCTCGGCAACGTCTATCTGCCGACCGAGGCGGATAAGCTGCCCGTTGAAGCACGCCGTGTCGTGATCGGCGCATATCAGTCGGAGGCGAAGAGCGGTGACGCATTCTACGCCATGAAGGGCTGTATCGAGGCTCTGCTTGATACACTGCGCGTCAAGGGTGCGGAGTACACCGCCTGCACCGATGATAACGCGTTCCACCCCGGCAGATGCGCTGTGATCACCGTGAACGGCGAGAAGATCGGCGTGTTCGGTCAGATTCATCCCTTGACGATCGCCAACTACAACATCGACGCTGTCACCTGCGTGGCGGAGATCGATTTTGAGGCGCTGTTTGCGGCGCACGAGGTCATGCCCGAGTATACGCAGCTGCCGAAGTATCCCGCACTGGAGCGCGACTTCTCCTTCGTTTGCGACGAGGAGCAGACGGTCGGCGTTCTCTCCTCCTGCATGAAGAAGGCGGGCGGTGCGCTTGTCGAATCGGTCAGCCTGTTCGATATCTACCGCGGTCCGCAGATCGGTGAGGGCAAGAAGAGCGTTTCGTTTGCTGTGATGCTCCGTGCCGCTGACCGCACGCTGACGGATGAAGAGGCAGACGGTGCTGTCAAGAAGATTCTGAAGAAGCTGGAGAGCGACTGCGGAGCCGTTCTCAGAAGCTGATTGCGAACAACCGAATTACTGTGAGGTGACGGTATGAAAACATACGAAATGACGATTGCCGGCGTGAAGAGGGCTCTGCCGATCTGCCCGGTCAATGAAAATCTGTCCATCGGAGCATTTGTCATCTTCGGCGATCCCGAACTGACAACGGCGTGTGCAGATGAACTGCTCAAGCGTGCGCCTGCGTACGATTACATCATCACTGCCGAGGCGAAAGGGATTCCGCTGGCGCATGAGATGGCGCGTCTTGCGGGCAATCAGAAGTACTTTATCGCGCGCAAAAAGGCAAAGCTGTACATGACGAGCGTGTTTGAGGTCACGGTTAATTCGATCACGACGGAGGGCGAGCAGAAGCTGTACCTTGACGGAGCGGATGCGGATCTCATGCGCGGAAAGCGTGTGCTGATTGTGGATGATGTGATCTCCACGGGTGAGTCGCTGAAGGCGGTGGAGAAGCTGGTCGATGCCGCCGGCGGCGTGATCGTCGGAAAGATGGCGATCCTTGCCGAGGGAGATGCGCAGAGCAGGGAAGATCTGATTTATCTGAATCCTTTGCCGCTGTTCCATCCGGACGGAACGCCGATGGCAGACTGATCGCTGCATAGCGGGATAAATAAAGAAATTTTTTTGAAAAAAGCGAAAAAAGGTGTTGACAATCCCTCTTTGTTGTGGTATACTATACGGGCAGTTGAAAAACGGCCTGTTAGTCAAGCGGCTAAGACGTCGCCCTCTCACGGCGAAGACGGGGGTTCGATTCCCCCACGGGTCACCAAAAAGATAAGGCACTCCAAATGGAGTGCCTTGTTTTTTTGATAAGATCGGAGGGGAATCTGAACGGTGCAGATGGCGGCAAAAAGGCCGCCGCCATCTGCGCGAGGACGCTTGCGTCCTCGGCCTGACACGAGCGCCGCGGCAGTTCGCAAAGCGAACTGCAAGAGACACGATTCCCCCACGGGTCTTTTGAAACTAAAGCAGAATTACGTTTCAGTAGTTGAATTAATAACAACTAATGCGCCATGGTAACAAAAATGTTTCTATGATATAATAATAGTGCTTCGAAGCTAATTAAAAGTAAGCAAAGGAGAAAAGATTTTTTATTTGTCAGAGAATCTA